>JBGTMF010000461.1:0-5397 GCA_041743795.1 Thermodesulfobacteriota bacterium | reverse complement strand
CAGCGCCGCCTCGGCGGCGCCGCGCTTCCCGGGCTGGCCTCGCGGCGCGTCGGTGGCGCCGATGTTCGTTTGATCGATGTCTCGATGGACATGCTGGTCGCCGCCGGCTCGTCGACCGCGTCGACCAGCGAGGTCGAGTTGCTGCAGGGCGGCGCGCACGATCCGAAGCGCCGCGGATTCACGTTGCAACAGGCGGAGTTGTCGTTCACCGGCGCCGTCGATCCCTATCTCACCGCCGAGGCGCACATCGTGTTCTTCCCGGAAGGTGTCGAGTTGGAGGAGGCGTTCTTCACTACGCAGGCGTTGCCCTACGGAATGCAGTTGGAGGCGGGTCACTTCCTGACCGAGTTCGGTCTGATCAATCCGGTGCACCCGCACGCGTGGGAGTGGGTTGATCAACCGGTAATCAATTCCCGTGTATTCGGTCCGGACGGCACGCGATCGCAGGGATTTCGCCTCGGTTGGCTGATGCCGGTGCCGTTTTTCTCGGAGGTTCACGTCGGCATGCAGAACGCCGACGCGTCGGGGTTCGCCCCGAGTTTCGTCAATTCGCAGAGCGTCGGCGGGCGACCATCGCTCGACCGATCGGTGCGCAGTTTGGAAGATTTCATGTATCTGACACGGTGGAACGTCTCGACGGACCTGACGCCGAATTTGGTTGGACAGATTGGTGTGTCAGGGCTGTTCGGTCCCAACGCCACCGGCCGCGATGGTCAGACCCTGATCTACGGGGCCGATCTCAAGCTGCTCTGGCGCGCGGCGAACAACTTCCGCGGTTTCCCGTTCTTGCTGTTTCAGGCCGAGGTGACCAAGCGAGACTACACGGCCGATTGGTTCATCGCCGGAGCGGAGATGGTGGCCTCGCCGAACGGCGGTGGCACCTGCCACGGCGGCCACTGCCACGGTGACGGCGATGGCGAAGAAGGCGAGGCGCCGGAATTTCCCAACAATCTCCCCGGCGGGATCCTGCGCGACGCGGGCTTCTATATGCAAGGCTTGTACGGGTTCCGCTGGGGGTGGGCGACAGGGCTGCGCTACGAGTACGTCGGCGGTCGCGGCCGGAGCGTTCTCGGCGGCGTTCAGGTTTCGCGCCAGTTGGATCCGTTTCGCGATGATCGCCATCGCCTCTCACCGTTGCTGACGTGGAAGCCGACGGAGTTCTCGCGCATCCGCTTGCAGTACAATTACGACAACGCACGACATCTTGCGGGCCGCGAGGCGCACAGCTTCTGGCTCGGTGGGGAGGTTCTCTATGGCGTCCACCCGGCGCATCAGTTCTGAGCGCGGCCACCGGCGGATGGCTGCCGTGCGCGTTCGTCGGCTCCGCTTTCTCGCTGCCGCGGTGGTGTTGGTTGCGTCTGTAGTGGGGCAGTCGACGGCGGCAGCGCAATCCGAGGCACCTCTCAAGGTGGTGGCGACAATTCCCGACCTCGGCGATCTCGCCCGCCAGGTGGGTGGTGATTCAGTGTCGGTATTCTCGATGGTCCCGGGACCACAGGACCCGCACTTCATCGATGCGCGTCCGAGCTTCATCAAGCAGTTGAGCGAGGCGGACGTGTTTCTCATCGTCGGGATGGATATGGAGGTCGGCTATCTGCCGGCGATCTTGCAGAACGCTCGCAACGCCCGCGTCATCCCCGGCGGCCTCGGCTACGTCGACGCCTCGGCGGTGATCACGCCACTGCAGATCCCGACAGTCAGTGTCGATCGCTCGCTCGGTGACGTGCACCCCCTCGGCAACCCGCACTACCTGTTGGACCCGGTCAACGGTGTGAAGGTGGCCGAACTCATCCGCAACACGTTCCAACATCTGCGTCCGACGCAGAGAGAGTACTTTGCCGAGCGCTTCCAGCGGTTTCGCGACAAGGTCGCCAACGCCTTGGTGGGCGACGAACTGGCCGCCAAATACGACGCCCTGAAATTGGCGCGGCTCGATGAGCACGGCAAGCTTGGTGGGTTTCTCAAAGACCAGGGTGACAGCGACAAGCTGCGCGGCTGGCTGGGAGTGGTGCGGTCGTATCGCGGCACCAAGGTGGTGAACGACCACAATATGTGGCCGTACTTCGCCCACCGCTTCGGAATCCACGTGATCGGTGATCTCGAACCGCGGCCGGGTTTGCCGCCGACGACGCGGCATTTGCGCAAGCTGATCGGCGCGATGCGGGCGGAGGGCGTACAGTTGATTCTCGCAGCGCCATACTACGACGTCCGACACGCTCGCTTCGTCGCCGATGCAACAGGGGCGAAGGTCGTCGAGGTCGCGCACCAGGTAAACGGCCGAGCGGAGGCGGACGATTACTACAACATGATCGATCACAACATACGTGGGATCGTGCGGGCTCTGGAGGCGGCCAAAGCTGACGCGGTGGCGACCCGAGTGGCGGGAGAGGAACAGTAACAACCGTGGCCACCGTGACGGATCGGGCGGTGGCGGACGCGGCGATACCCAACCATCCGCCCGCCGGCGGACGGCTCCTGCCGCTGTTGCTCTTCGCCTCCGGCTTCAGCGCGCTGGTGTACGAGGTGCTGTGGCTGCGCCGGCTCGCGATCGTCTTCGGCAACGATGCACACGCGGCGGCGGTAACTCTCGCGGTGTTCTTTCTCGGCCTGACGATCGGCCCATGGGCAGCGGCGCGGTATGTATCGGATATCGGCAACCCGCTCCGGGTGTACGCGCTGCTCGAGTTGGCCGTCGCCGGGCTGGCGCTTGCTGGTGCCGTCGCGCTGCCCGGATTCGGGCCGTTGTATCAGGCAATGACGCGGTGGACCGACCTGGCTCCGGCCCTGATCGGTACCAAGGTGTTGGTCGCGGTCGTGCTTCTGGTTCCACCGGCAGTGTGTCTCGGCGCCACTCTGCCGGTGCTGGCGCAGATGTTCACACGCGCACCGATCGCTCTCGGCGCCGGGGTAGGTCGCATCTACGGGTGGAACACGATCGGCGGCGCCTTGGGGGCGCTCGTCGCCGGCTTCGCACTGCCTCTCTTCGTCGGCCTGCGCGGCTCGTTCTGGCTGGCGGCGTCGGTGAATGTCACCATTGCGTTGGTCGCCTACGCGGCCGGCGGCCCGCAGCCGATGCGCCGCTCGACCGAGGTGGGCCCGGTTATCGCGCGTGCGGCTTCCGGTGAGGCCGCTGTAAACGTCGCGTTCGCGACTGTAATCGCCGCCCTTTCCGGCTGGCTGATGATCGTTCTGCAGGTGGTGTGGACGCGCATGTTCGCTCTGGTGCTGCACAACTCCGTCTACTCGTTTGCCTCGATTCTGGTGACTTTCCTGCTGGCGCTGGGGCTGGGCGGGCTGTTGGCGAGCCGCCTGAGTCGACGCAGCGCCGATCCGTTGTGGACGCTGCGCCAATTGCTTCTCGTCAGCGGCATCGCCGTTCCTCTCAGTGCCTTCGTCTTCCACGATTTGACGGGCGGCCTCGCCTATTTCGGAGGTGAAGCGGGCTGGCTTGGCTACGTCGCGGCCACGTTTCTGCTTTGCGCCGTCGTCATGACGGTGACGTGCGTCGCCGGCGGCGCGGTGGTGCCCTTCGTGCTGCGCTGCCTGCCTGACGACGGCGACGAAGCAGGTCGGGTCGTCGGCCGGCTGTTGGCGTGGAACGGGCTCGGCGCGGTCGCCGGCGCGCTTTGCGCCGGCTTTGTCTTGTTGCCCTATCTCGGCTTGTGGTCGAGCCTTCGTCTTGTCGGCATCACATACCTGTTGCTCGCGATTCTGGCGTCGACGACGAGGAGCGCCCACCGGCAGCGCGACCTACTGGCGCCGGCACTCGCCATCGCCCTCGCGGTTTCGTGGCTCGATCCAGCGTCGCTTTCGTTAGTGCGGCCGTCGGCGCCGCAGGGCGAAGTGGTCCTCAGCGTGTCGCAGAGCGTGCACGGCGTTCTGGCCGTGATCGGTAGCGGCTCCGAGCGCCTGCTGCGCCTGGACAACTACTACACCCTGGGTGGCACCGCCGCTCTCGCCAACGACCGGCGTCAGGCCGATCTGCCGATTCTGCTGACGCGCGACCCGCACTCGGTGTTCTTTCTCGGCATGGGTACCGGCATCACCGCCGGCGCGGCCCTGCGCCACCCCGTCGAGCGCGTCGTCGTCTCCGAGTTGATTCCCGAGGTGGTCGACGCCGCGCGCGCGTTCTTCGCCGATTACACCAACGAACTCTTCTCGGATGCACGGGTTGAGGTGATGCTGGGCGATGGCCGGCATCACCTGGCCGCGACCGATGAGCGCTTCGATTCGGTGATCAGCGAACTGTTCATCCCCTGGCACAGCGGCGCCGGCGCTCTCTACACCCGCGAACACTTCGCAGCCGTGCGGGCGCGTCTGCGCCCGGGTGGTGTGTTTGCGCAGTGGTTGCCGCTGTATCAGATGTCGCGACGCGAGTTCGACATCGTCGCCCGTACCATGGCCGAGGTCTTCCCGCAGGTCACGTTGTGGCGCGGCGACTTTCTCGCCGGCTCGCCGATTGCCGCCCTGGTCGGTCACACGGCGGCGGCGCCGTTCGACGCCGCGCAGGTCGTGGAGAACCTGCGCCGCCGTGCCGGAGGCGCGGGCACGCCGGAGCGCGTCGCGCGTGCGTTGGTCTTGCTGTTCTACGCCGGCAACGTCACCGCCGGACCTACCCTGTTGGCATCGGCACCGGTCAACACCGACGACTTTCCGGTCATCGAGTATCTGGCGCCGGTGACGCAGCGGGAGCAACGTGCCGGCCGAGCCAGCTGGTTGACTTCGCAAGACCTCATCGCCTTGTACGACGACATGCGGTCACAGGTGCCTCCCGCCCAAGATCCCTTTCTCGCCCTGCTCGACGATGAGGGTCGCGGCTACGTCGATGCCGGCTATAGCCTGGCGCAGGCTTTCAGCGCGCGCCACGACGGCGACCTTCCTGGAGCCTCGGCCTCTTTCGCCCGCTTCGCCGATCTGGTTCCGTACGACGTATACGCGATGTTTCGACCGCAGGTATTGGAGTGAGCGGCATGACGGCAGAGACGGCGGCAGTGGTTCTCCGCGCCAGTGGGTTGCGGCTCGGTTACGGGGCCGAGATCGTCGTCGCCGACGTCGCGATGGAGATCCGCGGCGGCGATTACTGGTTCCTGCTCGGAGGCAACGGCACCGGCAAGACGACCTTTCTGCGTGCGGTGCTCGGCCTCCTCGCGCCAGTCGGCGGAGAATTGCGGCTGCAGGGAGGCGCGGCGATGCGACAACAGGTCGGCTACATTCCGCAGCGCTGCGCGATGAATCCGACATTGCGCACCACGGTGCGGGAGTTTGTCTCACTGGGTTTGGTCGGATTGCGCCTGCAGCGGAGCGAGCGCGCCCGACGTCTCGACGACGCCTTGGCGATTACCGGCCTCGCCGGCCTGGCGCGTCGCGGTTACCGCGTCCTCTCCGGCGGCCAGCGTC
>JBGTMF010000460.1:0-6087 GCA_041743795.1 Thermodesulfobacteriota bacterium | reverse complement strand
CGGCGCGGCGCGCCGCGATCGCCGTCGCCAAGCCGTGGTGGGTTCCCGTTCCGCCGGTGGTCAACAGCCCGCGCCGACCGCGTCGCAGCGCCTGCGCCACCAGGTATTCCAACTTGCGCGGCTTGTTGCCGCCGTACAGCGGTCCGCTGCGATCGTCGCATTTCACCCAGAGCGACGGCGCCGCCAATTCGCTCTCGAGTCGCGACAGGCGTCGCAGCGGAGTCGGCAGGTCGGTCAGGATGAACCGCGCGAGTGGATCCCAGTCGTCACGCACTGCGCCTTCCCAAGCACAGAATGTAGGCGAAGCCAACGCCGCCGGTGGCGGCGAATCACGCGGCGAGGCGCGCGTCGAGTTGGCGGCGGATTTCCGCTTGGCGTTCGCGCGTCAGGTCGTAGCGGAGAAAAACCCCGAGCGATAATCCCACCAGGCCGAGGATGACAATACCGGTGACGAGGCCCAGACGCGTCGACACTTCGGCCGGCGCCGTCGCCGGATCGAGTCCCTGGAACAGCCCGACACCGTCGTAGACGAGGCCGGCGATGACTACGCCGAGCCCGCTGGCGGTTTTGCCGGCAAAGGAAAGGGCGCCGAAGAAGAGACCTTCGCGCCGGCGCCGATGCAGCAGGTCGTCCTCGTCGGTGATGTCGGCCATCATCGAGCCGACGACGACCATGGCCGCGGAGATGCCGAAGGAGAACATGAAGCCGCAGAACACGAGGAGGGGGACGTAGAGCCGGCTCGTCTCGGCGGGAAACCAGCCGGCGACTTTGAGGAGCGGCGGGGCGGCGGCGAAGACGGTGAAGAAGGCCAGCCCCATCAAGAAGGTGGGTTTCTTGTCGGTGCGTTGCGCGACGCGGTGCCAGAAACCCATGCCGGCGATGGTGCCGATGAGGACGAAGAGGCCCCAGATTCCCTGTTGCTCGATGGTGATGTGCCAGAAGTAGAGAGCGTTGTGGGTGCCGAGCGCGTTGGTCACGCCCCACGCCAGAAAGCATAGGGTGAAGCCGATGAAGAGGGCGCGGAAAGAACGGATCGCCAGCGTCTGGCGCAGGTCGCGCAGTAGCGCGGTGACGAGCGATCCACTGTCCGACGAGTCGTCGGGAGGTTTCAGCAGGGCGACACGGTCCTGCGTGCCCCAGGCCGAGCCGAGAACGGCGATCGTGATGACGACGCCGAAGACGGCGGCGAAGATTCCATAGGGTGCCGGGTTGAGCCGCCCGTCGGGAAAATCAGGCGTCTGCATCACCGCGACCAACACGAAGTAGGCGGTGACGGCGATCGCCGTGGCCACCACCGCCGCCAGGGATCGCGCGGTGACGACGCGGGTGCGCTCGTCGAAGTGATTTGTCAATTCGGCGCCAAGCGCCATGTGCGGAACGTGAAACAGCGTCATGGCGCCACGTGTCAGCACGGCGAAGGTGACGAGCCAGCCAAAAAGGGCCCAATCGCCATCGATGGCGAGCCTGGTGCCGAGATCGGTTGGAGGCGCAAACGTCAGGTAGAAGAAAATGCCGAGGGGGACCGCCGACGCGTACATGTAGGGATGGCGCCGGCCCCACTTCGACCGCGTGCGGTCGGACAGCGCGGCGACCATCGGGTCGGTGACCGCGTCGAAGATCAGGGCGATCATCAGAGCCGAACCGGCCAGTGAGCCCGACAGGCCAATGACCGAGGTGTAGTAGAACAGCAGAAACGCCGTGAAGGCGTAGTTCTTGATGCCCTCCGACGCCTGCCCGATGCCGTACAGCCAGACGGTTCGCCGCGGCAGCGCGGTGAAGGTTGCGGTGTGGATCGGCGTTGGAGTGGGCATGAACCTGATCTCTTAGAACGCCGACGAGGGTTTGCGCCAGTTGAATGAACCGGTTGGGCTGGATCGCGTGGCGAACGCGCAATCGGCCGCGCTGATCGGTTGCGATCGGCGTCGCCAATGCAGCACCGGAAGACTGTGGTCGAGGGCTCGGCGCCGAATGAAACCGCTCATGACCGTTGCGGCGCCGGGCGCGTTATGTAGCCCGTCGCCGTCCAGAAATGGGCGGAGGTTGGCTGCAGCCGCACGATCGGGTTCGCCTCGGCACATAGGGACATTGCCGCATAGAGTGGGTAGCGCGCGCGCAACTCGGCTAGAGCCGCAGCGTACTCCTGGGGGTCGCTGATGATCTCCGCGTCGAGTTGCAGCAGCAGGTAAGCCAGCCGTCTCCAGTCTTCGTCGTAGTCGTCGACGACGAGTGCGGCGTGCGGGTTTTCACGCAGGTTGGCCAATCTCTTGAGCTGCTTGGGGCCGTTGCGCTTGGGCTTCTCGTCGCAGACGAAGTAAAGGGTTTGGCCGACGCGCGCGTAGCATAACGGGATGACGTGCGGTACTCCGTGTCGGTTCGCCGTGGCGAGGTGGCCGTGGCTGTGGCGATCGAGGAAATCGCGCGCCTCGCGGCTGAGATCAATCGGGCACATCGGGTTCGATCTCGCCGTGGAAAGCCGCCTGGGCTTCCCGGCGAAACGGTGTCGGATCGCGTTCGTAGCGGGACGAGAAGTGAAAGTTCTCGAGGCGCCGAACGCCGGCGGCGCGTGCCAGCGTGCCGGCCTGGCGGGCGGTGAGGTGGTGGCGTTTGGTCGCCTCGTGGCGGTCGGCGTCGAGAAACAACGACTCGCAGAAGAAGACGTCGGCGTCGCGGACGAGGTCGCAGATGGTTTCCATGTTGGGACGGGTGAAGATCGTGTCGACGACATAGGCCAGCTTTTGTCCGCGCGTCTCGACGAGGAGGTCGTCGCGCAGTTGGCCGACGGAAAAGGTACGGCTGCGCAATTGTCCGTCCTCGCGCCATTCGGCGACGATCTCGGTTTGGGCGGGCATCTCCGCGCGAACCGCCCGCTTCAACTGGTTGAGCCAGCGGCCGGCGGGCACGCCGAGCGCAGCCAGTTTATCGGCGCGCACGTTGAGCCGTGTTTTCTCGGTCAGGGCGAAGCCCATCGACGATATTCGGTGGTCGAGGTGCGCCGTCGTCACCGTATACTCATCGTTGTCGACGAGAATGCCATCGAACGGTCGCCTACTGGTACTCTCCGGCGCGAAGGCCGTACGTGCCGGTAGGATGACCGTATCGATCGTCTCGCGGCCGATCTCGTGGACGGTGAGCTGGAGGGGGTAGCTCTCGATCAGGTTCCAGGTGTAGCCGGCGAGTCGGCCGCGGACATTGTCGACAAATCCGGGCGGCCCGTAGAGGTGCAGATCGCGGTCGCGGGCGAGAAAGAGGCGCAGCAGGTGATCGAAGCCGATGAAATGATCCATGTGCGTATGCGAGACGAACACGTGATGCAGCTTGAACAGCGACGCCGCCGGGCGGCGGTCGATGCGACCGAGGTCGAACAGCATCGCCGTGCCCTCGTAGCGCAGTTCGACGAATAGCCCGGGGTCGCCGAACGGGTGATTTACCAGGCGCGGGAGGAATGCGGACTTCATGATCCGATCGACCATAGCATGCGGAAAACGGAGGGCCTACGACAGTGGCGCGCGGCGACAGGGCGACCGACAAGCGCGCAGGGTCGCCGAACGCGAACCCTTACTCTGCCTGCAGCTTTGCTGTAGGGTTGTCCGATTGTCGGCCGAGGCCGGCAGTCGCACACCCTAGGAGCGTTGGATGGTACTCTCGAAATCCGTGTCCGATCTTGCCGTTCTCGTCGCGGCGTTGCTTCTGCTAGCGCTCGTCGCCGGCGGAATCGCCGCCTGCGGCGACAGCGATCTGTTCTTTCCTGGCGAGATTCCTCCGACGGCGGTTCATACGGCGACACCCGACGACGAGGAAGAGGAAGAGGAGGACGAGGACGAGGACGAACCTTGACGGCGCGCGCCGCGGATGGGCAGCGTGATCCGCCTTGAATTGGGAGCAGTGCAGGGGGGTGGGGAGGTGGTGAGGCAGGGGGCGAGGTGTCTGCTGCGGCTGTGGCTGGTCGTTGCTTTCGTGGCTTGTTCGACTGCGCCTGTGTTCGCCTGGCGCGGCGAGGTGGACGGGCGCGAAGTCGAGATCGGCGGTTACGTGGAAACGCGGCAGGTGTTCCGCATCGATCGCGCCACAGAGCACGAACTAAACCTGCAGCGCGTCCAGATCGAAGCGCGCGCCTGGCTGCACGAGCAGCTGTCCTTCGATCTGGTGACGTCTCTACAAAACGGCGGTCCGGCGACGCGCAGCACGCGCTCGGGTTTCTACGACATCGACAACGTCTTTCAGAGTGTCGCGCCGGCCGTCGAAATTGAGGAGGCAAGCTTGCGTCTGAACGTCGACAGCTTCGAGTTCCGCGTCGGCCAGATCAAGCACTCATGGGGCAAGCTCGATCGCTACCAACCCAACGACGAGATCAACCCGGAGCGGTATTCGGACCCTATTCTGCTCGACGAGAGCGATCGCAAGATCGGCGTACCGTCCATCGAAGCGACCTTCCACCTGCCGGAGAGCGATTGGACGCCAGAGGAATCGGCCTTCACCGTAGTCATCGTACCGCGCTACGTGCCGTTTCGTGTTTCGCAGCCCGGCGAGCGCTGGTTTCCGCCAAATGCCGTCCCACCGGCTTCAATTCCGATTCGTCTGAGCGAGGATGAAACCGTCGACGTGCCGCTGTCGCTGGAAGCTCGCAACGCGGCGCCGCCGTCGTTCTCGCCGAGCAATGCCTCGTATGCCGCGCGATTCGCCGCGCACTGGAGTGGACTCGACTACGCCTTGTACTACTACCACGGTATCCAGACCTCACCCGTCTTTGATCTCAACGCACGCGCCGACGTCGTCGCGACGGCGCCTGGGGTGACTGGGACGACCATTTTGTCGCCGGTGTTCCAGCCGATTCAGATGTGGGGAGGGGACCTCGCATTCACTCTCGGGCAGTTCGGAATTCGCGCCGAGGTGGCATACACCCACGATCGCGCCTTCAACCGCGACCTGCGCTCGCTGCTTGGCGATCCGGCGCTGGACGCCGCCGTGCAGCAGGCACTGGAGGAGTTGAACGCCGGAGCGAGCAGCGCGGCGGTCGACATCGGCGAGACGTTCTCGATCAGCGATAGCGTGCAATGGGGGGTCGGGGTCGACACCGCGATCAGCGACTTTGATTTGCTGTTCGAACTCTCCCAGACGCACGTACTCGACAACCAGTTGCCGCTGCTGATCGAGGACGACGAGACCGTCCTGCTGGCCGACGTGCGCCGCGGCTTCCTGCGCGACGACCTCACCCTGCAGATGGTGTCGGTTTACGGCGCGACCAGCGACTACACGGTCCTGATGCCACGCGTGACGTATCGGCTGTACGACCGATTCGAGATCCGCCTCGGCTACCTTCATATCGCCGGCCGTACCGGCTCACGGCTCGGCCAGTTCAAGAACAACGACGAGGCCTTCGTCAGGTTGCGGCTGTATCTCTGAGGTCGCGGTGCCGGGCGAGTTGCGTTCTCCGGCCGCCATTTGCCGAGATCACCGGCGCTTGATGGCGCGGTCGACTTCGCGTGCCGCCTCGCGTTCGCGAATCGAAGCGCGCTTGTCGTGGCGTTTCTTGCCTTTGGCGAGAGCGAGTTCGACCTTGGCGCGTCCCTTTTTGAAGTAGAGGCGTAGCGGAATCAGAGTTAGCCCACGCTCCTTGACCTTGCCGTCGAGCTTCTCGATCTCGGAGCGATTGAGCAGCAGCTTGCGAGCGCGCAACGGGTCGTGTCCGAACTGGGATGCCGGGTCGTAGGGACTGATGTGGGCGTTGAAGAGCCATATTTCATGGTTCTGAAAGCGGGCGAAGCTATCGCGCAGATTGGCCTTGCCATCGCGCAGGGACTTCACCTCACTGCCGAGAAGCACCAGGCCGGCTTCGAATCGCTCGCCGACCTCGAAATCGTGACGCGCTCGACGGTTGACGGCGATTGTCGCCTCGCCAGGCTTCTTCACCGGTTTCTTTTTCGACTTCGCCGTCACGTGACCTCAAGGTAGCCGGGATCGCCCAATCCATCCAGTCGCCCCGGGGTAGGGGGGACTTGCCGGGCCCGACTGCGGCTTCACGCGTGCAAGCGCGCCAGCATGCGGTCGCGCAGCGCCAGGTGGTCGGCGCACGGTAGCGATACCGTCTCT
>JBGTMF010000459.1:0-8386 GCA_041743795.1 Thermodesulfobacteriota bacterium | reverse complement strand
CGGCCGACCTGGAACTCTGCGTCACCGATGCTGGCACCGCCGGCTCGATCGCCGAGGACGGCAAGGAGAAGATCGCCAAGGCGATCGCCAAGCTGGGCCGCGGCATCGAGAAGAAGTGCGCAGCGGTCGATAGCGAGGCGGTGTTTCCAGGACTGTGTCGCGGGCTGGCCGGTGCGGCACTGCGCGACTGCGTCGCTCGCCGCGTCGAGTGCCGCGTATGCCAGACGCTCAACGTCGTCGACGACCTGGCGATCGACTGCGACCTGCTCGACGACGGCGCCAGCAACGGCAGCTGCGACGTCGTCATCGCTCAAGAGACGATCGACCTCGCCAGTCCGGCCGAGCCCGCCGACACTCCCGGATCGCCGGGTGTCTCGGTGTCCAACCCCGATTTGATTACCCAGTTCGGGGGCTCGGCTTTCTCCCTCAACCACGCCCGCTACACCCGCTTCCACGACGGCCATGTCGGCTCGACGCCGGATTCGATTCTCATCCTCATTCCGGGCTTCGAGGGGGGTTCCAATTCGTTCAAACTGCTCGCCGAGAACCTCATCGTGCGGGCGGCGGCGACGTACGGCCACGTCGTCGAAGTGTGGGCCTACGACCGCCGCAGTAACCAGCTCGAAGACACTGAGGGGCTCGAGATCGCCGAATCCTTCCTCGACCCGCAGGTCGCACTCGATTGGCTCTACGGTGACGCCCTCGCCATTCCCCTGCACCCGGAGTTGGCGGCAGGACCGAACCGACGCGCCGTCTTCCACAACGTGTCGGACGATGTTCCGTTCATCGCCAACTGGACGTCGCTGGTCTTTTCCCGCGACATCGACACCATCGTCGAAGAGGCGCTGTCGGTGACCGACAACGTCTTTCTCGGCGGCCACTCCGCAGGCACTGGATTCATGGCACGTTACGCGGCCACCGATTTCGACCTATCGGGCGGCGGACCTGCGCAGCCCGGCTACGCCAAACTGAAGGGAATGGTCCTACTCGAAGGCGGCGGTGGTTCGTTGACGGCGGCGCCGAGCGCCGACACGCTCGATCGCATTGAAGACAAGTTCGACGGCGGTCTGTTCGGCGCCGTGCGCGATCAGGCGCCACGCTGTGCCGACGGCGTCACGGCTTGCACGATCGCCAACGAGGCGGTGGACTGCGCCGGCATCGGCCACGCGCGCTGCACCGAGCCGACGTTTGCCTACTCCATAGTGCCCGGCCTGCTCAATCCGCAGGTACTCGCCGCCGGCGAAGTCATCGCCATCCAGGCCGCCACCGATCCCAATACGGGGCAGGCCATCTTGCGGGTAGACCAGGGAGGCCCGGGCAACAATGCCCTCGCCGTCGTCCCCGAGCTCAACATCCTCTCGATTTTCCTGCCCAACGCCACGGCGCTCGGATCCCTGGGCTCGTTCATCGACGACGACGGCACCATCGCCGGCTTCGCCTTCTTCGTCGCCACCTCAGTCGGGTCCACCGGGCCGGTGGTCGGCGGCCTCACAACCTGGCGCGACATCAGCCAACCGCAGCCGTTGGCCGCGACGCCGTTCAACGGCCCCGCGCCGACCAGCCTGCCGGCCGGCGTTTGGGGCCAGGAAGTCGAAGTGACGCGATTCGATCGTATGGTGACGACATTCTACGAGGGAGAATCGAATTTCACCGATTGGTACTACCCGTCGAGCGGCCTTGGCGTCACCAGTGTCAGTGGCGTCTGCGACATCGGCGGCACCAATACGTGCAGCGTCGGCAACGTCGGCGCGCCTTGCACCGCCAACGGTCAGTGTTCGCAGTCTCTCGGCCTCAACAGCTCCGCTCTGTCGACTGGGCGCGGGCGGCGCGACATCGAGAACATGACCCAGGCGGCGGCGGTAGACATTCCGGTGATCGCCTTCGGTGGCAGCAACGGTCTGACTCCGGTGCCGGGTAATTTCACCACCTACGCACAGACACTGGCGCCGTGCAGCGCCCCCAGCTGCGACGGCACACCGCGCGTCGTCGCCGCCACCTTGCCCAACCCGGCCTTCCCGACGTTCGGCGGCGCCGCCGGCGGCTTCGAGGCGTACATCACCGAGGGGATTGCCCACGTCGACATTCTCACCGCCGAGGACAACGCCCTCACCGACGTTTTGGCGCCGTTGGCCGCCTTCCTCGAACGCAACTCCAACTGATCCGCGCCGCTCGGTGCCAACAGTGAAGCAGGGTCGCGCCGCGGCCCTGCTTCACTGCGGCGCAGCGCGGTCGCGATCGGAGTCGGGGTTGTAGCCGAGGTTGCGCAGAATCTCGAGCTGCTGCTCGGACAACATCGGCGCTTCGTCCTCGGGCTCGACCAACGATTCCTTCCAATCCTCGAGGGCGAGTTTGAGCCGTTCGACGACGTTCGGGTATTGATTGGCGAGATCGTCCAGCTCGTTCGGATCGACGGAGAGATTGTAGAGTTCGTAGGTCGCGCCCTCGTCGTCGATCATCCACGACGGCCATCCGACACCGAGACGGTCCTCGCTCGCCGGCGTGCGCACCAGCAGCTTCCACAAGCGGTCGCGGACGGCGAACTCATGATGGCCGTCTTCGAAGTAGTAGCGCGAGTGCACCGAGATTTCGCGTTCGCGCCGCCTGCGATCGCCCGTCAACAACGGCAGCAGGCTCTCACCGACGGCGCCTTCCGGTTCGTCCAGGCCGGCGATATCGAGAATGGTGCTGCGCAAGTCGAGTAGATCGATAGGTGCGCGCACCCGCATCGGCCCCTTCATCGTCGAGAAATACATCAGCAATGGCACCCGCAGGACCTCGTCGTACATGACGTTCTGGTGCCCGGTGATGGTGTGTTCACCGAATGCCTCACCGTGATCGGCGGTGATGACGAAGAGTACGTCCTCCCAAATGCCGCGCGCCTGGAGGTGGGCGACCACTCGGGCGAAGGCGTCGTCGACCCAGCGCACCTCGGCATCGTAGCGATGCCAGCTCTCGTCCTCGAGGTAGGTGTTGCCGGGCGTAGCCGGCTGGTGCGGGTCCATGTTGTGCAACCAGATGAAGAAACGCTCCTCCGCGTGATCGTCGACCCAATTGATGAAATCGGCCTCGGCGGTCGCGAAGGGTATTTTGTGCTCGCCGTCCAGC
Source organism: Thermodesulfobacteriota bacterium (assembly GCA_041743795.1). Taxonomy (GTDB): domain Bacteria; phylum Desulfobacterota; class Binatia; order HRBIN30; family CADEER01; genus CADEER01. The sequence continues at coordinate 5,281 of JBGTMF010000459.1, read as the reverse complement.
ACGATCTTCGGCACTTCCGGAAACACCTCGTCGAAGCCGCGGCGAAAGCCCATCTCGTCTTCGAGCAGGACGGAGTGGCTGTTGAACGAGGCGGTGCGGTAGCCGGCCTCCTGGAATATCTCGGCGAGAGTCTGCCAACGCGGGCCAATCCCGGTTTCGTTGGTGAAGACACCGAGCTCGGTCGGATAGCGGCCGGTGAAGAAAGACGCCAGGGACGGCACGGTCCACGGCGCCTGAGCCGAGGCGCGATCGAAAACGATCGCCTCGCGCGCCCAGGCATCGAGCTGCGGTGAGGTCGCGGCGTCGCGGTAGCCGTAAACGCCGAGCCGGTCGGCGCGCCAGGTGTCGACGGTGAAAAGGACGACGTGCCGCGGCACCCACGGTAGCGCCTCCTCGGCGGTATCGCGCCAAATGACGACGGATGCGGCGATCGCCAGTCCAACGAGGGCAACGAGAAGGGCGGCAACGCGGCGCTGCGACATTCGGCGATTCTTATAGGTGAATCTTCGCCGCCGTCTAGTGGGGATCTCCCGGCCGCGACCACCGCCTTGCGAAACGCGCGTCAGTTTTCGCGCGGCGGCTCGATGCCGGCGATGCGGCGGATGCGGTGGTTCAGCGTGTCGGCGATCCACAGGCTGCCGTCGTCGCCTAAGGTCAGCCCCGACGGCCGGCGCAGGCGGGCTTCGTTCGCCGGCCCCTGGTCACCGGCGAAGGCGGCGATTCCGGTTCCCGCGACGGTGTCGATGATGCCATCGATTTCGATGGCACGCACCACGTGGCTGCCCGATTCTGCGACGTAGATCGTGCCGTCCGCGGCGACGGCCAGATCGTAGGGACTCCACAACTGCGCCGCCGTCGCGGCACCGCCGTCGCCGGAATAGCCGGGACTTCCCGTGCCGGCGAAGGTCTCGATCGTGCCGTCGGATAGGATACGGCGCAACACGTGGTTGTCGGTGTCGCAGAAGATCAAATCGCCGTTGCCGTCGCGCGCCATCCGCGTTGGACCGTCGAGTTGCGCGGCAACGGCGCTACCGCCATCGCCGGAATAGCCGCGCGAACCATCGCCGGCGAAGCGCTCGACGATTCCGTCGGCGCCGACATGCCGGATGGTGTGGCCGTCGACGTCGCTCACCCAGAAGCCGCCGTCGCCGTCCGGCAAAACGCCGAACGGACTAACCCATCTCGCCTCCCGCGCCGGGCCGCCGTCGCCGGTCGTGCCGACCTCGCCGTTACCGGCGACGATGAACACCCGGTCGTCCAGATCGACGCGGTAGACGTAGGGCACGTGGTTGCCGGCGATCAACAAGCGCCCTTGCGCATCGAAGGCGAAGTCGCTGGCGTGGTGCAGCGGCGTTTCGTTCGCCGGCAGGCCGTCGCGCGGTTCGGCCTCTTCACCGATACCTATGATCGTGCGAACGATCCCATCGAAGTCGACGCGGCGTGCGCGCAGGTTGTTCCAATCGTTGACGATGAGACGACCGTCCGGCTGGAAGACGACGTCGAGCGGGTAGTAGAACGACGTCGCCAGCGGCGCGCGGCCGTCGCCGTCGAACACCGACATGCCAGTCCCGGCGACGGTGCAAATGATACCCGGCGAGGCGCAGTTGCCGCCCGCCGGCGTGTTGGTCGGTGGCGCGGTCGGGCTCGGCGTCGGGGTGTCTTGCGGCACCGAGTCGTCAGTGGCTCCCTCGCGAATCCAGGTTTCCACCACCGCGATCTCCGCCGGCGACAGAGGCGGGAGTGTGTTCGGCATGCGCGAACCGAATCGCGGGTTGGTGATCTTCTCGAACAGGTAGCTCTGTTCGGGACTTCCGGGCGCCACCTCGCAGAGGCGCAGCTGCCGCGCCTGTGTGCCCGGCCCGAATGTCGTCGCCCAGGTTCCCATGTCGTACTCCGACGACAGCAACGGGCCGGCATGACAGGTCGAGTTCGTGCAGCCGGATGCGGCAAACAGCGGAACGATGTCCTCCGTGTAGCTGATCGTGGTCTCGCCGCCGCTTGCCCGACTCGGCGGACACGGGACATCGGTTGTCTTCTCGTCGCTGACCGCTTGCGGGCCGGCGTAAGCGACGACTCCCGAATCGAGGTCGATCGACAGATCGCCGCCGACCATCCAGATCCCACCCTGCGGGTCGATCCAGACGGCGTGGAAGTCGTGGAAGGGATTGAGCGGCGTCGATTCCGGCTGCCATCCCTGCTGAGTGCGGCGCGCGATGTTGCCGCCCTGGCCGACGGCGATAGCGACCCCGTCCGCCGCGACGGAGACGCCGTTCATGATCGGCAGCCCGAGCGGCGTGCGGTCGACGAAGCGGCCGCTCTCCAGTTCGAGAATCACACCTTCGACTCCGCCGCCAACGGCGACAACGTCGTTGCCGGCACCGTGGATGGTGAACAGCGCCTGCGTGCCGGGGGTTTCCACGCTGATCCAACGGATGCCGTCGAAGTGGAGGACCACCCCCTGCGAACCGCTCGCCCAGACGTCGCCTTCATCGACGCCCCAGACCTTGTAGAGAATCGGCAGGCCGCCTGGGAGTACTTTCGGCGCCTCACTATCGACGGACCAATCGGGCCCGCCGAGATGCGAGGTCACCGCGCCCGACGGCGGTGGCAGTTCGTCAATCGGGTCGCGCACCAGGACGACACCACTCTCGACTGGATTTGCGAGATCGCCACCCACCGCCCAGGAGTGGCGATCGGGCGCAACCCAAACCCCGAAGAGCACGTCGTCACCCGGCGTCGGCAGTTGCTCGAAGCGCCCGCTGGCGGGTTCGAAGCGCAGCGTCAGCCCGCCGGTGCCAGCCATGTAGAACGCGCCATCGACCATCTTGTCGCTGATCCACCACAGATCGCCAGTGGCGCCGGTGCGCAATCGGCTCCACGAGCGGCCGTTCCAATGCATCACCATCGGGCCCATCCCGTCGCCCGGATCGGCGCCGACGGCGTAGACGTCGTCGTGCGCGCGCCCCGAGATCGAAAGCAACGCACCGGGGAGATCTTGCAGGATCAACCGCGTCTCGCGCGGGTCGATGTCGGGAGTAGGACTGCTCGTATCGGTCGGTAGCGGCGTCGCTGTCGCCGTCAAGACGACAGTCGGCGTCGCACTGGTCGTCGGTGGCGGAGTGGCCGTCGCCGTCGCGACGCCGGTCGGTTCGCTACTGTGCGTCGCCGTCGCGGTCTCCGTCGCACTGGCCGTCGGCCGCGGGCTGTCGGTAACACTGGCGGTGGCAATCGCGGTAGCTGTCGAAGTTCGCAGCGCGGTCGGCGTCACGGTGAGCGGTAGCGGCGCATCGTCGTCGCCGCCGCATGCTGCCAGGAGCAACGCGATAGCGAGCACACCGAACTGGATCGACGTTCGGACCGCGCCGATTGCACCGTCCGCGTTTACAAGTCTCCTCATCGCTTCGCCAAGTGAAACACCCATGCGCAAGCCATCAGAGCACAGCGCGACGCGCGGGGCGACTCTCCTCAACCAACCCGGACGACAAAGGTCTCCCACGCAACCATCCCGCCATTACCCAGTCAATGCGGGGCAGCAACATCGCGACAACCGCGGCGTATGCGGCGACGGCGCTCAACTGGCGGCGACGCCGGAGATCAACACACTCAGGTACGCGACGAAGGCGAGCAGCAGCAACGCACCTTCGCGACGCGAGATGACGTTGCCCGTGCGCACGAAGGGCAACAGGACAAGACTGAGAGACATCATCACCGGCGTGTCCAGCCACAGGATTTGCCCCGCTACCGCCTGTGGTTGCATCAACGCACAGGCGCCAAGGACACCGAGGATGTTGAAGATGTTCGAGCCGAGGACATTGCCGATGGCGATGTCGGAATGGCCGCGAACCGCCGCGACGATCGAGGTGAGTAATTCGGGTAACGAGGTTCCCGCGGCGACGACCGTCAGGCCGATCACCAATTCGGAGACGTCGGCGGCGCGGGCGATCTCGATCGCGGCGCCGACGAAGGTTCGCGCCCCCAGCACCAGGGCGGCGAGGCCGGCGAGCACCAATCCGATGTCGAGCAGCGGCAGCGATCGACGCGCATCCCCTTCGGCGACGGGGGCTTGCGCGAGGGCGAGCGCCGGGCCGCCTTGTGCCACTGCGAGCTTTCGGTCGATCTGCAGGGCGGCAAATACATACAGAGCCAGTGCCGCCAGCAACGCCGCCCCGATGGGGCGGGGAATCACCCCGCCGTTGGCCAGCGCCAGCCACGGCACCGCGGCGACGGCAATGACGATCACCAGATCGCGTCGCAGCGCGCTGATGGCGACGCGAATCGGCCGAATCATCGCCGTCAGTCCGAGGATCGCGGCGATGTTGAAGATATTCGAACCGACGACGTTGCCGACCGCGATGTCGCCGCTGCCACGCAATGCCGCCGTGAGACTGGCCGCCAGCTCTGGGGCGGATGTCCCGAAGGCGACGACCGTCAGTCCGATGAACAACGGCGAAAGCCGCAGGCGAAGCGCCAGCGACGACGCGCCGCGGACGAGGATTTCCGCACCTACGGTAAGGATCACCAGCGCCACGACCAACCAGATCCAGGGATTCATAATGAAGTAACCTCAGCGCGACCGACGCAATCTGGCGCCAACCCGCACGTCATCCGCAGTTTCGTAATAGCCTCACTCACGCGCCGCTGCTATCGCCAGATCGATGGTCGCATAAGCCGCGCAGCGATCGTGCCAGCCGAAGGTCTCGACGCGTTTTCCCTCCAGCTCCTTGTAGATGGCAAAGAAGTGCTCGACCTCGCGCAGGAAGTGCGAGCCGACGTGCGCCAACTCGGTCACTTCGCGATAGCGCGGATCGGCGGTTGGCACCGCCAGCACCTTCTCGTCCTCCCCTTTTTCGTCTCGCATGCGGAACATACCGACCGGGCGCGCCTCGATCAGGCAGCCGGTAAACGTCGGCTCAGTGGTCATGACGAGGATGTCGAGCGCATCGCCGTCGTCGGCCCGCGTTCCCGGAACGAAACCGTACGCCGCCGGATAATGGACGGACGAGTACAGCACGCGGTCGAGGCGGAAGAGCTCGAGACTTGGATCGTATTCGTACTTGTTCTTGCCGCCACGCGGAATCTCGACGATCGCGTGCAACACCGCCGGCGGATTCGGTCCCGCCGGTAGGGAAAGTAAATTCATGGCCAACTCCGTTTCGCTAGTATCCTGGCTTCAGAATGTCCAGCAACAGCGCGCCTGTCGTCGCAGCGGCGCGCGCAGCAATGGACCAATCCGCAAATGTGGGATCGGCGCCGCGCAGCGAAGAGCCTGCGCGGCGCCGAT
>JBGTMF010000458.1:0-2131 GCA_041743795.1 Thermodesulfobacteriota bacterium | reverse complement strand
GCGCCCTCGCTCGGCGACGTCTGCGAGTGGCTGCGCGACAACCAGGACTGGGTACAGCAGCGCCTGACGCGCAACGGCGCCATCTTCTTCCGCGGCTTCGACATCCGCGGCCCCGACGACTTCGAGGCGCTGGCGCGCTCGATCGACGAAGATCTCAAGAACCAATACCTCGGCACCTCGCCGCGCGACGGGCTCACCGACTACGTCTTCTCCGCCAGCGAGTTGCCCGGTTTCTATCCCATCCCGCAACACTGCGAGATGAGCTTCACCGCGGCGCCGCCGCGCCGCGTCTTCTTCTGCTGCCTGCGCGAACCGGCCGCCGGCAGCGGCGAGACTCCGCTGGTCGACTTCCGCCGCGTCTACGCCGACATCGATCCGCAGGTGCGCCAGCGATTCGAGGAGCGCGGCGTGCGCATCGTCCGCAACTACAGCGGCCCCAGCGCGCGGCGCAAGTTCGACCTGTGGCAACTCAAAGGCTGGGACGAGATGTTTCTCACCACCGATCGCGACGCGGTCGAGGCGCAGTGCCGCGCCGAAGGGTTCGAACCGATCTGGGGCGAAGACGACAACCTGCGGCTGATCAGCACGCAGCCGGCCAGTCGCCCGCATCCGGTCACCGGCGAGCCCGTCTGGCACAACCACACGCAGGTCTTTCACCTCTCCGCCGCCGCCGGAGAGTACAAGCGCATCCATCAGCTGCGGCCGTCGGCGCGTGCCTGGGGCTTGTGGCAGTTCGCCCGCGTCATGACGGCAATCAAGCGCATGACCAAGGAGAGCGACGCGCAGGCGATGCACTGCACGCACCTCGACGGCGGCGAGATCGCCGACGCCGATATGGAGAACGTCCGCGACGCCATCTGGAAGAACATGAAGATCATTCCCTGGCAGCGCGGCGACGTCATCGCCATCGACAATCACTCGGTCGCACACGGCCGCTTGCCGTACCGCGGACCGCGCCAGGTCGCCGTCTGCTGGGCGTGAGCCGGCGCTGCCCGGATGACTGAGTCTCGACCGCCGGCGCAATCGCAGATCCCGGTCGCACACGGCCAGCTGGAGGCGATCTACCGACCGCGGCGAGGCGACGCGGCGGCGATCGCGTTGCTGCTGCATCCGCATCCGCTCTACGGCGGAACGATGCACAACAAGGTCGTATTCCAGAGCGCCAAGGCGCTCGAAGAGGCGGGCTACGAGACGCTGCGCATCAACTTCCGCGGCATCGGCGCCAGTAGCGGCAGCTACGACGAGGGCCGCGGCGAGTGCGACGACGCGCTGGCCGCACTCGAGTTCTTGCGAGCGGCGCAACCCGCCGCCACTCGCTGCCTGCTCCTCGGCTTCTCCTTCGGCGCCGCTATTGCGTTCGCCGCCGACGCCCGCGCCGGCGACATCGATCGCCTCATCGCCATCGGCACCCCGGCGTACGCTCTGTCGGCGCCCGATGCAGCCCGCACCGCCGGCCGTACGGCGTTCATCCACGGCGACCGCGACGACGTCGCCTCGCTCGCCGCGCTGCAACAGGCCCTCGCCGCCATCGACAACCACGGCGAGCTGACCATCATCAAAGGCGCCGACCACTTCTTCAGCGAGCACCTGGCGGAACTGCGCAACGCCGTCAGCCTGGCGGCGGCCTTCTAGCCGGCAGCCGTCAGTGTGGTCACCGGGCTTCCTCTCCCTGGCTGGGAGAGGATTGAGGTGAGGGGGATTAAACGCCGCCGAAGGCAATCTGATTTGTTCGGCTGCGCCGAATTTCTCATCCCCCTCGTCCTAGCCTTCTCCCATCCAGGGAGAAGGAACTGTGCCTGTGCCCATGCCTCTGCCCGTGCCTACGAGCGAAGCGAGTCTCAGCCCAGCGCCGCCCCCGGCGTGCCGCCGGATCATTCAGATGAGAAACGACTCCCTGCATCCCGAAGGGATGTCAGAGATTAGCCGGTGGTTGAGCGAAGCGATACCACCGGTTGCGAAAGCCCCCACACCGACATGCGCACCCCGGAGGGGTGCCAGAGCTTGCGGGACAGAGTATCTGGCACCCCTCCGGGGTGCGGTCAGAACTTCCCTCGCAAGACCCGGTGGTATCGCTTCGCTCAACCACCGGCTAACGGCTGCGAACCCTCCGGGTTCACGGAACCGATCATGA
>JBGTMF010000457.1:0-2048 GCA_041743795.1 Thermodesulfobacteriota bacterium | reverse complement strand
GCGGCTACACCGTACACCTGAAGCGCCGCTTTGGCGGCGTCGCCCGCGCGACGGCCAATGCCGCAGGAATTGAGGCCGAATGCGAAGCAGGGGAGTCGCGCCATGCGCCGCGTCGCCCCGAGCGCGAGCTCGACAGCGTGCCCGGCCCGAAGCGGCAATCGGTCGCTCCGACTGAGGAGCACTAGGCGATGCGATTCCTCATCGTTGGAGTCTGCGCCGCCCTCCTCGCAGCGGCGCCCGTGTCGGCGGCGGTGATCACCATCGTCAGTTACGATGGACCCGGAGAGGGCTTCAACGACCCCACACCGGTCGCGCCGGTCGGCGGCAACGCCGGAACGACGCTCGGCGAACAGCGACAGATCGCCTTTCAGCGCGCGGCGGAGATCTGGGGCGACGAACTATACAGTGACGTGGAGATCCTGGTTGCCGCAAGCTTCGACCCGCTCAACTGCAGCGCCGGGAGCGCGACACTCGGCGGCGCCGGGCCGGAGACAGTGCACCGCGACTTCGCCAACGCGCCGCTGGCCGCGACCTGGTATACCCAGGCGCTGGCCAACTCCCTGGCCGGCGTCGATCTCGATCCCGGGATCGAGGATATATTCGCCATCTTCAACAGCGTGCTCGGCACTTCGTGTCCGTTTCCCAACGGGTGGTACTATGGTCTGGACCAGTCTCCGCCGGGATCCGACATCGACTTCGTGACGGTGGCTCTGCACGAAATCGGTCACGGCCTCGGCTTCCTTACCGTCGTCGGACTGCCGGGCGGGTCGAAGTTCGCCGGCTTCGACGACACCTATATGGTTCATCTCGAGGACCATTCGACCGGCCTCCACTTCCCGACGATGACCAACGGCGAGCGCGCCAGCGCCAGTATCGACAACGGCGACCTTCACTGGACGGGAGCGTCCGTAGTGGCGTCGGGCGTCGTGCTGTCGAGCGGGCGGCATGCGATCTCGGGACACGTCGAGATGTACGCGCCAAACCCCTTCGAGGGCGGCTCCTCGGTTGCGCATTTCTCGACGACGCTGTTCCCCAACCAGGCGATGGAGCCGTTCTACACCGGCGCCCAGCACGATCCCGGCCTGGCACTGCACCTGATGTTCGACATCGGCTGGTTGCCGAACCTGTGCGGCAACGGAATCCTCGATGGCGGTGAGGTATGCGACGACGGCAACACCATCCGCGACGACGGTTGTTCGGCGTGCCAGGTCGACGCCTGCCACGCTTGTGCCGGCGAACCGTCTGTCTGTTCACCGGAGACCGGCCCCCCTTGCGACGACGGCCAGTCGTGCACGTCGAGCGATCAGTGTGTTTCAGGGAGTTGCGTCGGCGAGGCGACTCCGCTGGTGGGTTGCTCGACATCGCTGCTGGCTGGCAAGGGGTTGCTGTTGTTGAAGGATCGAACCGCAAACCAGAAGGACCAGCTGGTCTGGAAGTTCTTGAAGGGCGATGCGACGAGTCTCGGCGATTTTGGCGATCCGACGCTCGCGACCGACTACCTCGTCTGCGTTTACGACAAGACGGGCGGCGAGGATACGCTGCTGATGTCGATGGACATTCCCAGCGGCGGTGGCTGGCAGACCAAGACGTCTGGGTACAAGTACAAGCAGAAGCTGGGCGCGCCGGATGGCGTCAGGAACGTGCTGCTGAAAACCGGTACGGCTGGTCGTTCGAAGATCATCGTCAAGGGCAAGGGCATCTACTTGCCGATGACCGACCTCGCTTCGCTCGCGTTTCCCCTGTCGGTGCAACTCAGCAACGGTAGCCAGTGCTGGGAAGCGACCTTCGGCGGCAACGTTTCGAAGAACACCGCGGAGTTCTTCAAGGCCAAGGCAGATTAGCAGCCCCCTGAGAACGCAGGACGCGGTGGCAGCACCGCGCCCCAGCCGGCGAGGATCGCCGCTTCGTCGGCGGCGGACATCGCCTTCTTGAAGCGCGCTCCGGAGACGCCGCGCACGCGTTTCTCGCACTCCGCCCAGGTGCGGTGGCGCTCGGCTACGCCGTCGACGAGGCTGAGGTAGCTGTGCGCCTTGCCGCCGTTGGCCTTG
>JBGTMF010000456.1:0-8832 GCA_041743795.1 Thermodesulfobacteriota bacterium | reverse complement strand
TGGGGCAGCACCGCGAGGGGGTCGCCACGCGCGCTCCACAGCCGGACGCTGCCATCGATACTCGCGGACGCCAGGCGGCCGTTGCCATCGAACGTCACTGCCGACACCGCCCGTCTGTGCCCAGAGAGGACCGCTACGGCGTCGAGGTTGGCCGCATCCCACAAGCGCACCGTGCCATCCAGTCCGCCACTGGCGACGCGATCGCCGCGCGGCGAAAACGCGACGGCGCGCACGTGATGTCCGTTGTGGCCGTTCGCCCGCTCCGCTACCAGGTCTCCTCGCGAGCGCCACAACTGCAGGGATCCGGTGAACGAGCCGACGGCGAAGACTGCACCATCCGGCGCCGCGGCGATCGAGCGGTCCCACCCCCACTGCACATCAAAGCGGATCAAATTAGTGAGCATCTTGCGATAACGGCGATTGGCTACGCGATACGAGGCAATCGGCTCGAGCCGATTTGCGCGGTCGAGGCGCCAGCCGCGCAGCAGGGTGTCTGCGCCCTCCGACACCAGCGCGGCACCGTCGGCAGCGAACGCCAACGAGAGAACCGCCCCGTCATGGGCGCGGGCACGATGCTCGGCCATGCTTCCGTCGTGGCGCCACAGATGGATGTCGCCGCGGTCATTGCCGCTGGCCAGCAGATCTCCGTGGCTGGCGACGGCGCGTACCTCGATGGCATCCGTCGCGCGGCGCCACAACAGGCGCCCGTCATCCGTCCACAGCGCCACTGAGCCCGCAGTACCACCGGTGAAGATCGCCCGTCCGTCGGCCGAGAAGCGGACGTCGATCGCCTGCGCCGGGATCACCGTCTCGAGGCGGAAGGCAGGATCCGCGCCGGCGCGCCAAAGTTGCAGATCGCCGTCGCGCTCCATCACCAGAAGGCGATCGTCGTCGGCCGGATCGAACTCAACCCGGCGCGGTTCGACGGTTTCCTGTCGGCGTCGATGCGGCGCCGCAACAGCCGGGGAGGATGGCGTCGGCAGAACCACCGCCACCGGCGCCCCACCGGCGCCCTGCTCGCCGCGGCAACCGAGCAGAAACAGGCAGAAGGCGAAGGCGAGAAACCCGCTGTACGACGCGGCCGGCAAGTCGCCTACTCGTAGCGAAACACTTCCACCGGGGCCAGGCGCGCCGCCTGGTGCGCCGGATAGAGTGTCGCCAGCAAACTGATGACGAACGCGCAAACCGCGACCAGGCTGAAGTGCTCGGCGTAGATGCGCACCGGCACCGTCGACACGTAGAAAACCTCGATCGGCAAATCGATGAACCGGTAGCTGCGCAAGGCGACGCACCCCAGGTAGCCGAGGACGCTTCCGGCAAACGTTCCGGCGACTCCGATCACCAATCCCTTGGCGATGAAGATGCGGCGGATCGATTGCCGCGTCGCGCCGATCGAACGCAGGATCGCAACGTCTCGGCGTTTCTCCGTCACCACCATGATCAGCGTCGCGAGAATGGTGAACGCGGCCACCAGGACAATCAGCAATAGGACGATGAAGTAGACGGTTTTCTGCAGCCGGAGAGCGGCAAAGAGATTCTCGTTGCTCTGCAACCAATCGCGCGCGCGGTAGGGAAATCCCACCGCTTGGGCGATATCCTCTGCGATGCGCGGCGCCGCATAGAGGTCGTCGATCTTCACTTCGACGCTGCTGATCTGACCCGAGAGTCCGAACAGCTTCTGTCCCTCCTCGAGACTGAGGTAGGCAACCGCCTTGTCGTACTCGGGCATTCCCGAATCGAAGAGGCCGACGACGGCCAGTCGGCGCAAATGCGGGACGGACGAACGCGCATCGGGAGCCACCGGCAAAGCCGCGCTGACGGCGTCCCCCGGCGCCAGCTCGAGTTCTTCTGCCAACCGGCGACCGAGAATGATCCCGGGCAGCATCGCCGTCGACCCGCGACCGCCGGACAAGGGCACTGAGAACGTGCGACCCAACCGTTCGATGTCCCCCTCGACGACGCGCGTCGACAGGTCGGCGGCGCTGAGGGAGTCGGGGACGATGCCCCGTACGAACACACCGGTGACGTGGTCGCGATTCGACAACATGAGGTGACCGTAGACGAACGGCGAAGCGCTGCGCACTCCGGGGACGGCGCGGACCGCGTCGAGCAGCGCCTCGTAGTCCTCGATCGGACCGAACTGGTGCATGACCAGCACGTGCGGGTTGAAGCCGACGATGCGGTCGCGCAGGTCTTCCTCGAATCCGGTCATCACCGCAAGAACGATGTCGAGCGTCATCACGCCGATGGCGATGCCGACCGCCGAGAACACCGTCAGCAGCGAGACAAAGGCTTCGCGCCGCTTGGCCCGCAGGTAGCGGAAGCCGATGAACAGCTCATACGGCACAGTCAGCGCGCCGCCGCCGAAAAGGCGACCAATGGGGCGTGGGATCACAGTGCCGACTCTGATACCAGTTCGGCTCAGCCGCCACCAATGCCCGCGCCTCGATGACTGCCAACCGCCCCCCCGCCCCCCGATCCTCGCCTCTCGATCGGACGATTGATTGGTTCGCGCGTAACCCGGTCGCATCCAACTTGCTGCTGGTGATGATGGTCGTCGGCGGACTCGTCACCGCGCCCTCGGTGACTCTCGAGGCCTTTCCCGAACTGACGACCGGCATCATCACCGTCACCGTCGAGTACCCGGGATCGGCGCCGCTCGAAGTCGAGGAAGGGATCACGGTTCGCGTCGAAGAGCAGCTGTACGGACTCGAGGGAATCAAGAGGATCAGTTCGGAATCGTCGGAGGGGGTGAGCGTCGTCACCTGTGAGTTGACGTCCGACGCCGACGAGGATCGCGCCCTCGAAGAGATCAAGGCGCGAGTCGACGCCATCGACACCTTTCCGGACGAGGCTGAAAAGCCGCTCGTCGAGTTGGTCGTGGGACGGCTCCAACTTCTCAACGTCGCCGTGTCGGGCGAGGCCGACGAGCGCACCCTGAAGCGGATCGGGCAGCGCGTGCGCGACGATATCGCCGCACTGCCCGGGGTCAATCACGTCGTCCTCGCCAGCGTCCGCCCCTATGAAATCTCGATCGAAGTCTCCGAAGGCGCCCTGCGCCGCTACGGACTGACCTTCGATCAGGTCGTCACCGCCGTGCGCCAGAGCTCGATCGATCTTCCCGGCGGAGCCATCAAGAGCGCCGACGGCGAGATTCTTCTGCGCACCAAAGGGCAAGCCTACCGCGCTGAGGACTTCAACCGCATTCCGCTGGTCGCACGCCCCGACGGGACTCGCCTGACCATCGGCGACGTCGCGACGGTCGATGACGGCTTCGCCGAGACCGATCGTTCGGCGCGTTTCGACGGCGCCCCGGCCGTCCTCGTGCAGGTCTTCCGAACGGGTAAGCAGAGTGCTCTCGATCTCTCTGCGGCGGTGGTCGACTACGTAGACGAAGCGCAGCGCAGCCTGCCCAACGGCATCTCCATGACCATCTGGCTCAACGACGCCAACATGCTGAGCACGCGCCTCGACACCCTGGTGCGCAATGGTCGCGGCGGGCTCATCTTGATCCTCGTCGTCCTCGCCCTGTTCCTCAAACTGCGCGTCGCCATCTGGGTGTTGGTCGGCATCCCGGTCTCGCTGATCGGCACACTCTGGCTGATGCCCTCACTCGATGTCTCGATCAACGTCATTTCGCTGTTCGCCTTCATTCTCGTCCTTGGGGTCCTGGTCGACGATGCCATCGTCGTCGGTGAGAACATCTACTCGCGGCAGCGGCGCGGTGGAGATCGCTTGCAGGGCGCCATCGAGGGGGCCCAGGAGGTCGCCACCCCGGTCATCTTCGGAGTGCTCACCAGTATGGCGGCTTTCGCGCCGTTGCTGTTCGTGCCGGGGACCATGGGGAAGTTCATCCGCGTCATCCCGATCTGCATCATCGCCGCTCTGACGTTCTCGATCATCAAATCGATTCTGATCCTGCCCGCACATCTGGCGCATGGCGAGGACAAGCCGCCGACGAGGCGAATTCCGCGACTGTGGCATCGGGTACAGCAACGGGTCGACGGCGCCCTGCGGCGCTTCGTCGATAACGTCTACCAACCGACGCTCGGCCACGCCCTCGCGTGGCGATACACCACCGTCGCCCTCGGTCTCGCCGGCCTCCTCGTCACCGCCGGTCTGATCGCCGGCGGATGGTTGCAGTTCTACTTCAACCATCCGATCGAAGCGGACAACGTCATCGCCTACGTCACCCTACCCGAAGGAGCTTCGGTCGACGCCACCGCCGTCGCCGTTCAACAACTCGAGAGCCGTGCCGTCGAATTGGCGCGACTATTGGAGGAAGAAGAGGGGCGGCCGGCGATCCAACATGTCATGGCATCGGTCGGTGAACAGCCGTTTCGCACACGCCAGGCCTCCGGTGCCCAGTTACTTTTTTTCGAATCGCCCAACCTCGGCGAGGTCAATCTCGAACTGGCGCCGTCGGGTGAGCGCGAAATTCGCGCCGGTGAAATCGCACAGCGTTGGCGCGCCATGGTCGGCGCCATCCCCGACGCCATCGAGCTTCTCTACTCGGCCGAGCTGATCAACACCGGCGAGGCGCTCAACGTTCAGCTGAGCACGCGCAACACCAGCGACCTGCGCAGTGCCGCCGCGCAGCTCAAGCGCCAGTTGGCGGAATATCCGGGCGTCGTCGACATCACCGACTCCTTCCGCAGCGGCAAGCGCGAGTGGAAGCTCAGTCTCAAACCGGCCGGTGAGGCGCTGGGGATCACGGTGCAGGATCTCGGGCTACAAGTGCGCCAGGCGTTCTACGGCGAGGAAGTGCAACGCGTGCAGCGCGGCCGTGACGACGTGAGGGTGATGGTCCGATATCCCGCCAGCAGCCGGCAAACGATGGCGGATATCGAGAACATGGAGATCCGCTTGCCCGACGGACGCCGCATGCCGTTCCCGCAGGTAGCGACGGTCGAGGAGAGCCTCGGCTTCGCTTCGATCAAGCGGACCGATCGCCGCCGCATCATCAACGTCGTCGCCGACGTCGACCGGCGGCAAGCCAACTCCAATGAGATCGTCGCCGACCTGAAGGAGTCGGCGCTGCCGCGATTGGCGCAGTCGTTTCCCGGATTGGCATTCTCGTTCGAAGGCGAGCAACGCGAACAGGCGGAGGTTCTCACCGCCATGGGTCGAGGCTTTCTCATCGCCATCTTCGCCATCTACTCGCTGCTTGCCGTACCGCTGAAATCGTATGCCCAGCCCTTGCTGATCATGACGGCGATTCCTTTTGGCTTCATCGGCGCCGTCTGGGGCCACCTTCTCATGGGAGCCGACATGAGCATGTTCTCGGTGATGGGTGGCGTCGCTCTGGCCGGCATTGTCGTCAACGACAGTCTCGTTCTGGTCGACTACATTAACCAAAGGCGCCGCGAGGGAACCGCCGTGGTCGACGCGGTGCGCAATGCCGGCAGCGCGCGCTTTCGCGCCATCTTGCTAACCTCCCTGACCACCTTCGCCGGCCTCTTACCGCTGATCCTCGAAGACAGCGTCGACGCGCGCTTCCTGCAGCCGATGGGCGTCTCGCTGGCGTTCGGAGTCCTCTTCTCGAGCGCCGTGTCGCTGCTCGTTCTTCCCGCCACCTACCTCATCCTCGACGACGCACAGCGGTGGCTCGGCGCGCGCTTCGGCCGAAAGATCGGCGCGCCAGGCATCGTGCCGGGCGTGGTCGAGTGACACTCCGATGAAGGGTCTGGTCGCCTGGTTCGCCGCCAATCCCGTCGCGGCCAATCTCCTGTTGGTGCTGATCGTCATGGGCGGGACGGTCACCATTCCCGGGATCCGGCGCGAGGTGTTTCCGGAGATCACGCCCGACGCCGTGTCGATCACCGTCGAGTACCGCGGCGCGGCGCCGGCCGAGGTCGAATCAGCGATCTGCATCCGCGTCGAGGAACAGATCCAGGGCGTCGAAGGCATTCGCCGCGTCACTTCGACCGCGCAGGAGGGGGTCGGGACGATCGTTGCCGAACTGGCGTTGCGCGCAGACATGCGCAAGGTGTTGGACGACATCAAGACCCAGGTCGACGCAATCGACACGTTTCCCGAGGAGGCGGAGAAGCCGGAGATCCAGCGCGTTGCCATCGTCGAGCGGGTGATGGAGATCGCTTTGTCGGGGCAGGTCGACGACACCACACTGGCACGCACCGGCCGCCGCGTGCGCGACGAGATCTCGTCCCTGCCCGGGATCACGCGCGTCGATCTGAAGAATGCCCCCGAGTATGAAATGGCGATCGAGATCGCCGAGGAGGCCATGCGCCGCTACGGCCTGACCTTCGACGGCGTCGCCGACGCAGTCCGCCGCTCGTCGCTCGACCTGCCCGGCGGGTCGATCAAGACCAGGGCGGGCGAGGTCTTGCTGCGCACCAAGGGACAAGCGTACCGCGCCGAGGACTTCCGCGCGATCCCGATCCACACCCGTGCCGACGGCACCCGCCTCCTGCTCGGCGACGTCGCCACCGTCGTCGACGGGCAGGCCGAAACCGATCAGTGGGCGCGATTCAACGGCGAACCCGCCGTCGTCATCCGGGTCTTTCGCGTCGGGCAACAGAACGCCCTCGAAATCGTCGAAACCGTACGCGCATACGTCGCCGAGGAGAGCGAGCGACTTCCCGACGGCCTCTCCCTGACGCCGTGGTACGACCGCACGACGATGTTGCGCAGCCGCCTCGACACACTGCTGCAGAACGGCCGCAACGGGTTCTTTCTGGTGCTGATCGTGCTCTCGCTGTTCCTGCGCCTGCGCGTCGCCTTCTGGATTCTCTTCGGCCTGCCTCTTTGCTTTCTCGGCACATTGTGGTGGATGCCGACCTTTGGCGTATCGATCAATTCGAACTCCATCTTTGCCTTCATTCTCGTCCTCGGTATTCTCGTCGACGACGCCATCGTCATCGGCGAGAACATTTTCACGCACCACGAGAAGCGCGGCTGGAGCGTCGATGCGGCGATCGCCGGCGTGCAGGAGGTTTCCGTCCCGGTCGTTTTCGGCGTGCTGACGACCGCCGTGGCGTTTGCCCCGCTTCTGCTCGTACCAGGGCCGATGGGACAGCTCATCCAGCCGATTCCCATTTGCGTCCTGCTGGCGTTGTTCTTCTCGCTGCTGGAGTCGATGCTGATCCTACCGGCGCACCTGGCACATGGAACGGACCGCGGCGCCGAACAAGCACGCTTCCGCTTGCAACGCGGCTGGCGCCGCCTGCAGGACCGCATCGATCGCGGCCTGCGAGGGTTCATCGGCAACGTATATCGCCCGGTGCTGGAGACCTGTCTCGCCTGGCGTTACACGACCGCCGCCGTCGCCGTGGCGACGCTGCTGCTGACGTCGGGCCTTTTTGCCGGCGGATGGATCCACTTCGCCTTCATTCCCAAGCTCGGCGGTGTCCACGCCATCGCCCACGTCGAGTTGCCGTTGGGTACGCCCGCCCGCGTCACCTCGCAAGTGCTGCGAACGCTCGAGGAGCATGGCCGCCGCGCCGTCGAGCAGATCGAAGCCGAATCGGGAGAAACGGTCGCCCGCCACATGTACACGTCCATCGGCGAAATTCGCTGGGCCGGCGGCACCAGTTCGGCGGTCGGCTCCGGTCGCAGCGGCTCCCACCTCGGCGAGATTGTCATCGAACTCACCCCGGAAAAGGCGCGCTCGACTCCGGCCGAGGAGATCGTCAGCCGGTGGCGGCAGAACACCGGCCTCATCGCCGACACCGAGGTCGGCTTCACGTCCGATCTCGTCTCCGCCGGCGAGCCGATCAACATCGCCCTTCGCGGCGAGAATCTCGAACGATTGCGCGCCGCCGCCGACCGTTTGAAGGAAGTCGTCGCCGCCTACCCCGGTATCGTCGACGTCAGCGACTCCTTTCGCGGCGGCAAGCGCGAGTTGCAGATCGACATCTTGCCGACCGCCGAGCCCCTCGGCCTGAGCCTCGCCGATCTCGGCCGCCAGGTGCGGCAGGCCTTCTACGGCGAAGAAATCCAGCGGATCCAACGCGAGCGGGACGACGTTCGCGTCATGCTGCGCTACCCGCGCGCACGCCGCGAGACGATCGCGGCGGTGGAGGACATGTTCGTCCGCACCGCCGAGGGTGACCAGGTGCCGTTCCGCACCGTCGCCTCGGTGCGCGAAGGAGTCGGCTTTGCCGCCATCTCACGCACCGATCGGCAACGGACGGTGAACGTCATCGGCGACGTCGATCTCGAGAGCGGCAATGCCAACGTCGTGCTGCAGGACCTCGAGGCGACGTTCCTGCCCCAACTTGCTGCTGAGTTCCCCGACGTGCGGTACTATATGGAAGGCGAGCAACGCGAACAGTCAGACACTCTCGGTGCCATGCGGCGCGGCGGCGCCATCGCACTGCTGGCGATCTACGCCTTGCTGGCGATTCCGCTCAGATCGTACACGCAGCCTCTGCTGATCATGCTCGCCATTCCGTTCGGCCTGATCGGCGCCGTCGTCGGCCACATCGCCCTCGGCACCATCCTCAGCATGTCGTCCTTGATGGGCATGGTCGCGCTGGCCGGGGTGGTGGTGAACGATTCGCTGGTCCTGGTCACCTACATCAACACGCAGCGGGGCAAAGGCGTCGCCATGGGGTCGGCGATTCGCGATGCCGGCACGGCTCGCTTCCGCCCGATCCTGTTGACGTCACTGACCACGTTCGCCGGACTCCTGCCGATTCTGTTCGACGCAAGCTACGAGGCGGCGCTGTTGCGGCCGATGGCCATTTCGCTCGCCTTCGGTGTCGTTTTCGCCACCTTCGTCACGCTGCTGTTGGTTCCCGCCGCCTACGCCGTTCTCGAAGATCTGCGGCCGGCGCCCGCCGGCGGCGCGGCCGACGCGGCGCCGAC
>JBGTMF010000455.1:0-9764 GCA_041743795.1 Thermodesulfobacteriota bacterium | reverse complement strand
CGCCGCCCGACATGCTCGAGGTCCCTGCGGTCGCCGACGAACCGTCCGCGCCGCCGCGTGCGATGCGGACGATGCTCACCCGCAGTCCCTACGGGGCACTCGTTCTCAGCGGCGGCGTTGCGACCGAGGCGAGCAAGGCGGAGTGGCTGGCGACCGCGGCGCGGTTGTATCCGTCCGACCAGGTAGTCGATCGCTTGCAGGTGGTTCAATCCGAAGCGGCGGACTACGCCCCATGCGTGCTGGCGGCGTTGCCATGGGTCGGCAAGTTGGTGGATGGCCGGATCGAAGTGAGCGCGAGCGCCGTTCGCGTGGTTGGCAAGTCGCGCACCACCGAGGAAGCCGCGCTGTTGCGGACAGAACTGGAGACAGCCGGCTGCGTGGTCGACGTCGCCCGGCTCGGCGTCGTCGAGCCGAGTCACTCCTGAGAGATGCTTATGATGTACCTCGTATCCCAGATTGTCATTTCCCTCGCTGTCGCGACCGTGCTCGGCGTCGCGATCGGCTGGTGGTTGCGCAGCCTGCGCCCCGGTGCGCGATCCGCCGATCACGCGACCATGCTCAAACAGGCACAGGGTGAACTCACCAAGCTCGAGGCGCAGATGCGCGAGATGGGACCGCAGTCGCAACTCCTCGCGCCGCGACTGGACGAACTGGAGAAGCGCAACGAAATACTCGAGACGACGCTGACGACCCTTCACCGCGACGCCGAGCGCGACCGCGAGGAGTTGGAGTCGGCGACGAAACAGCTCGAAGAGCTGCAGTCCGTCCACGCCGACTGCGACTTTGCCTTCGCCGCGCTGCGCGACCAGATCGTCACCCTGCGCGCGAAAGTAGTCGCACTCCAGGCCGGCGAGACAACGCCCCAGGAGCATCGCAAAGCGAGCTGATTGGCGCCCGCGTTCGTCGGCGCAGTCTCTCGTTCACAATCGAGGCAGACTGTCCGGCACCTGATCCGATGAACGACGTCGTGGCACAATCCGTCGAACGCGCGTTTCTTGACTCAGGACAATGTAGTTCCCTAAGCTCACACTCGAGTTCACTGGCGCCGATGCTGACGAATCGAGACATCCCGTCCGGGGAGGACGTGTCCGCCGACCCTCGTGGTTTGCGAGCCGGACGAGGTCTACGGCTCGCCCAACAAGCAGCGCTTGCTCGATCTGGTGCGCCAGGCGATGCGCGCTCGCCCCTACAGTCCGCGTACCGAGGAAGCATACATCGGTTGGGTCCGGCGTTACATCTTGTTTCACGGGAAACGCCAACCGGACGGCATGGCGGAACCGGAGATCAACGTACTTCAGCGAGGAGGCCGCGGTGTGAAGAGCCCCGCGGACGACCTGTGACAATGCTATGGGAGGTGCATATGCGGAAACCGCATAACACGCCGCAGAGCGACCGGTCTGGATCTACATCTTTGAATTCACGAAAGATTCGCGAAGTGCCACCGTTGGCGTTATGCGGAAGCAGCCCTCGTCCAACGGCGCTACGCGGAAATCGCATAATCATTGGTTAGAACTACCCGACCGCTTCGGGCATACTTCGTCGAAACGGAGGGCAGGCGAATGGCGCAGAAATACACTGCGGTGGTGAAGCAGGACGCCGGGTGGTGGATTGGGTGGATAGAGGAAGTGCCCGGCGTCAATTGCCAGGAACGCACTCGCGACGAGCTTCTGGAGACCCTGAAGGTCACCCTAGCGGAGGCGATCAATCTCAATCGGGCGGAAGCAATCGACGCGGCCGGCAGTGGCTTTGAGGAGTTTGAAATCGCGGTATGAAGCGCCGCGATCTCCTGAGACACCTAGCACGCCCATGGATGCGACCTCCTTCGTGAAGGCGCCAAGCACTCGTGGTGGCACAATCCCTCGCTCGGGAAACGGAGTGCGGTTCCCCGACACACGGAGATCAAGAATCACCTTGCCCGGAAGATCTGTAGCGATCTGGGTGTGCCGGCGCCGGAGAAGTTCTAACACGTGCGTGCAGACGGACCGGGCTACGCCCGGCCGCTGACGCGCAGGACGTCAGGCATTCTGCGATAGCTTGGGTACGATGCGGCAATGGCGAAGGCGAGCGATCTACTCGCACGCGTGCTCAGCGGGAGATGGGCGGATCGGTGGCTGCTAGGGGAGGAGTTGCGATCCGAAAGGATCCGAGAGTAACTGAACCAAGCTGCAGGGAGGTGTCTTATGAAGACCTTCAAGTTCGTCGTTGAACGGGGCCCGGAGACGGCGATTCTCGTGGGATACGTCCCGGGGTGGCCAGGTGCCCACTCGCAGGGCGCAAACATCGACGAGCTGCAGATCAACCTCCGCGAGGTCATCGAGATGCTCCTCGAGGATGGGGATCCGAACCTCGAGTCAGAGTTCGTCGATGTCAGGACCATCCAGGTCGCCTGACGGTGGGGAGTGTCCCGGTTCTCAAGCCTCGCGCGAGTTGTCGCGGTGCTGGAGGCTCACGGCTTTGCCGAAGTTCGCCAGCGAGGGCCTCACAAGCAATTCCGTCGTGCGGATGGCCGCTGCACTACGGTGCCGTTTCACAATGGCCGGGACATCTCTCCTTCGCTGCTGCGGAAGATCGCCCGGGACGTCCGGCTGACGGTGGACGAGCTTCTGGCGGTTCGTTGATCGGGCCGCCCAACCTGCCGCTGCAGCCGACCGGCTTTGCCGGCGGCTGAGCGCCGAGACGTTGGCAGCGGACGGCAGACCTTTGATGATTCGCCTTTTGCATCAACCATGGAAGCTGGCTGTGTGCGTGGGCGCCGTCGCAGGCATCGCCGTTGCCGCCACGATGATGTACATCGCGTGGCAGCACAACGCGCAGGGCGAGATTCACGATGAGGACGGTGTCCACTGGTTTTATTTGGGTGCGATCGGCGCTACCTGGCTCGTCTCCGTGGCAGCGCCTATGGCTCTCGGCGTCGGGGCGATCGCGGCCTCCGCTCGCCGCATCGTCGGTGCAACGCCAATCAATCGCGCGAAGACGGACCGGCCTGTGCCCGGCCGCTGACGCGCAGGACGTTATCTAGAACAATGAAGCTGCCGGGAGCAGGTGCCGCGACGATCGATTCAGCGAAGGTCCGGGACTATCTGCTCTCCAAGTCGCATCCGGTGGGTCGTTTCAAAGCCTCGTTCTTCGCCAGCCTTGGCTATGCGCCGGCACGGTGGGATCTTCTCCGAGACGATCTTAATGCGTTGGCTCGGGAGGAACGCGCTGTGACGGGCCTACGAACTTCGTATGGCCAGAAATACGAGGTCCGTGGTAGTCTCTCCGGGCCGAACGGGCGGAGCGCAGCGGTAGTGACTGCGTGGATCATCTTGCACGGCGAGAGTTCGCCGCGTTTCGTAACGGCATTCCCAGGAGAGAAGACATGAAGTTCAAAACGCTAGACACTGTTGTGCTGGCTAGGGACCTCGCCGAACATGGTCTTCGCGCGGGCGACCTTGGAGCGGTTGTTGAGGTCTACGAGCCGGATGGCATTGAAGTCGAGTTCGTCACTGCGTCGGGTAGGTCCCAAGCACTCGTCACATTGAACGTCTCAGATGTTCGCCAAGTGCAGGACAGCGACCTCGTCTCAGTTCGTTCCGTCGCTTAGGTCGTGTTCGCAAGACAACTGGATAACAAGCGCGTGCAGCCGACGGCCCCCGGCCGCGGCTGACGCGCACGTCGTTATGCCAACCCGAGGTGGAATCTGCTAAGGTCCTCGCCATGACGAAGCTCCTCGACAAGGCGTTTGAAGAAGCAGCGAAGCTCCCGCAGGACGCCCAGGATTCCCTCGCGACGTTCCTCTTGGAGGAACTAGCGTCGGAGCGTCAATGGGACGAACTCTTCTCGAAGTCGCCTGACATGTTAAGCGAACTCGCGCAGGAGGCCTTGGCCGACCATGCTGCCGGACGGACGACCGAACTGGATCCGGACAAGTTGTGATCTCGCGTACAAACGCGAGCTTCCGGAAATTATTCGAGCGACTACCGGTGGACGTAAGACGTCAGGCACGCCAAGCGTATCGGATGTTTCTCCAAGACCCCTACCATCCGGGGCTGCGCTTCAAGCCGGTGCATCCCCGAGACCCCATCTACTCGGTCAGGGTCGGTCTCCAGTACCGAGCCGTGGGGGTAAAGAATGGGAATGAGATCGTCTGGTTTTGGATTGGTGCGCACACTGAGTACGACCATCTTCTCAAGCAACGTGATCGCAAGGCATAAGCCGGTGCACCTGACGCCCGCAAGCGGTCGCAGGTGACCGGCACGTTAGGCTGCACATGCGCATTGTTGCCGTACCGCTGTTGGCCATTTCCCTGGCATGCTCTTGCGCCACCGCCGAGTTTCGCGAGCCGATCTCGGGTGCTGGCCTACTTGAGCTCTGTAGTGGTGTGAACCCCCTTCCAGCAGCGTGTGTCACATACATCGGCAGCCCCTTTGGCCTGTCGCAGGCAGTGGTTGATACCGACAGCTCGCTGGTATTTGTTTCCGGTCAGGTCGATTGGAATCGCCAATACCAAGTGTCCCAGACCTCCGTCCCGGGCCAGTTTGAAGCAGCATTGGAAAATCTACGGACGGCACTTATGGCTGCCGGCGCAAGCGTCGACAGCCTGCTGCAAGTGCGGCTCTATGTCCGTGGAGAGCTCGAAGACCATATGGAATCTCTGGCGCCAATACTGGCCAAATTTCTCGGCAGCTCACGTCCAGCAGTAACTGGCATTGGCGTCGCTTCTCTCGCTTCGAAAGCCACGCTTGTGGAAGTAGAAGCGGTCGCCAGAGTTGATTAGTTTGTGTCGCCACCGTTGCCGCATAACACAACAACGGGCTATCCATGATGAGACCTCTCTATAAGGAATCAGCATAGGGTGCTGCCCATCACGATGAAGCCTTTCCCGACGCTCGACTGGACGCGCCCAAAAGCGCGCCGGTTGACGTTTCGTTGGGCTGCTGAAGAAGCTGGATGGAATCAAACGTGAAGACTACGCGCAATTTTGCATTGCTCATTCTCGTTGCTTGCGTTGCCGGCGGTTGCATGAGTTCCGCCGCTTCCCCGAAACTTGGGCTTCAGCGATCTCTCTACCCTGGCTTGGGGAACCTCGACGCTAGCGAAATCCCTGCGGCCTTCGACACCCAGGTGGAACTTCATCCTCCTCTCTCCGGAGGGATCGTCTGGCTCGACGATGGAGGGTTGAGGATGTACGGACCATCTCTGTCCGAGTACGTCCGCACTGGAATACTCGAGCGAGCAGTTAAAACATTGGAGCAACCTCCATTTGAACAAGTCGCATCGCTTCCCACCTCTACGAATTTTCAGCGGCACGCCGATGGACCCCCCTCGATCGACGCGATTCGTGGCGCGGCGGCGAAGTTCCAGTACGATGTCGCGTTCATCCTCCAGACAGGGCTTGCGCAGGAATCCGGAATCAATCCTTTCGCCGTGGGTTATCTGGGTCTCATTACGGCACCACTTTTCCCCGGTTCGGACGTCAGCGTCGCCGCTGGTGCGGAACTTTGTGCAGTCGATGTGAGGTCAGGAGTCATGTTGGGCTGCGGCATTGGCAGAGGCTACGAAGAGGCGCGCTTCCTGTTCCCCTTGCGGGTTTCGAGTCGTACGACCAATCTCCAAGAGCGTATGGTCGCCCAGTCGGTCGAAGGCGCCGCCGCGGACATCATTGCTCAAATCGGGAGGAGAGTTTCGCGGTAGCCGCGGCTTGGGTAGAGAAGCCGAACCTCAGCATCCAGCCGACGGCGCCGCGGCTCGGCGCAATGCGTTGAGGGACATCGGCGCATGGACGCGTGATCGGGCGTTCCGGCGCTGGAGCACATCCTCTATGAAACTATTCGTAGTCGGGGGAACCGGGGCAATCGGTGTTCACGCGGTCCGAGAGCTCGTTCGAGAGGGACACGAGGTAACGGCACTCGCACGGTCGGCCGAGAAGGCCGATGCATTGCGAAGCCAGGGCGCTGCGCCGATGGCGGTGTCCATCTTCGACCGGTCGGCACTGTCGCAAGCCTTCAAAGGGCACGAGGCCGTAGTGAATCTCGCATCCGCCATCCCGTCGACTTCAAAGTTCATGGATTCAACGGCATGGGCTGCCAATGATCGCATTCGGACGGAGGGGTCGGCGTCTATCGTCGACGCTGCGACTGCAGCGGGAGTATCTCGCTTGGTTCAAGAGTCCGCCAGCATGCTCTACCGCGACCGGGTCGATGCCTGGATCGACGAAGACTGGCCTACCGACGACTACCCGATGGCGCGAGGGAACCACGCCGCCGAAGCCAGCGCGAATCGTTTCTCGGCCGCTGGTGGTATCGGGGTGGTGCTGCGGTTCGGATGGTTCTACGGGCCCGGCGATACGCACAGCGAGGAGTTTCTGGCGCTGGCGCGCCGCCGCATTTGCGTGATGATGGGGAAACCGCACGGCTTCCTGTCCTCGATTCACATGACCGACGGCGGTGCCGCGGTTGCGGCAGCGCTGAGAGTTCCCGCAAGAACCTACAACGTCGTCGACGACGAGCCGCTGACGAAGCGGGCCTATGCTGATGCGCTGGCCGCGGCGACGGGGAGGGCGGCGTGGTTGAGGGCCCCCGGCCGCCTCGCGCTCTGGCTGGGTGACCGATCAACATCGCTCACGCGCTCTATTCGTGCCAGCAACAGGCGCTTTCGGGGGATATCGGGCTGGGCGCCCAGGTACCCGTCCGCTCGCGAAGGTTGGAAGGCGACCGCGATCGCCGTGGAGCAGCGCCCCGAATGACTGGGGCAATCGATCGCAGGCGCCCAACCGCCGTTGCAGAGGGGACCTCACTGCTTCAAGAGTGACCGGGGACGACCCCGCAACTCTGAAAGGAACACAGATGGCATGGGTCCTACTTGTTGTCGCGGGGCTGTTCGAGGTCGGTTGGGCCATCGGATTGAAGTACACGGAGGGCTTCACTCGCATATGGCCTACCGTTTGGACTGTGCTGGCGATGGCGATAAGCCTTTGGCTACTTGGCATAGCTATGAAGTCGCTTCCCGTGGGTACCGCATACAGTGTGTGGGTGGGGGTGGGAGCGGCTGGCACGGTGATCCTCGGAATCGTGCTCCTTGGCGATCCGGTGAACGCGCCTCGGCTCATCAGCGTTGCGCTCATTATCGCGGGCATCATTGGTCTCAAGCTTGCGTCACCAGCCTAACAATCGCAGGAAGGCGGACTGGGCTTCACCTGACCGCTTACGCGAAGGACGTTAGGTGTCGCAAGGCACCTCTTACCACAAGGAACTCCCCATGAGGCATGCCGAAAGACATAGAACACAACGGATCGGCTGGCTTCGAGCGGCTGTTCTTGGTGCAAACGACGGAATCGTCTCCACTGCCAGTCTCGTCTTGGGCGTTGCCGCGGCGGGAGCTGATTCTCAGGGCATCCTGGTCGCGGGCGTTGCTGGCCTCGTCGCTGGAGCTATGTCGATGGCTGCCGGCGAGTACGTGTCGGTCAGTTCACAGGCCGATACCGAGCGTGCCGATCTGACCCGAGAGAGTGAAGAACTGGCCGCCGGCCCCAAGCAGGAGCAAGCGGAGCTCGCGGCGATTTACGTCAAGCGCGGGCTCGATCCGGCACTCGCCTCCACCGTTGCCAGCCAGCTAATGCAACACGATGCACTTGGTGCACATGCGCGTGATGAGCTGGGTATCTCTGATATCTTTGCGGCTCGTCCCATTCAGGCCGCGCTTGCTTCCGCCGGCACATTTTCGGTGGGGGCCGTACTTCCGCTTCTGATCGTTATTCTGTTTCCGGCTTCCGCGCTCATGTGGGCTGTCTCGGGTAGTTCGCTCCTGTTTCTTGCACTTTTGGGTTCACTATCCGCCAAAGCGGGCGGCGCCCCTGTGATTGCCGCAGCCTCACGCGTCACCTTTTGGGGCGCCTTGGCAATGGCGTTGACCGCTGGGGTAGGCGCGCTCTTCGGGGTGGCAGCTTGATTCTCTCGGCGACGCTATACCGACGCCTACAACTGGTTGTAGCGGACGGTCTGCGCTGCCCTGTGCTGAAAGCGGCGCAACAGTGCGAACGATTCCGTTCGCGGCGATGATTCAGTCGAGTCGCTCGATCACCGTCGAGATACCCATCCCTGCGCCGATGCACTGAGTCGCGAGGCCGTAGCGGGTTTTGCTGCGGCGCAGCTCCTTGGCGACGGTGAGCACCAGGCGGGCGCCGGTGGCGCCGAGAGGGTGGCCGATGGCGAGCGAGCCGCCGTTGACGTTCACTTTGTCGATGTCGATGCCGAGTTCGCGGATCGACGGCAACACCTGTGCCGAGAACGCCTCGTTGAACTCCACCCGCTCTATCTTCTCGGCGCCGAGGCCGGCCTGCGCCAGTGCCTTCTTTGACGACACAACAGGGCCGAGGCCCATAAGCTGCGGCTTGACGCCGCCGACGGCCATGCCGCGGATGCGCGCCAGCGGCTCGAGACCGAGCGCCGCCGCCTGCTCCTCGCTCATCAGGAGCGCGGCGGTGATACCGTCGTTGGTCGGGCACGAGTTGCCGGCGGTGATGACGACCTCCTTGTCGGCGAAGCTCTTGGTGCCGCGCAGCGCCGCCAGCTCGCCGAGTTTCGCGGCGGTGGTGCCGGGGCGGATGCACTCGTCGCGGTCGAACACCACCTTCGCCCCGTGCTCGTCCTCGCGCAACTTGCCCTCGTCGTCGAACACCGGCTCCTCGACCTCGAGCGGGATCACCTCGTCGCGGTACACCCCGGCCTCGTAGGCGCGGTGCGCGCGATCGTGGCTGGCTGCGGCATAGGCATCGAGCTCGGCGCGGCTTAGGCCGTACACCTCGGCGACGTTCTGCGCCGTCTGCGGCATCGGCTGGATCCACGGCGATTTCAGGATGTAGTCGGGGAAGGGAACCGAGAAGTACTTTCCGTGGTCCGGCGCCGGCGCCGCTTGAGCGGCGCTTTGCTCGGCGATGCGCGGGTTCATCGCGGTGATGCGACTCGAACCGCCGTCGCCGCCGATGGCGCGCCCCATGCGCTCGATGCCCATGGCGATGCCGCACTCGATGTTGCCGACCATGATGCCCATGGCGATGCGGTGCAGAGTTTCCATCGACGAACCACACTGGCGGTTGGAGTGGAACGAACACACCTCGTGAGGAAAGCCGGCGAGCTTCTGAACGGTGCCGATGTAACTGAACTCGGACCGGCCCGCGACGTTGCCGAGGCCGATGTCCTCGACCATGCCGTCGGCGACCTTGGGATTGCGGACCATCAGGGCGCGCAAGACCTGCGCGCCGGCGTCGTCGAGGCGGGTCGCGACCAACTTGCCGCGGGCGCCGCGGGCGAATGCGGAGCGGACTCCATCGACTAAGACGACGTTCTTCAGCTGCATGGGAACTCCATTCCGAGGTCAGTTCAGGTGAGGCGTCGCCATTGCGACGACTTCCGTTGGTTAGGACATATTGTGGGGGGATGGCAACGCGGGGTGGTGCCGCGCGGTCGGAAGGGGTGCGGTCAGCGCGGATGGCGTGAACTGTCCTTGATTGTGGCGACAGCGGCGTGGTTACACTGCGCGATGCACTTGTTCCGACGCTCTTGGCCGGTCCCCTTGTTTTTCATTCTCATCGCCCTTCCTGCGGCAGGCAGTCCACAGTGCCAGGTGGCGCGCGCCGCCTGTGGCGAAGCGGCGACTTGGACCGCTCGCGCCTGTAGTCGCGACTGTAGCCGCCTCGGCGATCGCCCGGTTGTCCGGGCCTGTCGCGAGGAGTGTCGCGCAGCCCGCAAGGCGGACAAAGTGGCGTGCCGGGACATCCCCGATCC
>JBGTMF010000454.1:0-2319 GCA_041743795.1 Thermodesulfobacteriota bacterium | reverse complement strand
CGGCGGGTGGCGGCGGACGGCCCCGGGAGTCTTGCTAAAATGTATCGGTAGACCGGTGACCTCGATGGCGCCTAGGGTCGGGTGTCGTACGCTCTGGATCATGCCGTTGTGACGCAGTTGCGGGTCTACGGCGACCTCGGGCGACTCCTTGATCGGCGCGGTCAGGACGTCAGCGGCGACCAAGCGCTCGACCAATTCCTCACGCGTGAAGTGGCGCGTTCGCTCGCCGATCACCAGGTCCAGTTCGTCCTGGTTGCGCATGCGGTCGTCGATGGTCGCGAAACGCGCATCGCTCGCCCAGTCGACCTCGAGGGCGCGGCAGAGATTGCGGAAGAATTTCTCGCCGGGGCAAGTGATCACCGCCATCTTGCCGTCGCTGGTCGGATAGATTCCGGACGGTGCGAAGTAGAGGCTGCGGTTGCCGGTGCGCGGTACTTGCTCGCCGGTGATGAGATAGCTGCCCAAGCCAGCCGCCTGCGCGTGCACGAGCGCGTCGAGCAGACAGAGATCGACCCGCTGCCCCTCCCCCGTCTGGTCGCGTACCCGCAGCGCGGTGAGCGCCGCGGTCGTCGCCAGAACCGACGTCAGCGTGTCGATCAGCGGTACCGTCACGCGCACGGGGTCACCCTCCGGTTCGCCGTTGAGAGCCAGCAAGCCGCCGTAGCCCTGCGCCAGGAAGTCGATACCGGGGCGGCCCTCATACGGACCGCTGGCGCCGAACGCCGTAATGCCAATCCAGATGATGTCCGGCCGGTGCTTTCGCACACTGTCGTAGTCGACACGCAACTTCGACAGCGCCGGTTCGCGCACATTGGTGACGAGTACGTCGCTCGATTGCAGCAGCCGGGCAAACACCTCCTGCGCCTCGTCGAGTCGTAGATCGAGCAAAAGACTGCGCTTGCTGCGGTTCAGGCTGAGATAGGCCGACCGCTCGCCGTCCCGCGCTGGACCCAGGTGCCTGCTTTCGTCGCCGTAGTGCGACTCGACCTTGATGACGTCGGCGCCGAGATCGCCCATCAGCGTAGCCGCGTATGGCCCCGCCATCATCGTCGACACGTCGAGCACGCGCAGCCCCGCCAGAGGCCCTGAGGAAACCGCAACCGTCATCAAAGGCTTCTCACCTCAGGGAATGACGCCGGCATCTTTGAGCTCGGCGACGTCTTCCCAAGAGTAATCGAGCAGGTCCGTCAGCAGGAGTTCGGTGTCCTGGCCGAGTTCGGGGCCGAGGGTTTCGACCGTGCCCGGAGTCTTGCTCAATCCAATCGGCAGGCCGCGCACGTCGACTTCGCGCTGAACCTCCTCGCAGTGCGTCTTGACGAAGTAGTCGTTGGCCCATGCCTGCGGATCGGCGGCGAGGTCCGCCAGGTTGCCTATCGGACTGGCGGGAATTCCCTCGCCGCGCAGGCGGTCGCACCACTGTGACGCCGCTGATCCAGCGAAAATGACGTCGAGCGCTTCGACCAGTGCCGCCCCGTGGGCGCGCCTCGCGGCGGGCGTCGCGAATCGTTCGTCGGCCGCCAAGTCGTCGGCACGCAACGCACGCACCGTCTTTTGCCAACCGACTTCCGTATTGTGGGCGCAGAGGAACAGCCACTTGTCGGACGCCTGATAGACGTTCCACAGCGGGTTCACCACGTCTTTGCGCGAGCGCTGCGCGGCGCGTCGGGTATCGCCCGCCAAGTAAGCCTGCAGCGCCTGTCCAGTCAGATAGAGCTGTGCCCCGTAGAGCGACGCATCGACCCACTGCCCGCGGCCGCTGCGGCGTCGCTGGTGCAGTGCCATCATGATCGCCAGCGCCGACATCAGGCCGCCGTAGGCGTCGCCCGAACCCATGCCGAGGTAGATCGGCGGCTGGCCGGGTTCACCGAGCCGCGCCATCAAGCCGGTGAGCGCCTGCACCGTCATGTCGAACGACGGCTTGTTGACCGCGCCGAAGCGCCCGTAGCCGGTGTTGGTCGCGTACACCAACCGCGGGTTGATCGAACTCAGCTTGTCGTAGCCGAGGTTCCACCCTTCGAGCAGCTCGATCCCCATGTTGGAGAGGAATACATCCGACTTCTCGACCAGGCGGTAGAGGATCTCGCGACCGCGTTCCTTCTTCAGATCGACGGCGATGCTCTTCTTGTTGCGATTGATGACGAGGAAATACTGGTTCCAGTCCGCGACCGGCAACGCCTTGATGCTGCGCACACCGCGTCCCTGGTCGCCGCCGTTCGGCCGCTCGACCTTGATCACGTCGGCGCCGAAGTCGGCGAGGTGCTGCGCCGCGACCGGCCCCTGGAACCAGACGGTGAGATCGACGACGCGAATTCCTTCGAG
>JBGTMF010000453.1:0-5177 GCA_041743795.1 Thermodesulfobacteriota bacterium | reverse complement strand
TCGCTTCGATCTGCACGGGCGCGGCGGTGCTGGCGGCCGCCGGTTTGCTCGACGGGCGGCGCGCGACGACGCATTGGGCTTTCGCCGACGAGTTGGCCCGGCTCTACCCCCTCGTCCAGGTCGATGCCGATCCGGTGCACGTGCGCGACGGCAACGTCTACACGTCGGCGGGAGTTACCGCAGGCATGGATCTAGCTCTCGCCCTCGTCGAGGAGGACCACGGGCGCGACCTGGCGCTGACGGTTGCGCGCTGGCTGGTGATGTTTCTCAAGCGGCCGGGAGGACAGTCCCAGTTCAGCGTCCAATTGGCGTCGCAGCAGGCCGAACGCGAGCCCCTGAGAGATGTCCAAACCTGGGTGATCGAGCACCTCGGAGAGCGCATCACGGTCGACGAGATGGCATCGCGCGCCGGCATGAGCGCGCGCAACTTCGCCCGCGCGTTCAGTCGCGAGGTAGGCGTGACCCCGGCCCGCTTCGTCGAGCGAGCACGCGTCGAGCAGGCGCGCAGAAGGCTCGAAGAGAGCCGCGCCGGTGTCGACGAGATCGCAGGTGTTTGCGGCTTCGGCAGCTCGGAGACGATGCGTCGCGCCTTTCTGCGCAACGTCCGCGTCGCGCCGGCCGACTACAGAAATCGTTTTCAGGTACACGCCCGCGTCTGAGCAACGACACCTCTGCTCGAGCGCGGCAACAGGAGGAGATGACCATGGAGATTGCCATTTTGCTCTACGACGGGTTCACCGCCCTCGACTGCATCGGTCCCTACGAAGTGCTGAGCCGCTTGCCCGATACGACGGTCCACTTCGTCTCGGCGGACGGCGGCGACGTGCGCGCCGATACGCGCGCGCTGGCAATTGTTACCGAGCGCAGCATCGCGGACATTCCTTCGCCGGACATCGTTCTCGTTCCCGGTGGCCCCGGCGACGAGGCGGCCGCCGCTGACCAGCGGGTTCTCGATTGGCTGGTGCGCGCCCACCAAACAACGAAGTGGACGACGTCGGTTTGCACCGGCTCCATCGTGCTCGCCGCCGCTGGCCTGCTCGACGGACTGGAAGCTACGACGCATTGGGCCTCGTACGATCGGCTGCGCGCGCGCGGCGCGACGCCGGTCGCCCAGCGTTTCGTGAGAGTGGGCAAACTCATCACCGCCGCCGGAGTCTCCGCCGGGATCGATATGGCGCTTCAGCTCGTCGCCGAGGAGGCGGGCGAGGACTACGCGCAGGGCGTTCAACTGGCCATCGAATACGATCCGCAACCGCCCTTCGACTCGGGTTCACCGGCCAAGGCGCCGCCACACGTTCTCGAGTTTCTCACCGCCCACTTCGCCGCCGCGCGCACAACGTGAGGCAAGCCGTGAGAATTGCCTAATTGTTGCCCTGCACCGCCCTCTTCGCGTCTTTGGCAGCGTCCTCGATTGCGTCCGCGGCATCTTCCCCTGCGTCGCGGATTCCCTCGGCGGGGCGGCGATCGAGGGCGTCATCGACTCCATCGGAAATTTCCTCCGAGGTCGACCTGTTGTCACAGGCCGCGAGAGACAAGGCGAGAGCGGTTGCAGCAGCGATCACGAGATGGCTCGGTCTCATGGTGCGGGTCTCCTTTCCGGAGCGGCTTCAGGGATCGACGAATGCAGTCGATCGCATGATCTTTCAATCCGAATTGTACTCCCTCCGCCGCTACAACGCCAATTTTGGACAAATCCGCCAGAACACCGGATCTTGAAAACCGTATCGACATTCCTCGAAGTGCATCGTTCAAGGTCAACCGCGCGCCGTGCGCAGAACTTCGCCGATTGCGTCGTTGTCGCCGGTCTCGTCGTAGAGGATCAAACTGGTGCGGTCGGCGAAGCGGTTGCGCGATCGCAGTTTCGCACCTGCGTCGCTCGGTGTACCGCAGACACCGATGACGTCGAGCATTTCGTCACTGATGTGCGCCATCATCTCAAACCACTTGCCCTGCTTCGACAAGCGATTGAGCTCGGGTTGGATGTCGCCCCAGCCGTGGTGGTCGAGCATGACGCGGTACGCCGGCGTCGACGAATAGAATGAGATCTGCGCGCGCGCGCCGTCGCGCGCCGTCGCTAGTTGCTCGTCGGTGTGACCGAGCATCACAATCGTCTGGCTGGAAATCTGGATGTTGCTGCGACCGCGACCGCTCGCAGTGAGCCCTCTTTGCAGGGCGGGCATCGCCACCTCTTCGACGAACGACCGGGAATGCAACGGGTGCACGATCCAGCCGTCGGCAACATCGCCGGCGATGCTGACCATGCCGGGACCAAAGCCGGCGAGAAAAATCGGCGGCATGCCGAACGGATTGGCACCGGGGTTGAACAGCGGTGTCATCAGGGTGTGGGTGTAAAACTCGCCGCGGAAGTCCAGCCGCTCGCCTTCGTTCCAACTGCGCCAGATGGCGCGGATCGCCTGCACGAACTCGCACATGCGCTGGTTCGGCTTCGACCACGTCTGCGAGAATCGCCTCTCAATGTGTGGCCGGATCTGCGTACCGAGGCCGAGGATGAAACGGCCGCGCGCGATCAACTGCAGGTCGTTCGCCATCTGCGCGCAGTTCATCGGGTTGCGCGCAAAGGCGATGGCAATGGCCGTCGTCAGCTCGACCCGCTCCGTCTCGCGCGCCGCCAGGACGAGCGGCAAAAACGGATCGTGCGGCCCCTCGAAGCTGAGCACGCCGTCGTACCCTAAGTCCTCCGCGCGCCGAGCCGCCGCCCCCGTCTCGGCAATCGGAACCCCCATCAACGCCGCATCAAACTTCATCAGCTGTATTCCTCCCTTCCCTCACCCAACGTCATGCCGGCTCGTCTTTTCTAAGAACTCGGGGCGACCGCGGGTCATTGTCGCTCTGTGCCCTCTGTGCCTCCGTGGTGGAATCAAGGTCGCGCGCGACCCGACCCGACCAGCGCGGCGGCCGCTTCTCCAGATACGCCATCGGCCCTTCGATCGCGTCGGGATGCGCCATGAGTTGGCGATGCAGGGCGGTCTCGCGCTGCTCGACCTCGGCGGCCGAAAGGCTGCAGCTCTCCCAGAGAAGCTGCTTGCTCATCGCCACCGACAGCGGCGCCGTGTTGTCGGCGATGTCGCGGGCGATCTCCTTCGCCGTCGACAGCACGGCGTCCGCCGTTACGACTCGACTGGCGATGCCCAAGGCGAGCGCCTCGTCGCCGCCGAACGTCCGCCCAGTGAGCAGAATGTCGGCGGCGCGGGCAAGGCCGACGATGCGCGGCAGCGTCCAGTGCGAGTACGCGTCTCCGATCACACCGCGGCGCACCTGCAGGATGCCGTACTTGCCCTCGCGCGCGACAATGCGAATGTCGCACTGCAGTGCCAGGGTGAGCCCGAGGCCGACCGCGGATCCATTGACGGCGGCAATCACCGGCTTGCGCACGCGCCAGGCTGGGAAATCGATGGCTGCGGCGCTGAAGCTGGCGGTGTCCCGCGGCTGGAACGAATCGGCACCGGTGGAGAGATCCGCGCCGGCGCAGAACGCGCGGCCCGCTCCGGTCAGAATCACCGCCCGCACGGCGTCGTCAGCGTCGCACTGCCGGTACGCCGCCTCGATGCCGCGGCCCATCGCACCGGTGAACGCGTTGAGGTGTTCGGCTCGTTGCAAAGTGATCACCGCGACACCGCCGCCGACCTCGAAGCCAATGTCGGTGTATTTCATCGCCGCAATACTGACGTGCCGCCAGAGGGCGTCAACCGACGGGGATACCGTAGTTCAGCTACGAAGGGCGCGCAGCCGCGGTAATCCGGTAGACTTTCGTGAACTTCGCGCTCGCCGTGATTGGGAATCAACCTCCGAATCATCGGGAGGAAGTACAATTTACCTCTCCGCCGGCGTGTTTCCGTCGGCGATCGCTTGCTAGGCTGCTGCGGTCGTGATTTCTCGAGTCCTCAGCGCGCCCGCGTTACACTTTCTGCTGATTGGCGGACTGCTGTTTCTCTGGCGGGACACTGCCTTACCAGCGTCGGTCTCGCCGCCGAACGCCGCCGCCGCAGTCATTTCCGTCGATACGGAGACCCTTCGCGAGCTGCGCGAGTCGTTTTCGCGCACGGCTGGGCGCGACGCCAGCGCCGAGGAGGAGCAGGCGTTGCTGCGGGACTATGTCGACCAAGAGATTCTTTACCGGGAAGCACTGGCACGCGGGCTCGACCACGGGGACCGCAGCGTGCGCTTTCGACTGGTCGAGAAGATGAGGTTTCTCGACGACAGCGAGGACGGCGATGACGCCGAACTCCTCCGGCAGGCGCTGGCGTTGGGGTTGGATCGCGACGATCTCATCATTCGCCGCCTGCTGGTCGAGAAGATGCGTCTGTTGCTACAACTCGCCGCCGGGCGCGGGCACCCGAGCGACGATGTCCTGCAGGAATTCTACGATGGTGTCGCCGAGGACTACCAGCAGCCACCGCGGGTCTCCCTCTGGCACGTGTTCCTTTCTTCCGACCGGCGCGGCGACACTCTCGAGCCCGATGCCGAACTTCTGCTCGAACGGCTACAGCGCGAGGCGCTACCGCCCGAGCAGGCGACGGCACTCGGCGACGTCTTTCCGCTCGGGCATCGCATGCGCGCCAGCTCGGAAAGTAATCTGGGAAAGCTATTTGGGCCTTGGTTCGCTCGCGCGGCGATCGCCCTCGCACCTGGCGAGTGGCAAGGGCCCATCCGATCGGCGTACGGCCTCCACCTGGTTTGGATCGACGATCGTCGCGAGTCGTCCCTGCCTGCTCTCGACGTCGTGCGCGGCCAGGTGACGCAGCGGTATCTGGCCGGGATCCGCCAAGCGGAACTGACGCGACAGATGGAGCGCCTGCGCGAACGCTACACCGTGCGCATCGCTGCGGGCGCGGCGGAGCCGGGATGAAAAGTCCGCTGCGGCAGGTCGTGTTGGCGACCGCCATCGCAGCGGCGATCGCGACCGCCGCCGCCGCGCATCCGCTTGCCCCATCGCTGCTCGAGTTGGTCGAGATCTCGCCGGGATCGTTCGACGTGCGGTGGAAGACCTCCTTACAGCGCGTGCCAGGCAGCGATCTGCAGCCCGATATGCCCGCCGGCTGCCGCGCGGTGGGAGAGATCGCAGCGCGCGAAGTAGGGGACAGTCTCGAGCGCCGTTGGACGATCTACTGCGAGGCGGGCCTGGTCGGCGAGCGCGTCGGCTTCCGCGGGCTCGGCGC
>JBGTMF010000452.1:0-6527 GCA_041743795.1 Thermodesulfobacteriota bacterium | reverse complement strand
TCGCCCAGGAACTCCACCTGGAAGCATTCGCCTTCGCAAATGAACGGTATCGGCGTCGCCGTCGGAGTCTCCGTCGGCGTGCTGGTGTTGGTCGGTGTGAACGTCGGCGTTTCAGTCGGCGTATTCGTGCTCGTCGGCGTGGCCGTCGGGGTTTCCGTCGGCGTGTCCGTATTGGTCGGCGTGGCCGTCGGAGTCTCCGTCGGCGTGTCCGTGTTCGTCGGCGTGTTAGATGGGGTGTTGGTCGGCGTATTGGTCGGAGTGTTGGTCGGCGTGATCGTCGGCGTGTTGGTCGGGGTGATCGTCGGGGTTATCGTCGGGGTGTTGGTCGCCCCTGGAGTCGGGGTGAAGACCTGCTGTTCGCCGAACGTCTCGATGAGCGCGAGCCGCATGTCGCCGGCGGTGTTGAGATCGAAATCAAATCGCAACATCGCGACTTTCGAAATGTTCACAGCATTGAAGCTCGAGAACGAAAACTCGATCTGATTGAACCCCGGGACGTTGATGGTTTGCGTCACCGTCTGCATTGCGCCGAAGCCATCGACGATGGTCACGCTGACGTCGTAGGGGACCGCCGCAGCGTCCGCGAACGTCACGAAGAGCGCGATCCCCTGGGTGCCTGAGAAATCGACGTTCAACGGTGTCGGCCCGCTCAACAACAGGCCGTACGTCAAACTGAATCTGGCGTTGGCGGTATTGTCCGCCGCAAAGAGGAACGTATTGATGCTGGGCGCCGTACCGAAGAGAATCCCCTGGCTCGCGGTGGTCGCGGTGACCACGCCTTCGACCAGGCGTCGATTGCCGATTACTCCGGCCACGCCGATGTCCTCGGCAACCACGCTGCCCAGCCCCTTCTGCATTAACCCTGGGGGGAGCATCGAGCCGTTCGCCGCGGTGAAACTATCAATCAAAATCGGCTGTGCGATTGCCGGCCGTGCCCAGGTCAGCGAGCCGAGGAGTAGCAGAGCGAATGCCAGGAAGCCGCGCCTCACCAATTCTCCGCGAGAAACGTCGGAACATCGCCGATAAGCCAATTTTCCAACGCTCATTGGCGGACCGGTTACCGCTTCGCGACTATCTAAAGGTTGATCCAGCTTTGGCATCGAACTTGCGGTTGCAAAGCAGCGGGGGGGGATCAGGCTGAGTTCGGACGGGGGCATGAAATTTGGGCTCCTTGGGGGGGAGGAACGGGTGCTGCAAGAACTGCAACTAGAACGACGATCGCGGACGCGGACTACCCGGCAATCGCTTGGTAGTTGTCCTTGTACGGATACACTGCACTCAACCCTCGCGGCTCGAACACAGAGAGTCAACAAAGAAAGACGTTGTCTCGAAAAATTAAAAAACTACAAAACCAAATGAACTGGCACCAAATTCGGCCGGGAATAATAAGTGTTTTCAAGTATTTACGAGACTATTGATTTCAGAACTGAGTTTCTAACAAGGCCCGTGCCAGAGCTCTGACGATTAGATCAGCCGCGGATCATCTCGACCCCCAATAAGCAAATCGCATGCTGTACCGATCGGCGCTCCGCATGGAACGGCGCGAAGGTCCGGGCCTTCCGCACCAGTGGAAGGGTAGAGCTGGAACACCCCGAAGCCCGCTTTTTGGGCCACAACGGCAGCCAGCGGAGCGTGCGTGAGTCTAGAAAATCTGGGGGGCCCGCTCGTCTATGCGGATGCTCACCTGGTCGATTGCCGGTGCGGCTGGCGAATCGCTGGTCACCATTTCGAACTCGAGCAAGAGAACGCGGCGGCGGCGGCGGCTGTTGATGGCCTCGGGATTCGCCAATGCCACGCTCATCTGGTGCCCGTCGGGCCGAGTATTCATCTGAACCAAGCCGCCCCGGCGCTGCCCCAGCATTCTAGCCCTCACCGGCAATATTCCAGTGGATTCGAATGCAAGCTGGAGATCGATCGAGTGGTAGGGCTCGGTAGATCGAATGTACAGCGGCAACAGAACCCTCGTCCCGCGGGTGCGCATCTTGCCGATGCGCACTTGAGGGGCAGCCCGGCGGAGTTCGACGCGTTGTCGGCCCGGTTCACTGGACGATTCCCAGTTTCCGGTGCAATCGCCGGGCAACACGGCCTCGATCTGGAGCGATGTAGTCGGCTCTACCGCTACCGAGGGGCGCTCGCACGACAGCATCTTGGCTGCCGCCGCATCGTCACCGACGATGAAGATCCAATCGCTATCGCAGGATTCCATCGCCGGAAACTGCTCGATCCGTCCCACGGTCAGTTCGAGGATTCGCGACGCGTCCAAGGCCGTCACCCTGCCGTCGCCTGTCACGTCGCAGGCCAGACGCTGCCGGTCCGTCAGTTCCCTGCTTCCGACGACGGCTTGTAGGACATAGACTGCGTCGAGTGACGAGATGGCGGTGCCGAAGTCGCCTCGCTTTGCCACCTGCAACTCCGCGGTCGGAGCCGCCAGGCTGGGAACTGCCAGCGAGAATCGACCCGCGTCGTCGCTGCGATCGACAGCGGCGCCGTCGGCGGCACCCAGGGACAGCAGAATGTCGGAAACCGCAGCTCCACTGGCGTAGTATCGTACCGTCCCGGAGACCGAGATCATTTCCGCGGTGGCGCTCGGGGTCGCCGAATCCGTCGACGTAGGCGTCGCCGTCGATGGATGCGATTCCGTCGGCGTCCAGCTGTTCGTCGGCGTCGCCGTATGGCTCGGCATCTCGGTCGGCGTCGGCGTCGAGGTGTGCGTCGTTGTCGACGTGTTCGTCCACGTCGGCGTAGCCGTATGACTCGCTGTCTCGGTCGGCGTCTGCGTCGAGGTGTGCGTCGCCGTCCACGTATTCTTCCACGTCGGCGTAGCCGTATGACTCGGTGTCTCGGTCGGCGTCTGCGTCGAGGTGTGCGTCGCCGTCCACGTGTTCGTCCACGTCGGCGTCGCCGTATCACTCGGCGTCTCGGTCGGCGTCTGCGTCGAGGTGTGCGTCGCCGTCCACGTGTTCGTCCACGTCGGCGTCACCGTATCACTCGGTGTCTCGGTGGGCGTCGGCGTCGAGGTGTGCGTCGCCGTCCACGTGTTCGTCCACGTCGGTGTCGCCGTATGACTCGGCGTCTCGGTCGGCGTCGGCGTCGAGGTGCGCGTCGCCGTCCACGTGTTCGTCCACGTCGGTGTCGCCGTATGACTCGGCGTCTCGGTCGGCGTCGGCGTCGAGGTGTGCGTCGCCGTCCACGTGTTCGTCCACGTCGGTGTCGCCGTATCACTCGGCGTCTCGGTGGGCGTCGGCGTCGAGGTGTGCGTCGCCGTCCACGTGTTCGTCCACGTCGGCGTCGCCGTATGACTCGGCGTCTCGGTCGGCGTCTGCGTCGAGGTGCGTGTTGCCGTCCACGTGTTCGTCCACGTCGGCGTCGCCGTATGACTCGGCGTCTCGGTTGGCGTCTGCGTCGAGGTGTGCGTCGGCGTCCAGCTACTCGTCGGTGTCGCGCTGCGCGTCGGTGTCAACGTAGGGGTGCTGGTCGCTGTGCGAGTGGGTGTGCGCGTCGTCGTGATTGTCCGCGTTGCCGTTCGGGTGCTCGTCCTGGTAGCCGTCCGCGTCGCTGTCGGCAGTGGCGTTTGGGTCGTAGTAGGCGTCGCGGCGACGGTCCATGTCGGCGTGCGGGTGAAGGTAGGGGACGGAGTCGGCGTACGGGTGTACGTAGGCGTCGAGGTGGCCACGCTCGTCTGATCGACCGGATAGACAAAAGTCACAGCGGCGATGTCATCCTGACCGAGTCGGGTGCAGCGACCGTTGAAGTACGCCTGGCTGCGCATGATCGAATCGAGCACCGGGGAGTGGCCGAAACCCAAGGCATGCCCGAGTTCGTGGGTCACCACCTCGGACAGCGAACAGCGATTCCAGAAGGGACATCCGGCGAAACCATTGTTGAACATGACACGGCCGCGCGTGATGTTTCGAAAGGTCACGCCGTTGACCGACGCCTGGTTGGAGCCGATGCAATAGCCGCCGATGGCGAGCACGCCGCTGCAGCCGGACGGATCGGTGATTTCGTTGAAGGGATCATTGAAGACAATACGGTTGTCGCCGCCACAGCCGGTGAAGGCCTGGGGAGCCGGCAACGGTCCGCCGTCGCTGAGTACGAGATTGGAACCTTCCACCGCGGACCACGCCGCCATGGCATCGAGCACCGCACCGTGGGATTCGGCGGCGCCGAGCCCCACATCGCCAGTGGAATCAAACTTGAATGGCACTGGTTGCCCGCTGTCCGGTTCGAACCACCGGGCAGGAACGGAACTGGCGAACAAAAACGAATCGAATACAGCCAAGGGATTTGACACCGGCAGGCCCTCGACGAGTTCGTCATCCGACACGCGTCCCGCGATCCCCAGCTGTTCCAGGACTTCGCGAGCGTCAAGCGGCCACGGACCGCTCTCCTCCACCAGCTCCTGGCTGACGGGGTCGAAGATGGTGACACCCTCGCCGAGGTGGCGGACGAACAACGCACGCGTTTCGGCGTCCCGCACGACGCGGAACTTGCCCATCGCCATGCCAACGGTTCGCATGCGGCCGTCGTCGCCCTCACGTGCGAATACGAGCACTCGTTCCCCGCGCTGATATTCGGGAACGCCGAAAACGCGCTCCTCGACGCCATCACTGCGGCCGCCGCGTTCGGTCAGGGTAAGCCGCGGCCCGGCCGGCACTCCCAATAGATCGTGCTCGACGTCGAGACTGACGATCGTGCGGACACTGCCGTCGCCGGCGCGTTCGCCGCGAACTCCCACCACCGTCGCGACGACCACCGTGTCGGCAGCATCGGCGAGTTCGTCGACGCCCTGGAGAATGAAGGTGCTTGCCGGCACAGCGACTGGCAGCAACAGCACAAAGCACGTGAGCAAGTACCTGCCACACCTCGCCCCCCTTCGCCCCACCGCTTCCATTTCGGAGGCAACAGGAAAGCCAGAGTCGTGCCAGCGTCCCGTTGAACAATCGCTCCACCTGCGAACGATGCGAGAAAGTCCACGAGCGCGTCAGTCTCTCGCCACTTTCACTCGCTGCAACAAGCGACATCGGCAATGCCGCGGGACACGGTAAGGGAACTGTCCCACCAAAGAGCCCGGCGGTCGCCGTGTCTCTTGCCATGGCGACGTCGCGCCAGCGGCGACATCGCGGTCGCGACGCGTTAATCGAAGAGAGCGGGGAAGACTTCGAGGACTCTTCGCAATGCGCGCAGGACGAGTACGACGAAGGGATCGCCTGTCGGCAGCGGCGACGCGGTCGGCGTGCTTTCCGGCGTCCGGGTCGGAGTCTCCGACGTCGCCGGTGTGGCGGTGACAACAGCGGTCGCCGTCAGGCTGGGCGAGGCGGAGGGCGAAGGACTACCGGTCGGAGTACGGGTCGGCGTGCGGGTCGCTGTGGGTGAGGCCGTCGCGCTCGGGCTGGCGGACGGTGACGGAACTTCCGTCGGCGTCCGCGTCGAGGTTCGAGTGGTCGACGCGCTCGGGCTAGCCGATGGCGACGGAACATCCGTCGCCGTCCGCGTCGCCGTGGCCGTGACGCTTGCGCTTGGACTGGGCGAGGGCGAAGCGGATCCTGTCGAAGTAGGGGTCGACGTTGCGGCGCCCGTCGCTGTGCGTGTCGCCGTCAGAGTAAACGGAGCAGTTGCGGTGCGAGTCGCCGTGCGCGTGATCGACGCCGTCACCGTAGACGTCGCCGTTCCGGTGCGGGTCGACGTCGCGGTGCGGGTAGGCGTTGGGGTGCGTGTCGCCGTCCGCGTAACTGTTGGCGTCCGTGTGATCGTCGGCGTCCGCGTGATCGTCGGCGTCCGCGTCCGCGTTGCCGTCACCGTGGCAGTCTGCGACGCCGTCGCCGTCGCCGTCACCGTCGCCGTATTGGTCGCCGTCGCCGTCGCCGTGCCCGTCGCAGTTGGCAACGGATACATGAAGGCGATGCCGGCTTCGTCGTCGCTGCGCAGCGAAGCGCAGCGCCCGTCGAAGTGGGCATTCGCAGCCATCGTGGCATCATCTACTTCCGAGTGGCCGAGACCGATGGTATGGCCGATCTCATGCGTGGCGATCTCCGCCAAACCGCACTCGGTCCATATCGGGCACGCCCCCCAGCCGTTGTTGAACGTCAGCTTGCCGGTGATGATCCTCCTGAACTCGACGCCGCCGACAGTGCGCGTGTCACTGCTCTCACAGAAACCCCCAAGTGCAAGAATACCGCGGCAGTTTGATGGGTTCTGAATCTCGCCAAATGGATCGTTGAAGACGATGCGATTGTCGTCCGGGCAGCCGCTGAACGGAGCCGGGTCGGTCGGACCGGCGCTTTCCAGCTTGATTGCCGACGACAGCGGCGCGGACCACGCGGCGAAGGCACCCTCGACCGCCGCGATCGATGCTGCGGCGCCGATCTCGGCGTCTCCGGTGGAGTCGACGAAGTAGCGAACCGGAATACCGTCGTCCGGTTCGAACCAACGCGAGGGCACACCGAGAAACCTGAACTCGTCGAACCCACCACTGCCGCCTTGCCGCGTCTTCGGCGGCAACAGCCGACGCGGCGGCGGCGGGCGGC
>JBGTMF010000451.1:0-4045 GCA_041743795.1 Thermodesulfobacteriota bacterium | reverse complement strand
GGCCGCGCTGTCGGCGACGTTGGCATGCCGAACGCGGATCGAAAGTGATGTCCGCAGTCTCCGCACATCCGCAGCGGGTCCGGGTCCATCTCGATGCCGAGGAACGACTGACGAGCCCAGATGTTCGTCCCGACGCAACTCTCGCAGATAGGGACATGCGGATCACGGGCCCAGATTTCTCGACCCGTGCTCGATAGCCACAATTCCACCTGTTCGTTCATTGCCAGCCTATAGATCGGTACTCGGTCGTTTGTCTCGACCCTTGTCGCCGCCAAAGTCCGCTGCGATCACCTTGCCCGGCGTCGGCACCATCGCCGCGAGTCGTTCCTCGACCATCCGCGGCACGTCCGCGAGCCCCGGCACCACCGCGCAGAGGGAGTCGAAGATGTCGCGCGTCGAGAGCTGCTCGCGCTCGGCGAAGGCGACGATCCCGCCCAGCTTCACGATCTCCCCATTTGTCATCTCGGCGCGAATCGTGTCCTCGAGGGCGTTGCGACCTCGCGCGCGCCTCTCGGCCCCGTACTGGGCCGGTTCCTCGCTCACGAGGCACCTCCGGCGCCCGTCGGTGTGCACATGCCGTACAGATCGCAGCCGCGTGAAACGAACAGGTACGTCTCGGAAAATTCGTGGTCGAGGGCGTTGCGCGCACGCTCCGCAAGCTCCGGAGACGAGAACCGGTGGATCCTGCCCCACAGGCAAGGCCACCTTGCCAGCTGCGACAGGAGTGCCGTGTAGTCCGGAGTATCGGAGACCCGCTCGTGAATCACCCGCTCCGGCGGATCTTCCCACACGATGGTACCGTTCATGCCGCCTCCCGAGCTGCCGGGTCGGCGGACACCTGACCGTTGGCGAAGAACAGCTGG
Organism: Thermodesulfobacteriota bacterium; assembly: GCA_041743795.1. Classification (GTDB taxonomy): domain Bacteria; phylum Desulfobacterota; class Binatia; order HRBIN30; family CADEER01; genus CADEER01. The sequence goes on along the minus strand of JBGTMF010000451.1, from coordinate 3,182 downwards.
CGGTCGGCCTGAGACCAGACCGCCTCCGAATGCGAGATGAACAGCACCTGGTGGAAGCCGCCGATCTCGCGCGCACGGCGCAGCATGTGCACGTACCGGCTCGCGTTCTCTGGGCTGAGCGCGCCGCCCGTCTCGTCGCGCCAGAGGGTCAAGGTCTCGTGACCGGATCGCTGCGTGTTGAAGATGGCGATAGCGAGCCTGAGCGCTTCGTCGAGGATCGCCTGCTCGCCACCCGATCCGCTCTTCCGGTCACCCTGGGGTGATTCAGCGTCGAGGATCACGACGTCGAACACCTCCTTGACCTTGTCGCCCTTCGCGGTTTCCTCCGTAGTGTCGATGCGCAGCTGGAACCGCGAGCCGTAGCAGCTGACCAGCAGGTCGTTGGCGATCGCCGTCACCGACGGCCCGGCCGCATCGATCTCGAGGGCTTGGATGCCGTCACGCCCGAAAGCCTTCTCCAGATGACTCCAGTCGGCGGCGTCAACTTCGTGTTTTGTGATTGCCGCTTCCGCCTCCGCCAGCTCGCCCGCCGGGTCGTCGCCGAGCGCCGTCTTCTCTCCGAGTAGTCGCTGATAGGCCTGTTCGATCGGGGTCAGTTCCTCCTGCAGGCGAGTGACCAACGCCGAACCGGACTCGACCGCCGCCTGTGCCTCACGTGCAGCCTCACGGGCCGGGGCCAGATCGGGTGCAGGCCCGAGTTCAGAGACGGACTTCATCGCGTCCTGTTGCCGCCGCGTCGCTGTCTCCAGCGCGCGTGCGAGTTCGTCGGTGCGCTCCTGCGCGGCTCTCACCTCGCCGATTCGTGCGGCCAGTGCAGCCAGGCCCACCCGCTGCGTGCGGAGTTGCGCGCGAGACTCCTGTTTCTGTGCGAACACCGGCTGCAACGTCGCCCGGTGCTCCATCAACTCGTCGATACGAGCTCGCGTCGCCTGCCCCGCGGCCTTGTTCTCCGCCAGCTGGTTGCGCAGCATGGGGGCCTTCGCCGCCTGCTGCGTGTCGCCGGCCACAGCCGCCAACGCCTCTCGGGCCTTCGCCAGTGCGGCGCCGGCGGTCGCCTCCGCCGTACGCAACCCACTCAACTGAGTGCGATGCGCTACCAGCGCTTCAGCCGCCGCGGTGCTCCGTGCCGGCAGTGCGGCAATCTTCCCCTCGATATCAGAGAGGGTCGCGATGGCCGCTCGCGTGTCTGCGGTCAAGGGGCACTCGGCGCACATGGGGTGCTCGACGTCGACCTGGTCGAGCGTCTTCGTCCGTCGCTCGATCTCCGTGAGCCGCTCTTCGAGCGCGCCGCGGCGGGTGTTCGCCGTTCGCTCCGCCTCCGCGGCGTCCTCACGGGCAGCCCCTTCCGATTCGGCAGCCTCCCGGGCCTGTGCAGCCTCCCGGGCCTCGATCTCCAGGCGCCTTGCGTCGCCCTCGAGGTCGGCCCCGTCGGCGAGGCGCCCCTCTGCGGCCTCCGCCGATTTGAGTTCAGTGTCGAGTCGACGGAACTCCGCAACCAGGGTGTTCCGCCGCTCGTTCAGTGTCGCGAGTTCGCCATCGATCGGTCGCAGCTTCTCCGCGGCGTCGTCGATCTCCGAGTCGAGGCGGGACAGGTCGGCGTCGATACCCTCGATCTTGGATGCGGCATCGATCACGGCGTCGGCGTCGGCCAGCGATGTCGTGTTCGCCTCGCACGCCGAGCGAGCCGCCGCCTCCTGTTGTGCGGCGTCCGCCAGGGCATCGGCCCGGATACGACGCTGGTCCTCGTAGAGCTGCCCCTGTGCTTCGAGGGTGCGCAGTGCGTCCCGTGCCTGCGACGCCGCTTCGACCGCCAGCGTTTGCGCCCCGCGTGCTTCCTCGAGTCGCCCGCCCAACTCCCCTGAACGCTTCGCGCAATCCTCGAGGCTGAAAGCGACGTCGGCGTAGCGAACCGTGCGGTTGCGCAGGTCTTCGACTTTCGGCCGCAGTCGATCCAGCCCGTCTTCGGCCTTCTGCCGCCGTGCCTTCGCCGCCTCCGCCACGGCTTGCAGGCGAGCCAGGCCAAGCAGCTCCATGAACAGCTCTTTCTTGCGCGCCTTCGGCAGGTCGCCAAACGAGCCGTCGCGGCTCTGGCAGGCGAACGAACTTGCGAGCATCACGTCCTGCGACGGCAGGATCTCCGCGAGCTTCGCGTCCACGTCCCCCAGCCGCTCCGGGCCAGCAATCAGATCGTCATCACCACGAAACAGCTTCGCTCGCGTCTGCCCCTTGCCGCTCTTCGCTGTCGGGTCGTATGTCACCTCGAGCTTGTACCGCTGTCCGCCCGTGGAGAAGGTGAGTGTCGACTGCGCGAGCTTCGCCGCTGGGTGAATGTGCGAGGCGAACGAATCGCCGCCGTAGCTCGGAAACGTGCGAAACAGAGTCGCCGGCCCCGACAGCTCCATAGCGTGGCTCTTCCCGTTGCCGTTGTCGCCGACGAACGCGACCAGGCCGGGGCCGAGCGCATCGAAGTCGATAGATGCCTTGCCGGGGAACGCGGTCGAGATGCCTTCGAATTCCAATCTGTGCAGAATCATGCCGCTTGTTCCTCCCCCACCACCGACTTGGTGTTGCCGGCGACGGCGTTTTCGACCTCCACGAGCTTCTCCAGGATTCGCCCCTGCACGGACTCCTTCGGCGCCTGCTCCAGTGACCCCCAGTAAGCGAGGAGCTTCTCCCGGTTGCTAACCGCGGCTTGGATCTCTTCCGAACGGACCCGCACCTTTGGCGTGATTCGCCGATCCGGTTTGGCGACCAGGAAGCCCGCCGCCTCGTACTGCGCGACCAGCTCGTCAACGGGGCAACTCGTCGCTGCGTCTTCAGGCAACTGGATGCGCAGCTTGACCTCAGCACCTTCGGGCAGGCCGGAGATCTCGTCTTCGGCATTGCCCAGCCACCGCCACACGCCGGCAACTTCTGCCCAGGTGGCCGTGACCGTCGCCATGCGCCGGGCCGGGGTCAGCCGGCGGTAGACGCGCGGATTTTCTTCGAAGAAAACGTCGGTGATGACGTATCCCTTCTCGTCAGGTTCGCCGAAGGTCTGTGCCGTCGGGGAACCCGCGTACCAGGCCCTAGACGCCACCTGCTGGTGCAGGTGGATATGAGAGAGGGCGACGTAGTTAGCCGGGAACGCGTCAACGTCCTCGGCCGTGAGCTCGACCTCCTGGCCGGCGAGGATCTCGTCA
>JBGTMF010000450.1:0-7092 GCA_041743795.1 Thermodesulfobacteriota bacterium | reverse complement strand
GGTGCGCGTCGAGCTGACCGACGGACGAAAGGTGCGCGGCGTCGTGCGCGCGGCGCAGCCGACCATGCTGGTGCCAGCGGCGGCCGAGAGATCGGCGGTGTTCCTCGACTATTTCCGGCTCGGCGTCGAGCACATCCTCGGCGGGCTCGACCATTTGCTGTTCGTGTTCGGACTTCTCCTCCTCGTCGACGGCACAACTCCATTGATCCGGACGATTACGGCGTTCACCGTCGGTCATAGCGTGACGCTATCGCTTGCCGCGTTGGGCTTGGTGCGTTACCCGACCGCCTTGATGGAGCTGATCATCGCCGTCAGCGTCCTCCTCGTCGCCATCGAACTGACACGGCGCGTACCGCCGATGTCGACGCTGATGCGGCGGCGGCCCTGGGCCGTCGCCGCATCATTCGGTCTGCTGCACGGTCTCGGCTTCGCCGGCGCGCTGGCCGAGGTCGGACTGCCTGAGAACGAGATTCCCGCCGCGCTACTGTCCTTCAACGCCGGCATCGAGATCGGTCAACTCGCCTTCGTCGCCGCGGTACTTCCGCTGCGCGCCATCGCCCGCCGCCTTTTCACGTCCGCGCCTCGCTGGGCCGACTTGGTGCCGATCTACGCCATGGGATCGCTCGCCGCGATGTGGTGTTTCGAGCGCCTCGCCTACTGGTTCACCACTTGACCGGCTTGAAATCGGACAAGTGTCTCTCCAGCTCCGCTGGCGGGCGCGGTCAGTTTGGCGCGTCGAGTTCGCGCAGGATCTGCACCAGACGCTTCGTTCCGCGGCCGAGCTCGGCGACCGGGATGCGCTCGTCGACGCCGTGCATGCGGCGGATGTCGGTGTCGGAAACGACGGCGGGTATCAGGCCGTAGACGGTGATTCCTTTTTCCCGAAAGTAGTGGCTGTCGGTGAATCCGCGCAGCACCACCGGCACGACGGCGGCGCCCTCGGTCGCGGCGACCTTCTCGATGGCGCGGTACAGCTTCGTGTCCGTACTCGACGCTGACGGTGGGAAGCTCAAGAGGACTTCGATGTCGATCTGGTCATCGCCGATGAGCCCGCGCAGGGTTTCGAGGAACTGCTCCGGCGTTTCTCCGGGCAACAGGCGACAGTCGAGATCCGCCGTCGCGCGCGGCGGCACCACATTGGTCTTCTCACTGCCATGCAGGACCGTCATCGAAATTGTCGACTGCACCAGAGCCGCATCCTCGGGGCGGGAGAGGAAGGTCTCGCGGAAGGACGGATCCTCCAGCGATCGTGCCAGGTCGCGGTAGCGATCGGCGAGTTCGACCGACTCGCGTTCGGCGAGTGCCTTGTAGTACGCGTCGACCTCCGGCGTAACACGGATGTCGCGGGCGCGATCGCGGACCCGCTCGAGGGCACGTACAAGGCGTTCGACCGCCGGCGTCCCCCGCGGCGTCGAGCCGTGCCCGGCCGGTCCCTCCGCCGTCAGACGCAGCCAGAACGGCGTCTTCTCCACCGCCGATACCTCGTAGACCAGCGCGCCGTCGGCGAGACGCCGGCCGTGGCCGCCTTCGTTCAGCATGAACTCCGCGCCGCGAAGCAGTTCCAGATGGTTTTCGGCAAACCAACCGGCACCCAGTTTACCGCCGGTCTCTTCCTCGGCGGTACCGAGAAAGATGACGTCACGTCCAAGGTGCTCGCCACTTCTCGCCAGAGCGATCATCGCTAACGCCTCGGCCACCGCCAAGCCTTTACAGTCGAGTGCGCCGCGGCCGTAAAGGTAGCCGTCTTCGACCACCGCCGCGTACGGCGGGTGCTTCCACGCGGAAGCATCGGCGGGCACCGTGTCGAGGTGGTTGAGCAGAACGATAGGCTTGCCTTTGCCGCTACCAGGTAGCCAAGCGATGATGCTGGCGCGTTCGGGCTCGGACTCGAGGATGCGGTACTCGATACCAGCGCGTTCGAAATGTTCGGCGAAAAAGCGCGCCGCCGCCAGCTCGCCCCCGGGCGGGTTGCTGGTGTCGATGCGGATGTAGTCGCGCAGCATCGCGGTCGCTTCGTCGCCAACCTGCTCCCAGTCGATCTCCGCCGCCGGAGCGGCGAGCGGCGCGAGTAGACATACGAGGGCATAGGGAGCGATCTTCATCTTCGACCTTTTCGTCAGGGGGTGGAGAATACAGGGCGAGCGGATTCGACTCGGCCGCGCGCGGCGCATCCGGGCAGGTGATCATTCACGAGGCCCATCGCCTGCATGAATGCGTAAGCGGTTGTCGGGCCGACGAATGTCCAGCCGCGCCGCCGCAGGTCCGCGCTCAGCTCCGCCGACTTCGCCGTCTGCGCGAGAATGCCCTGGAAGTCCTGCCGATCTTCGAACCGCCAAAAGTAGGCGGCAAGCGTCCCGCATTCGTCGACCAGTTCGATGGCGCGGCGCGCGTTGTTGATCGTCGACTCGATCTTGCCGCGATGACGGACGATGCCGGCGTCGCCGAGTAGGCGCTCGACACTTCGCGAGTTGAAACGAGCCACCTTCTCGAAATCGAATGACGCAAACCCCGCGCGGAAGTTATCGCGTTTGCGCAAGATGGTGAGCCAGCTGAGACCCGCCTGGAAACCCTCGAGGCAGATCTTCTCGAATAGCCTGTGGTCGTCGCCGACGGGCATTCCCCACTCATTGTCGTGGTAGCGAACGTACAGCTCATCCGCGCCGCACCACCAGCATCGCTCGACGCCGTCGTCGCCGCGAACGACTCGTGCTTCCTGCATCTGAGAACCCCGTCCTCGCCGGCCGAATCAGGGAAGGGCGTAGCCTTCGAACTGCTTCCGTAGAGTCAGCTTCTGGATCTTGCCGGTGGCAGTGTGTGGAATCTCGTCGACGAAGGCGACATCGTCCGGCATCCACCACTTGGCGATCTTGCCCTCCAGGAATGACAAGATGTCTTCCCTCGAGGGATCGGCACCGGCGGCGCGGACGACGATAAGGAGCGGCCTCTCGTCCCACTTGGCGTGGTACACGCCGATCACCGCCGCTTCGGCGACGCCGGGGTGGCCGATGGCGATGTTCTCGATTTCGATCGAGGAGATCCACTCGCCGCCCGATTTGATGACGTCCTTTGCGCGATCGGTGATCTGCATGAAGCCGTGTGCATCGAGCGTCGCGACGTCGCCGGTGTCGAACCAACCGTCGTCGTCGAGAACGGCCCCGCCCTCGCCCTTGAGGTAGGAGCCGGCGACCGCCGGGCCGCGTACCAGCAGATGGCCGAACGACTTACCGTCGCGCGGCAGCTCGTTGCCGTCGTCGTCGGTGATCTTCATCTCGACGGTGTAGATCGGACGCCCCTGCTTGACCTTGATGTCCATGCGCTCGTCGAACGAGAGGTTCTCCATGCCCGCCTTGAAAGTCGCCAGGGTTCCGATCGGGCTCAACTCGGTCATGCCCCAGGCGTGCACCACATCGACTTCGTATTCGCGCTCGAACCGCTCGAGCATGACGCGCGGCACGGCGGAACCACCAATGACGACGCGCTTGAGATGCGGCAGCTTGGCACCCGTCTTCTCGAGATACTGCAGCAACATGAGCCAAACGGTCGGCACCGCGGCGGTCACCGATACACGCTCGCCGTCGAGCAGCTCGAAGATGCTCTCGCCGTCCAACTTGGCTCCCGGCATCACCAGCTTGCATCCGGCCATCGGTCCGGCGAAGACCAGCGCCCAGGCGTTAGCGTGGAACATCGGCACCACCGGCAGGATGTTATCGACACTGCGAGCGCCCAGCGCATCGGCGCAGTTACCGGCCAGCCCGTGGATGACGTTCGACCGGTGCGAGTAAACGACGCCCTTGGGGTTGCCGGTCGTTCCCGACGTGTAGCAGAGACCGCAGGCATCGGTTTCGTCGACCTTTACCCACTCGAAGTCGCCGCTCTCGGCGTCTACCAGTTCCTCATAGCAATAGCAGTTTCGCAGCTTGGTCTCTGGCATGTGCGCGCGGTCGGTCAGCAGCACGTAGGCGCGGACTGCGGGCAACTGATCCTGGATAGCTTCGAGGATCGGCACGAAGGAAGTGTCGAGCAGCAGGAGCTTATCTTCCGCGTGGTTGACGATGTAAACGAGTTGCTCGGCGAAGAGGCGCGGGTTGAGCGTATGGCAGACCGCGCCGACGCCCATGATGGCGTACCACGTCTCGAAGTGGCGGTGCGTGTTCCACGCCATCGTCGCGACGACATCGCCGCGGCCGACGCCGAGGCGCCGCAACGCCTGCGCCAGTTTACGCGCGCGCAGGTGTAGCTCCGCGTAGTTGGTGCGGTGCAGCGGCCCCTCGACCGTGCGCGTGACCATTTCTCTTTCGCCGTGCCACTGTGCCGCATGGTCGATGACCGAGGTCACCACCAGCGGCCAATCCTGCATCGATCCTCGCATGCTATTGGATCCTCCCTTTTAATCAGTCCGGACTCGAATCCATAGTTCGCAACCCGCCCTGCGGGCAAACCGCGGTGGCGGCAGGTTTCGAGTCCCTCTAAGAGCGGTGGCGCGCGATGGGCTGGCGAGGCTCCCGCGCGCAGATCCGCACAACCACGCGCGTAGTCCTCCGGGCTTACGCCGCCGAGATTGGCTCCGTACAATCATTACAAAGGAGAAAGCTCATGCTAAACTACGCACTCACCTTCTTCGTCATCGCACTCATCGCGTCACTGCTCGGTTTCGGCGGGGTGGCCGGCTTGTCGGCCCAGATCGGCTGGATCTTCGCGGTGATAGCCGTCGTGTTTCTCGCAGTTGCGCTGCTCGGTGGACGCCGAGGACGCCGCACCTCCTCGATATCCCTGCCCTAAGTCGCCTAGTTTTGAGCGGTGTTACTCGTTGTAACGCTGACCGGGTCAGTCGAATGGATACGCCGCGATTGTACTGCTGCTGGTCCCGCCGGCGCCCGGCGTCGGCCAATGCATCTGGTGGACTGACGCTGCACCTCCATGCGTGCGCCGACGCGTGCAATTACTCGCGTAGTACTCCGAGCTTACAGCGATGTCGTGCGATGGGTACAATGCGGTAAAGGAGATCAAATCATGCATTACGCAATCAGGGTAACAATCGCAGCAGCACTTGTAGGCGGTCTCGTCGGCTGTGCGGACTTCGCCGAATCGAGTCGGCAGGTGGTGCGCAGTGTCGACGACGCCAACACCACCAATGCCGTCCTCAACGCGTTCGCGGCCGATCCGGCGAAGATCGCCTTTACCGACATCGACGTGAACTCCGAGGCCGGCGTCGTACGCCTGACCGGTACCGTGGTAAACGCCCCTTCGGAGCAACACGCGATCTCGGTGGCAAGCAACGTCCGCGGTGTTCGCCAAGTAGTGAGCGAGCTACGGATCGTCGAGGAGGCAGCTAACACCGGCAACACGCCGCGCGGGAGTGACGCTCAGATCACCGCCGCGGTTCAGCACCGTCTGGCCAACGACCGAGATCACGCCGCGCTGGCCCACGTCAACGTCACGACGGATAACGGCACGGTCAGACTGACGGGTGTCGTCGCCGATGCGACTAGCCAACAGCGCGCCCGCGAATTGGCGCGCGATGTCACTGATGTGCGGCGCGTCATCGATGACCTCCAGGTGAGAGAATCCCGCGCCGACCAGGCGGTGACGACTGCCAACCTGGACGCGACCATCACCGCCGGCGTAAAACGAGCGTTGTCGAATGGGCGTAACTACGCCGGTGTGGGTGTGCGAACCACCGGTGGGACGGTTTACCTCAGCGGCCTCGTCAACAACATCGCGACGAAGGATCGTGCCGGGCAACTGGCGTTCGACGTCGATGGCGTTCGGCGGGTCGTCAACAATCTGCAGACGGGCACCGATCGCAGTAGCCGGTAGGACTCCGTCCGCGCAATGGCACGCGAGGGAGCGCTGATCAGAGCAGCGCTCCCTCCAATTGTAAAAGCGTGCGCTTGATCTCGATGCCGCCGCCGAAACCGGTGAGGCTACCGTCGCTGCCGATGACGCGGTGACACGGAACGACGATCGGCAACGGGTTGCGCCCGTTGGCGGCACCTACCGCGCGCACCGCGTTGGGTTTGCCGATGGCACGAGCGACGTCTCCGTAGCTCGAAGTCGCGCCGTATGGGATCTGCCGCAACGCGCTCCAAGTGCGCTGCTGGAATTCCGTTCCGACCGGATCGAGTAGCAGTTCGAAATTCCGTCGCCGGCCGGCGAAGTACTCAGATAGCTGCGACACGGCCGCGGCAAAACCGCGCCTGTCCTGTCGCCACTCGGGGCGCGGGCCGCGCGCCCCTTTGCCGGTGGCGAATTCGATTCGCCGAAGCGCCCGCTCGGTTCCCGCCAGCAGCAGGCGGCCGATTGGGCTTTCGATGTATCGGTAACAAATCTCTTCCATGTGCCTCTCCATGTTATGTGCGTCCGTTGGCGGCCGCGCCTCAGGGCGCGGCCAGTGAAGTCCACAGGTGAATCGCCGCGTAGGAACGCCACGGTCGCCAGCGTTCGGCGCGCGCGGCCAATTCGACGGCTGTCGGCATATCGCCCCCGTCGAGGACGGCGAGCGCCCTGCGCAGCCCGAGGTCGGAGGCGGGGAATGCGTCCGGTTCGCCAATTGCCCGCATGGCGACGTAGTGGGCCGTCCACGGTCCGATGCCCGGGATGCGGCAGAGCTTAGCGACGAAATCCTCTGCGCTAGCGCCGGCGTCGAACAGCGACGGGTCCACCGCGGCAGTCCGGGCAAGAGTGCGAATCGTCGCGGCCCGCCCCGCCGGCATGCCCACGCCGTCGAACGAGATCAGCGCGCCGGGTGTCGGGAACAGGCGGTCGATGCCGTCGACCTCGGTTTCGAGGATCTCGCCGTAGGCGACGGCGAGGCGACCGGTCAGGGTCGACGCGCCGCGGACCGTCACTTGTTGGCCGAGGATCGCGCGCACGGCGAGCTCAAAGGGATCCCACGATCCGGGGAGGCGCAGGCCGGGCCGCGATCGAACTGTGCGGCGGATGCGGGGATCACTGGCCAGCTGCTGCTCGATCTTATCCGGATCGGCGGCGAGATCGAACATCGCCCGAACCCGGGCGACCAAGGCGGGCATCTCGTTGGCGGCGCCGGCGCCGACCTCCAGGACCAGCGAGTCGCCGCGGCCCGGCGAGACG
>JBGTMF010000449.1:0-7408 GCA_041743795.1 Thermodesulfobacteriota bacterium | reverse complement strand
TGCAGACGCTGTTCAACGGCAACGGCTTGGGCGAGGTCCGGGCGCTACTCGCCACGCCCGACGGCCGCCATGTCTACGCCGCGGGCAACCGCGACCAGGCGATCGCCGCGTTCTCGCGCAACCCCGGCAACGGCAGGCTCGGCCGCATCGCAATCTACCGCGAGGCGGTCGCCGGCATGGAAGGGATATCGACCGCGGTGCGCCTGTTACTGTCGCCCGACGGCGACGTCGTCTATGTCGCCGGGGGATCGGCGGTCAGCGCGCTGCGCCGCGACGCGCAATCCGGCGTGTTGGTCTTTGACCACTCGCTGAGCGGCGGATTCGACATATCCCAGATCGTCGACGCGGCGATCAGCCCGGATGGTGCCCGCCTCTATGTCGCCGGGTCGAACGCGCTGGCGATGTTCTCGGTCGACGAGGCCGGACAACTCGTCCACCAGTCGACGCTGACCGATGGGCCACAGCTCGACGCCCTCGACGGCGTCGCCGCGGTTGCGGTCAGCCCCGACGGTGAGCATGTCTACGTCGCCAGTGGCAGTGACCGCGCCATTGCGGTGCTGCGGCCGATGCAGACGGACTTCGCCGTCGTGCAAACGCTGCGCGCAGAGGACACACCGTTGCTCGGCCAGCTCGCCGACCTGCTCGTATCCGCCGACGGTCGCCACGTCTATGCGGCGGTCGTCGACGGCCATCGCATCGCCGTCCTCAGCCGCGATCCGGTCGATGGTACGCTCGTCGCCACGGCAGCGATCGAAGAGGAAGCGCCCGGGCGCGGCCTCTCCGCGCCGACGGGCATGGCTTCGTCGACCGATGCGGCGAGGCTGTATGTCACGAGTCAAACCGGCAACAGCGTCGCCTTGTTGCAACGCGACAGCGGGTCCGGCGCGCTTTCGTTCGTGCGAGCGGCGTTCGCTGGACAGAACGGCGTCGCCGGCATCACCGGCAGTGCCGATCTGGCACTCGGACCCGATGAGTCTCACGTCTACGTCGCCGGCACTGCGGACGCCGCGATCGGGCTGTTCGATGCGGCGCTCACCTTCATCGCCGTCGAGCGCAACAGTGGCGGCACCGTCATGGGGATGCGCCAACCGGCGGCTGTGGTCGTCGCCCCGGACGGAAACCACGTCTACACGGCCGGCTTCGGCAGCGGTGCCATCGCTGTCTTTCGCCGGCAAGCCGACGGCACGTTGTCCTTCGCCGGTATGTTCCGCGGCAATGGGGCCGCACTTCTCTCGCAACCGGTGTCGCTGGCCTTCAGCGATGACCCGGCACTCATCGCCCTGGCCGACTTCGGCGCCGGGGCCGTGCAGATCTTGCGACGCGACCTCGCCAGTGGCGATCTGCAGACGACGTCGATCGTGCGCAGCAGTGACGGCATCGGCGATCTTCGCGGCGTCGTCTCGATCACCCTCGACGGCGAGGCGCAAGTCGCCGCCGCGGTTTCGGTGCTGACCAATTCGGTCATCCTCATGGATTTGCCACCGGCTACGATGGCGCTTTCGTTCCGCGCCACCATGCCGGCCCTAGCGCAACCGTCGTCCCTGCGCTTCGCGGCTGACGGCGAGACCCTCTACACCACCAGCTCCGGAAGCGACGCTGTAGTGGTCTTCGCGCGTTCGGAGGCTGGCGTGTTCCCGCAGCTCCAAGCGGTGCGCAACAGCGATCCCGGAGTGCGAGGGCTGAACGCACCAGCCTCGGTCTCCGTCCGCGACGGCAACGTGTATGTGGCCAGCGGGGGCGGCATCTTCCAGCTCGACGGGTCGAATGCCGTCACCGTCTTCGCCCGGCAGGCCGGCGATGGAACATTGCAGTTCCGACAGGCGCTGGTCGACGGCGAAGACGGCGTCAGCGGCATCGACGGAGCCTCGGCGGTCGCCGTCTCGCCAAGCGGCGAAACAGTTGCGGTCACCGGTTTCGCCGGAAACTCGGTCGCCTTCTTTCGCCGCGACGCGGCGACCGGTGACCTGACCTTCGCCGAGGCCTACTTCGACGGCGACGGCGTAACCGACGGGCTGGCCGGAGCCAGTTCCGTCACCTTCTCGCCGAGCGGCGCCGAACTCTACGTCACCGCCTTTGCCGATAATGCCATCACAGCCTTTCGCCTCATCACCCCGAGCGCCACACCGACGGCCACTCCGACGACGACACCGACGACGACGCCTACTGCGACAGCGACTTCGACGCCGACGTTTTCGCCGACTTTCACGCCGTCCGCGACGCAGACCTCCACCGCAACAGCCGACCCAGCTGCCGCCTGCCCGGGCGACTGCGATGCCAGCGGCCGCCCGAGCATCGCCGAACTCATCCGCTGCGTGAACATCGCCCTCGCCACGGCGGACCTCGCTGTCTGCCCCGCCTGCGATACCAATGCCGACGGCCGGGTCGGCATCAACGAGTTGATTCAAGCCGTCAACGCCTCCCTCGAGGGTTGTCCCGAATAGAGATCGACGGCGGTGGTCTACAGCGGTCCCTGATTGGACGGAGCGAGCGCCGCGTGGTACGCCGCCGGCAATGCCAGGGAGCGCGATTCGCAGTGTCGCCATCGTCGGCGACGGACCCGCTGGCGCAACTCTCGCCGCCTTCCTGGCGCGCGACGGCGTTCGCGTCGGTCTCTTCTCCGGCGGTCGCCCGCAGGCGCCGATCATCGGCGAGTCGCTTCTCCCGGCGGTGATTCCCATTCTGCGCGAACTCGGCATCGAGGACGAAGTTCGCGTCTACGGCGAATTCAAGCCCGGGGCGACGTTTGTACTGGAGAATGGCGACGTCGTCGGTTTCCACTTTGCCGACTGCGCCGGCCATCTCCCCGGCTACGCCTACAACGTACCGCGCGACCGCTTCGACGCGACGCTGTTGACCGTCTGTCGCGCCAGCGGCGCGCGGGTTTTCGCCTCGAGGGTCGGCGTCGAGCGCGATCCGGCCGGCGGCGAACGCATACGCCTTGCCGCAGCCGGTGCCGAGGTGCGCGATTTCTTCGGCGGCGAACCCGATTGGATCGTCGACGCGAGTGGTCGATCGCGCACCGTCGCCCGCCTCCTGGATCTGCCGACGCGCTCCGGCGAGAGGCGCGATGTGGCGCTGTTCGCTCACTGCGAAGGGGTGCGCGTCGACAACCCCGGACACGTGCACATGGACCACCTGCGGCGCGGCTGGTGCTGGCGCATCCCGCTGCCCGGAGTGGTTTCCCTGGGCATCGTCGTCTCAGCAGACGCACTAACTGCCTATGGCGGCGATCTCGCGGCCCAATTCGACGCCTGCCTCGTCGCCGAGCCTCATCTCCGCGAGATCGCCGGGTCGGCGCGGCGGGTGTCACGTGTGACGAAATACTCGAACTACCAACTGATCACCGAACGCGGCGCCGGCGAGGGCTGGGCGCTCGCCGGCGATGCCCTGGGGTTCGTCGATCCAATTTTCTCCAGCGGGCTGTTCCTGGCGATGGACGGGGCGCGGGCCTTGGCGCGGGCCTTGCGCGGCGGCAGCGATGCCGCCCTGCACCGCTACGAGCGACGACAGCGCCGCCATCTCGCCGCCTGGCAACGCATGGCGGGCTACTACTACGACGGACGCCTTTTCGAGTTGGTGCGCCGGAGTCGCTCGCCGCGGCGCGGCTGGATTGGTCGCCTCGCCAACCGCCACGTCACCACCAGCGTCTCGCGAATCCTCACCGGCGAGTCGACGACAAAAACCTACAGCCCACGCATGCTCGATTTTCTCGTCCGCCACGGCCTCAACCCCGACGATGTGAGCGAATCGCGCATCCGCTGATGACCAGCGCGCGTTATATGTACTCTGCCGGCTGCGTCAGCGATTGTCGATAAATGTGGAAACACCCTTCGACAAGCTCAGGGTGAGCGGAGTAAGTTCTTTGAAAACAACCCTCCAGCCGCTCAGGCTGAGCTCGTCGAAGCCTCGCTTCGGAGAAAATCGACAGTCTCGTCAGGGAGGGGAAGGTGCGCTCTCGAGCCGCGATGGCGAGCCGGGAAGTGTCCCCAGGTTGTACAACAACTGAACCGGCGCGGCCGCCGTGAACGGGTCGAAGATCAGGAGGTCGGGCAGGCCATTGCCGTCGAGGTCGCCGCTTCGCAGCACTCCCTGGGTCGACACCTTCATGCGGCTGTTGCGCTTGTCGTAGCGGAAGTCAGGGCCGCCGAGGTGGACGTCGACGCTGCTGCCACCGCCTGAAAGGAGAAGATCGAGATGGCCGTCGGCGTTTACATCGACAGTCCAACCGGGAAGAAATCCACTGGTCCTCAAGGTGTCGAAGCTGAACGGAATAGTGAGGTCGAGTTTTACCCACGGGTCGGCGGCAAAGCCCTGCCGCGGGTCCGGCTGAAAAATTCTCGCTTCGGCTTCGATCGTGCGGGTGAGGAGCGTCTTGACGAGGCCCATTGTGCTGAACGGAAGAATCACCCGCACCAGTTCCGGACGCCCGTCGCCGTCGATGTCCAGGGGCACTTCCGAGCCTATCGCCCCGCGCGAGTCGATCGTGTGCGCGGGTGTTTCGAGCTGCCAGGCGCCGTCGGAGTTCAGGTAGATGCGTGTAATGAGGCGGGCATCGGCCAGGCCGCCACTCTGGTGCGCCAGAATCAGGTCGGCTCGCCCATCGCCGTTGAGGTCGGCAACCTGCGCGGTGACGCCGCCGGATCCGCGGATGTGGTCGTGTTCCGACAGCAGAGTCAACGGATAGGACCGATCGGGCTGCCCAACGAAGCGGCCATCGGCCCTCTGCAGGAAGACCCGCACTTCGTGGCGGGTCGCGGTGACGATGTCGTTCGCGCCGTCGCCGTCGACATCGCCAATCGATACGCGCGGCGCGTCGAAGAAGAGGCGCAAATCGCTCTCGATGAAGAGCAGGCCGGGGCGCACGGGGACCAGGTAGTTGGCAAGGCCGCCGGTTTCGAGCTGCCCCAGAGCCTCACCGGACGCCGACAACACGGTGGTCAGGCCGAGTTGCACCGCCAGCAGGCGGGTCGCTGTACCGCCCGGCCCTCTTCCGAGATCGGGATAGGCGATGGTGATGCGTTCCAGTCCGCGGTCGTCGGCGAGAGGGCCGACGCTACCGGTTCCGGGAAGCGGTAGCGTCCACGTTTCGCCGCCGGCGTCCGCCAGCGACAGAAGAACGAGGTCGCTCTGCCGCAAGAGAATCAGCTCCTGCCCCGGGGCATCGCGCAGATCGTGCAGATCGTAGGCCGCGGCCCCAGCGGGCAGCGCGCGCTCGAAGGTGGGCTGCGCTGGGATCGCTGCGTCAGCCGCCTGTAGGTATACGCGGATCAGGCGCTGCTCGCGCGGCGGCTTGCCGCGAAAGAGTATCTGCAGGACGTCGGCGCGGCCGTCGCCGTTGAGATCGGCGATCTCGGCCGCCACCGTGCGCCCGTCACTGGAAAGGGCGGTAGAGCGAAAGGCAGGCTCGGCGGCGGCTATACCGGCCCAGAGGGCCGTCAGGCTCGAGAGGAGAAGCGTCGCACGCATCGCCGCATTCTATAGCAGAACACGGCGCCGCGTGACTGTCTCGGCTCACGCGGCGACGCTGGGCGCCGTCTCTCGCTCGCCGAGCGCGCGGCGTGGCCAGGTGAAGCGAAAGCTGACCCCCGGACCTTGCGGGGCGTCCTCGATCCAGATGCGACCGCCGTTGCGCTCGACGATCCTCTTCACCGCCGCCAGGCCGAGGCCGTCGCCGACCGCCGATCCGGCCGCGCCAAGGCGCTTGAAGGGGCGAAAGACGTGCTGTCGGTTCTCGGCGGAAATGCCGCCGCCGCTGTCCGTCACCGAGAATACATAGCCGTCGGCCCCTTCGTCGCAGGAAACGGTCACCTGACGGGGTATCCGCTCCGGCATGTACTTAATCGCATTGTCGATCAGATTTCCGAATATCTGACTGAGGCGCAGCCGCTCGCCGACCACCTCGGGAAGTGGCGAAACCGTGACCGTAACGTCGCGCTCGCGGATCTGGTGCTGCATCGAAGCCACCAGCTCGTCCAGCAACGGCGTCAGGGCGACAGTGGTTGCCGCCAACGGCCGGCTGTCGATGCGCGACAGCTCGAGAAGTCCGTTGATCAGCGCGTTCATCTTACCCGTGCCGCCGGCGATGAAGTGCAGCGCCTCGACGACCTCGGTGTGCGTCTCGATCCACGCTTGACGCATGGTCGCCGCATCCGCGGCCATGTCACCGCGCCGTATCGCGGCGTTGAACTCGCCGAGCGCCTCCTGCAGCACCACGGCGAAGCCTTCAACATTGATGAGCGGGGCGCGAAGATCGTGCGAAACGACGTAGCTGAATTCCCGCAACTCCTCGGTCAAATCAGCAAGGGCGCGAGCTTGCGCGTCGGCGCGATCGCGCTCCTCGCGAGCGATCTGCTCGTTACGCAATGCACCAGCACGAGACGCACGCAGGTGTTCGTTGAACATGCGAAACGCCGAGATCGGCGTGCGGAAGCCGAAGACTATGGCTACCACCACCGCCGCGTACAGCACAGGCGGTGGCAAGACGATCGGCGCGATCACGTCGAACTCCGCCACTGTGGCCGAGGCGAGGATGACCGCGATGGTGATGAACGCCGCCCGTTGCTGGGCGCGATCCTTGAGAATCATCGCCCCGGCACTGAGACCGACGAAGGCGGTGAGCAAGCCAAGAATCTCCCCTCGATCGATGAAAATGAAGAACAACGCAGTGCCGAAGAGATTGGCGGTAAACTGCGCGGAGAAAGCTCTGCCCAGATCACCGCTCCGGCAGGCGCGCAGGGCGATCACCCAGATTGCCGACATCAGGGACGTGCAGACGACGATGCCGAGCAGTGCGTTGCGCATTGCTGCGGAATCGGTCCAGAAAAACGCCATCCAGAGGAGAGCCGCGCCACCGATGACACAGCTCACCAAGCCAGGCGTGCTGGTTCGCTCGATGATCCGGAGTTGCTCGCGACGCAGGTGGGCCTCGACCGAGGAAGTCTCGGCCACTCGGCCGAAGTCGATGCTGTTTTCTGCAAGCGCAGCCATTGCTACCATCAGGCTAGCGGCGCCTCGCCCGCCTGTCGACAACAGTTTGCATGCGTCTGCGCCCGGCGCGGCTCCCCCCCTACGCAAGTCCGGGTTTTCAATCGGATACGGACCGCTCAAAGCCGCCGGATGCCCCGCATCGCGAGTGCGTTCGGGAGACTATTCTTTCCCCTCGTTCTGTGGCAGAGGATCGAAAACCTCGATCGACGACCGAGGTCCCAACGAGTGGGAAAGCAAGTTCGATGTCCGTGAGATCACATCCCCTGGCCTTCCGATCGGATGGCAGACAATACCGAGCCTGAACCGAGCCCGACGCCTGGCGAATTGCACGATGACGCTCAGCCGCCATCGGCCGGCCACCGACGGCCACCGCACCGGGCCCGCGGCAATCGAGGCACCGCCGCGGTGAGTCGTCGACCGC
>JBGTMF010000448.1:0-9415 GCA_041743795.1 Thermodesulfobacteriota bacterium | reverse complement strand
GCGCGACCGCGATGGCCAGCTCGGGCCGCGCCAACGGCGCCACCGCGACGAGGGCGGTCACCAGCACGCCACGCGGCCGCACCAACCACAGCGCTACCGCCACCGCCACCACGTGTGCCAGCGGCGTCTCGAGGCCCGAAGTGAAATAGCTGGTCGTCCCGTAGCCGGCCGCCAACACCGCGAGCGGTAGATTGAAGATCGGGCCATGCGGCGCCATCTCGCGATTCAGTTGCACGACAAGGGCGGCGAACAGGAGAAAGCAGGCAACCCCCAACCCGAGTATGATGTGATGCCATTCGAATTCCAGAGCGCGCAGCAAAACCAGAACGACGCACTGCAACGGACTGCTGAATCCCTCGACGAATTCGCCCGCGTTGAACACCAAACCCATGCTCAAGAACAGCAAGTTGTCGACGTAGCGGAAGTAGACGAAGGCGTCGTCGATGATCCACCGGTAGCGGACGACCAGCGCTATGCCGAGCAGAATCAACAACCACTCGTGCGGGCGGGGTACCGCGATACGGGTTCGTCCCCCAACCGTCCCGCTGCCGACCATGTCGCCTACCTACCGCTTGGAATTCACCCGGGCAAGGAGAAGCACGCGCCTTCCGCCTTGCAGCAGGGCTCCGCATCGAGTTTGGTCGCGGCGAAGTTCGCAGAGGCTGTCGAACGACGCGCCAAAATGCGACACTGCCCGCCGCCGACATGACTCGCCAATTCATTCTCGCCATCGACCTCGGCAGCAGCAGTGTCAAAGCGGCATTGGTGGCCGATGACGGCGCCATCGCGGCGGCCACCGTCGCAGCGGTTGCCACGCTGCACGGAGATGGCGGCGCCGCCGAGCAGGACGCCGAATTGGTCTGGGAGGCGGTGATTGCCGCCGCGACGCAAGTGCTGCGCGGCGGCGGCGACGCGGCCCACAATGTCGTCGCCGTTACCTGCGACTCGCAGTACTTCTCCGTCGTGCCGGTCGGCACGGACGGCCGCCCACTGGCCAACCTCTTGTTATGGCTCGATACGCGCGGCGCCCGCTACAGCCGCGCGCTGCACCGCGCGCATCCACACGCCCTGCGCCGCTGGCTCGAAATCAACGGTCTCTTCCCCCTCCCCTCGGGCAGCGATTCCCTGTCACACCTGCTCTTCGTCCGCGCCGAACGACCCGACATCTATGAGCGAACGGCCGCTTTTCTCGAGCCGGCCGACTACGTCGTCGCCCGCCTGACCGGTCGCTGCACGGCCAACCCCTGCACCGCCTTCGCCCAGCTCCTCACCGACAACCGCAACCTGTCCGCGGTGCGTTATGACGACGAGTTGCTGCGAATGGCCGGCGTCGAGCGCGACGTGCTGCCAGAACTCGTCGAGTGCAGCGCGCCGGTTGGGCCACTGCTACCCGAGGTGGCGGCCGCTCTCGGGCTACCGCCCGAGACGCCGGTGTTGTCCGGCATGAACGACACCCAGGCGGTTTCCATTGGCACCGGCGTATTTCGCACCGGCCGCGGCGGAATCAATGTCGGCACCACGTGTCAGGTGTTGGCGTTCACCGCGACGCTGCGCGCCGATCCGCAGAACAACCTGTTCGCCATGCCGGCACCGATCCCCGATTGCTACACGCTGATGGCGGAGAACGGCCTCGGCGCGCGCCTGGTCGACCACTTCCTGCACAATATCGCCTTCGCCAGCGACGCACTCGCCAATCACGCCTGCGCCGATCCCTACGCCGGCCTTGAGAGAGCCCTCGCCGCCGCACCCGCCGGCAGCGGCGGACTGCTCTACCTACCGTGGCTCAACGGGTCGCAGACGCCGCGAGCCAGCGCGGCGATGCGCGGCGGCTTTCTCAACATGTCCCTGACGACTAACCGAGAACACCTGCTGCGCGCCGTAATCGAGGGCATCACCTACTCGCTGGCGTGGCAGCTGCCCGCGGCCGAGCGGTTGTGCGGTACGGTGTTCGCCGAGTTGCGTTTCGCCGGCGGCGGCGCGCGCTCGGCGCAGTGGGCGCAAATCGTCGCCGACGTCACCGGTCTGCCGGTGCTGCAGATGGCCGATCCACTCTTCCTCAACAACCGCGCCACCGCCTTTCTAGCCTTCGTCCGACGCGGCTCCGCCGTTCTCGACGATGTCGATGCCTTCTGCCCGGCCGGCGCGCGCTTCGAGCCCCGCGCCGGGCACCGCCAGCTCTACGACCAACTCTTCGGACAGTTCCAAGTGGCGTACGATCAAACCCGACCGATCTTCGAAGCACTCAATTCGCGCCGCGGCAGCGGCGCCACAAAGGAGTAGAGACGCGATGACCGCCCCCCAATCGCAGCAGACGAAGAAACTCGCCGGCATCAAGGCGTATCGGGCGCACTACGGAGTGAATCGCCGGTTTCCCGAGGGCGGCCGCGACCGCGCGCACCTGCTCGGCGAACTGCGCGAGATGGCGGCGATGGAGGACGACTTTTGGCAGACCGGGCGGTGTTCGGGCTCGCTCTACAGCGGCAACATGGACCACTACGGATTCCTCAACGAGGCGGCCGCCCTCTACTCACACGTCAACGCGCTGCAGCGGGACATCTGCCCGAGTGCCAGTCGCTTCGAGAGCGAGATCATAGCCATGACGCTCGATCTCATGCACGGCGATGCCGTCGGCGGTTCGACGGCCTGCGGCGCGGTCACCTCGGGCGGCACCGACAGCATCATGAGCGCCGTGCTGGCGCATCGCGAATGGGCGCGCCGCGATCGCGCCGTGCGCGAGCCCCAGATGATCCTGCCGCGCACCGCTCATCCGGCTTTTGAGAAGGCGGCCCATCTGTTCGGTGTCGACGTCGTCGCAGCGCCAATCGACCCGCAAACGACCGAGGTCGATATCGACTTCGTGCGCGACCATATCAACGACCGCACCATCCTCTTGGTCGGCTCAGCCGGCAATTATCCGTACGGCACGATCGACCCGATCGAGCGGCTGTCCGATCTGGCGGTGAATCACCGCATCGGATTGCACGTCGACGGTTGCCTCGGCGGGTTCATCCTCCCATGGGGCGAGGCGCTCGGCTACGACATTCCCGTCTTCGACTTCCGCCTGCCCGGAGTCACCAGCATTTCTGCCGACACGCACAAGTACGGCTACGGGCTCAAGGGGACCTCGGTGGTGCTGTACCGCGACAAGGCGCTGCGTGAGGGGCAGTACTTCATCAGCGAGATGTGGCCCGGCGGCAAGTACTTCTCTCCCGGGTTGGCCGGCAGCCGGCCGGTCGGTCTACTCGCCGCGACGTGGGCGTCGATGGTGAGCCTCGGCCGCGCCGGCTACCTGGAGCTCGCCCGCGCCATCTTCGAGACCTCATTCGCCATGCAGTCTGAAGTCGCGCGCCACGCCGAATTGCGCATGATGGGCGTGCCGACGTTCTGCTTCTCATTCACGTCGGACGACTTCGACATCTACCACGTCAACGACTTCCTGCGGCAGCACGGCTGGCGGATGAACGGACAGCAGTACCCGAACGCCATCCACATGTGCGTCACCGGGCCACAAACTCAGCCGGGTGTCGTCGACGAGTTCGGGCGCGATCTCGCCGCCGCCGTCGCCTACGCGAGAGAACACCGCGGCGCGCCGGCCGCCAGCGCCGCAGTCTACGGTGGAATCCCCGAAGACATGCCCGACGCTCAGCACACGCTGCGCCGCACCCTGGTGCAACTCATCGACCGCATGCACGACCTGCCGCCCGAATGAGCCCGGCGGGCGGCGTGGATCACAGCGGTTCGGCGTCGCAGCGCAGAAACGACGAAGCGCGCAGCCAGTCGTCGTCAGGGTAATAGGCGAACACCACGCTGCCGTCCTTGATGGTGTCGATCACCTGCCGGCTGACTTCGCGCGGCAGTGCCGGGCACCCCCAGCTGCGGCCGAGGCGCCCGTGCTCAGCGATGTGCGAGCGACTGACATACCCGGCGCCGTGGATGACGATGGCGCGGTCGCGCGCGTTGTCGTTCACTCCCGGCTCGAGACCGGACATGCGCAGCGAGTAACCGTGCTGCCCGAGGTAGGTCTCCTCGGCGCGAAACAAACCGAGACTGGACTGCTTCGATCCGTGCTGGTTGGAAAAGCTTGTGGCGCGCGACTCGCCGCTGTGGCGGCCATGCGCGACAAGCTCGTGAAACAGGACACGGCCGGCCGCCATGTCGATTACCCAGAGGCGCGGTTCGACAGAAGGCAGCGAGTAGTCGATCACCGTCAGTACCGGGCGACGGACGTGGTCGCTCTTCCAGGCGCAATGAAACGCGCGCGTGGCGAGTTCCATCACCTCGGGACGCGGCAACGAATGTAGTGGGCTGGGCCGAACGGGTTGCCGTCGTGGCTGCGCCAGTGACGGCAATGACAAGGCCAATGAAAGCCCACACAGAAAAAGCAGAGACGCCGGTAACCTCATGAGCCTCAGTCCACAGTCAATGCGTCGAGTTTACCTGCCCTCGCCGTTTGTTTCCACAGCCTTATGAGAGGCCCGCGACGACCGCCCGCTCAGCGCGGCGCCGCCAGCGCCGAAGGCCCGTCGCGTTCTCGCCGTCTGGCAGACCGGAAACGCCGTCAACCGCCGACGCCGTTGAGCGTGTCGACCACGTCGAACAGGTCGCCGATGTCGTGGAAATCCACAGTAACGAAATTCGGCAGGCGACCGCTCTCCGACTCGCACTGCAACGCGCGGTCGATGAACAGCGGATTGTGATTGACCTGATTGGCCAAGGCCGGCGAGCCGATGAAGTTGGTCAGGAAGTGATTGAGAATGAACAGAGGGTTGCTCAGCGAGCCGCGGTTGCGGTTGCAGCTGAACTGGCTCGGGTTCTGGAATGAATAGTGCGTCTCCCAAGCGTGCTGCCACACGTAGTGGTGCCACGGCCGTGCCGCGCTACTCTGGTCGGTAAATACGATCAGTCGGGTATCCGCCTCGATCAGATCGCGCAGAGACGGCCACGCATCACCGACCGCCTGCACGTGGACGTAGCGCAGCAGATCGCTGGCAACGAATGCCGCCTCGGTGTCGGCTTCGGTGATGTAGCTCTCGAAGATGATCGTGACGACCTCGTTCGGCCGGCGATCGAGAAACTCCGTGATCTCAGCCAGACCGTCGGCCAGTGGCTTCATGCCGGCGACGTTGCAGGCGATGACATTGCCACCGTGGCAGAGGACTGGCTGGAACTCGAAATACCAGGTGTCGAGCATCAGGCCGCGGACGCCGTCGTCGAGTTGACGGGTGATGGAGAAGTTCTGGTTGGGGCCGAGCCAACCCTCTTCGGCGTTCGACATCGCGTTGTGCGTCGTCGGGTGCGCCACCGCATCGAATCCGCGATCGCACAACTCGAGAAATCCGTTGCAGCGGGCGACGGCGCGCGACGGCAGGCAGATCTCGACCTCGCGAAACGTGTCGAGAGCGCCCGCCCCGAAGGAATCGTGGATCGCCACCCCGGTGGCCTTCGCCACCTTCCCCTGCCCTCTCGCCGGTCTGGCACCGTAACAGAGCAGCGAGTTGGCGGCGTCGGCGAGCGCCTCCCCCTGCAGCGATACGGGCGAGCACAGGTGTTTGGGCTTGCTCAAGAGAAGAGTCCGCGGCGAGGCGCCGGCGACGGTCACTTCGGTACCGCGAGCAAACACCGCTTCGCCTTCGCTGGTCCGGGTCGCGTGGCAGCGGTAGTGATCGAGCTCATGCTGGGACGGATCCGGCGCCGCTGACGACGGCCCGACTGCCGCCGGCACGAGAAGGAAGCCTGGACGCTCGCCGACGTCGACGACGAGATCTCCCAGTTCGTTCGAAACCTTGACGGCGTCATCCCCCTCGTAACCGCCGTCCCGCGGCGGTCGGACGCGATAACCGCGCAGGTGGGTGTCGGCATCGCCGATGCCATCCCCGAGATCCACCGGGGTACACAGTGTCGCGCCACGGCCTACGCGGAGATCGCGGCTGGCGAGTTCGTCACTCGCAGCAACCGTCGTGCCGGCGGCTGCGTTTGCACCGCGGGTTCGGTAACAGATGAAAGCGTCGCTGCCCAGCGCCGGCGGCGGCGCCAGGATCGACGCCACGCATGCCGCCATCAACAGCGTCGTGTTCAAGAATACGGTGCGCATGATCCCCCCCCAGATCCGACAGCTAACGGGATCCGGACGCGGCAAGTCAAGGCGGCGGACCGAGCGGCCTTCTCCCGCTCATTCGGCCAATAGTTCCCGCGGTGGTAAAGTCTCGCGAATGCGTTGCGAGAACTCGGCATCGGCGTCGTAGGCGCGGGCGCGCTCGGTGATGTCGCTGCGCCGGCGCAGTTCGGCAAAGGGCAGGCTGGTAGCGACGGCGCCACGCTCATAGCCCAGCTCGTCGAGTTTACCGTTTACCAGCAGCCGCCAGTCCCACGGATTGCTGGGCGCCACGTGCTGTGCGTGCAAGCGGATCGTCGTCGTGCAGTTGTGGGTCATCGCGTTGTACCAGCGCGGTTCCGCGTTTAATCGGTTCACCGCGGCCAGGTAGTCGACGAGCAGTGCGCGGGCCGTCGCCGGAGGCGTCGTCAGCCGGTACAGGTGGACGTTCTCGCCGCGGTAATTGGTGCGCAGGCGAATGACGTCACGCTCATCGGCGACGACGTAATAGAGTTCGTACTGGCGGAAAAACCCCAGTACCGCCGAGTACTCCTCGCCCCGCTCCTTGCGCGTCTCGATCGAGATCGCCAGGTAGCGGCCGTCGGCGAACTCCCAACTGACGATGGTGTGGGCGATCCACGGTGATCCCCAGGTGGAGAGGTAGAAGTCGATGCCGACCACCTCGTCGAGCCGGTACGTTCGCTCCTCCCAGCGCTCGGTGAAGTCCGTCTCGGAACGGTAGTCGAAATTTCGCACGTTGCGGATCGTCACCTGCTCTCCGTCGTACGTCGCCGCGGCAAGCCGCGCGACGTCGGCGAGCCAGTCGCGGTCATTGCTCGGTGGGATGTTGCTCCACCACAGGATCACCAATCCGAGCGCCACCAGAGCGACGGCGAAAGCGCGCCAACTTCCACGCAACCAATACAGGCTGCCGAGCGCGGCCAGGAGCGGCATCGCGGCGAGAACGGCCGCACGCCACCGCAGCGCTGGTCCGTCGAACCAGATCGCCGCCGAGGCCCACAGTGCGACCAGCACCACCGCCGGCGCGAGAAACAAGTAGCAAACGATACTCGAGACGACGACGCGCGTGTTCGCGGCATTGATCATCCGCACGTTTGGACCACCGAATCACCCACCTTGTCCAGTCGACGCGGCCGCGGCGGTGGCTACTCGCAAAGCCGCGATCGGAAGGCAGGGCGCAGGGTTTCCATACATCCTCTCGCAACGGACGAGGCGCCGCCGGCTTCTCACGGCTCCGCCCCGTACGGGCGGCCGGGAAATCGTCGATGACACCCGAGCAAGTCTTGACGGCCGGTCGCATTTGCGGCCCCTCTGCTCACCTGGTGAGGTCGGATTTCCGCAAAGTTGCCGAGAACCTTCCGGACTCTCTCGTCGCGTGTGCGAGAGTTCGGCCAAATACTTCGCGCGCTCGGCCGCAGGCCGAGCGCTGCAATGGATAGGAGAGAGAGCATGAAAACACAGGTGCAATCGAGAACGAGAGCCGCATTGGTGGCGACCCTTGCCATTGCAATGTCCGCGGTCGCCGCAACCGGCGCCGACCGCCAAAGCATGGAGCGGGAGGCCGAAGCCTCCCTGCAGCAACTGTACGCGACCAACAGCGCGGCGAAACTGCTCGGCGCCAATGCCGCCGGCATCCTCGTTTTTCCGACGATCGTCAAGGCCGGCTTCATGTTCGGCGGACAAATCGGCGACGGAGTTCTCCTCAAGAACGGCAAGATGACGGGTCACTACAACTCGATCGCGGCGTCCTACGGCCTGCAAGCCGGCATCCAGAAGTTCGGCTATGTATTGTTCTTCATGAACGACGGCGCACTGCGCTTCCTCGATCAGAGCAACGGCTTCGAGATCGGCGTTGGCCCGAGTGTCGTCATCGTCGACGAGGGCATGGGCAAGTCGATTACGAGCACCACGATCTCGCAGGACGTGTACGCATTCATCTTCGACCAGCGCGGCCTGATGGGCGGCATCGGGGTCCAGGGCTCGAAGATCACGCGGATCGCCGACTAACAGCATCGCCCGCGCGATGCCGACGACACAAGGAGTTCAAAACATGTCGACTAAACGAGCCCTGCTGGTCTTGTCGTTCCTTTTCGCTCTTCCGGTTCCCGGGCTTCGCGCCGAGGAGCCCAACGGCGGCGAAGCTGTCGAGGCGGAACTGAGGGTTCTCACCAACGCGATTCGGTCGAACCGCACGGCCATGGTCGCCGTCAATCTGGACCTCACCGACGAGGAGGCCGCGGCTTTCTGGCCTGTTTATGAGCGCTACCGCAAGGAGGCGGACGCGAATGCCGATCGCCTAGCCGACGTCATCAGTCGGTACAGCAATTCCTTTCCCGGAACTTCCGACGAGGAGGCCATGGGTCTCATCGAGAGCTATCTCGCGGTCGATGCCGAGCGCGCCCAACTGCGACGCAACTTCCTCGCCGAGTTCGCCCGGGTCATCCCCGGCAAGAAGGTGGCGCGCCTCTACCAGATCGAGAACAAGTTGGACGCGGTGATTCGATACGATCTCGCGGCAACGATCCCGGTGATGCCGGAGTGAGCCGCGGAGGCCCGCCGGCGCGACAGCACGACGCATGCGATTCCGGCCGCCGGTCGGTAGCGGCGGCGAATGTCCGTGATCCTCACTTTCACGGTGACTTCGTCGCCGCACCCAGCTCCGCGAGCAGCCGCGCGACGGTCGGGTCGTGCGGAACGACCTCGCTCAATTTCGTCGCATAGGCCCGGGCCTCGTCGACTCGTCCCTTGTCGCGGCTCATCGTAGCCAGGGCGAAAAGGGTGTCGCGCTCGCCTGAATGCCGTCGCTGGATCTCGCGCAGGACGTCGAGGGCCGCGTCTGTGCGTCCCGCCGAATGCAGCCCCATGGCGTATACATAGCCGTAGCGAGGAGTTTCGGGTTCCGCGGTCGCCGCGGCGTGGAGTTCGTCGATGGCCTCAGCAAGTCGCTGTTTGCGGACGAGCAGAAGCCCCAGCGCATGACGGACCGCTGCGCTGCGCGAGTCGACGGCGAGTGCCTGGCGAAGCACCTTCTCTCCCTCGTCGTCGTTGCCCTGCGACCGATACAGGTCCGCCAGGTTGACGTACGCCGGAAGGAAATAGGGACCGACCTCGAGTGCGCGGCGATAGGCAGCCTGCGCAGTCGTCGCCTCGCCCAACTCGAGCGCCAAGCTGCCCAGATTGACATGCGCCTCCGGCCGGTCGGCATTGAAGACCTGCGCGTCGCGGTACTCGGCCAGGCCTCGCGCCAACGACTTGCGGCGATCGGCGGGAAGATCGCCGCGCGAGAGGACGGCGAGCGAGCGA
>JBGTMF010000447.1:0-4183 GCA_041743795.1 Thermodesulfobacteriota bacterium | reverse complement strand
GCGGTCGTCTCGACTGCCGTGCGAGGCTTCACGAGGTGACGCTTCCTCGTCGTGCTCCGCGTAGGCATCCGCACGGCTCTCGAGCGTCGCTACGCGACAACAGAAAGGAATAGAGCGGGTGCTGCGAATTGCCGATCGTCTGCCCGACAACGTGGCGGTGGATGCCGTGTACGTTCCCGGCCTGTGCCTGACCCGCGATGCGTCGCGCCTGACGGTTCTCAACCAAGCGGCGATGCAGGAGGCCGCGCGCGACACACGCACCATGGGAGCAAAATGCCTTCTCTACGCCGGTTGCTACGGCGGTCCCGAGATGGAACTCGAATTGTCGCTGCGCCGGCAGCTGGCAAACGCGGGGGGCGTTGCCGACGAGCAGATTCGGCAGATCCGCGAGATCGGCGACACCCGGCAGGAGCTGTATAGGCTGGCCGCGGAGATCGATGATCTGGGCGCCAGGAGCGTGCTTCTCGTCACCGACGAGTACCACATGCCGCGCGTGGTTCGCTGGGCGAAAGCGTTACTTCCCGACAATGTCGAGATCTACCACCGATCGGTGCGCGCCCCTAGATACGAATACACCTGGGAGCCGAGCTTGGTCAAAAGTGTGCGTTTCGGCATCAAGCCACTGTGGATCGTGTGGAACGTATTGTTCTATTGGGCCACACCGCTGCTTCTCAGATCTGCCACCAAGTCGCGGCAGTGAGTCGGTGTCGACGCCCAAGTAGGTCTCGATCTGATAGGAGACGAGTTCGCGCAGCGGATCCTGAACCTCATCCCAACCCTCTCGCCGCAGCCTGAGCGCCGCAGCTGTACGTCTCGTTCCGACGAGTCCTCACTCCTCGACGCGTACCGAATCGACGGCCAGCATGGCACCGGTACTGGCCGACTCTCTGAACCAGCCGACCAGCCGCACGACACTGCCGGGTTCGATATCGCCGCGTATCACCGGCGGCATCGTCAGGACGACTGTTGCTCCGGCGGGAACGGTCGCGACAGGCCAGAGAACGCGCGCCAGCGGGGCGCAGGGGTTGGAAGAAAACGCGCCGCAGAGACCGCCGCCGGTGGTCGCCGTGTCCTGGAAGGTCAGCGCCTCGGGCGGCACGATCGCTTCCACCGTGACATTGTTGACCGCGCTGCCCCGGTTGTTCGTCAACGACAGCGAGAAGGTGGTCGGTTGTCCCGGTGCAACCACCGCGGGGGAGGCCGCCACCGTCAAAAACAGGTCGTCGGCCTGGACGGTTGTCACCGCGTGCGCCCACTTCACGTTGGCTGGGTCCGTGTTCTCTTCGATCGAAGCGCGCGCTCTCAGCGGGCTGCCTTGTGGCAGCTCGTCGACGATGACGGTCGCCTGCCGGCTGCCGGTGGTGCCGGCGCCGATCGCGCCGAGGTCCCACTCCACCGCATCGTCGCCGATCGCGGTTCCACCGTCGCTGGCGCTGATCAGAAACGCTCCCGCGGGCAGCTCGAGCCGCAGCAATGCGGCGGCGGAATCGGTCGTTGTCGGGCGGCCGAAGGCGAGGTCGTAGACGAACATCTCGGCCGGCGCGACGGGGTCGTTCGATTCGCTGAGTACGAGATCGAAAGGCGCGTCTTCGTCGACGACGACAGTGTGCGACACCGATGCGTTGCGGCCGACGTTGGCGCTGCCGATGTCATAGGCGATGGCGTAGAGGCGGAGCTGGCTTCCGTCCGCGCTGCCGCCGTTGACTGTCGGCGGGATGCGGACCGTTGTGGACGAGCCGGGCGGCACGAGGCCGATCTGCCAACGCACCAAAGTGCCGGGCGCGCACTGTAAGGTAATCGCCGAGCAACTCGCGCCCTGCGACAGTGAGGCAAAGAAGGGGTTGGTACCCACCGGCACTCGCGTCTCGATGCGCGGAGACAGGGAGGTGGTGCCGTTGTTGGTGACCGTGAGTTCCGTTTCCAGGACTTCGCCGGGGCGGGCCGGATCGGGATGCACGACCATCGAAAGCGCCAAAGGCGAGCCGGTCACGCTGCGCGTGATCGTCGTCGCGCGCTTCAGTTCCGCGGCGTCGCCGGCTGCGTACACGACGGCTTCCGCGGCCAGTAGCGCCGCCGGCGCGACATCGCCATCGACATGGACGGTCACTTCGCGCTCGGCGACCTGACCGGACTCCATACTTCCGAGGTCCCACTCGACGCGATCGCCCGTCGCTGTCCCGCCGTCGGTCGCCGTCAGGAAGGAGACGTTGGCGGGGAGCGTCAGCGCGAGGACGCCGTCCACCGCAGTCGCATCCTCCGGCCGATGCCGCGCGACGATGCGATAAGTGAACTCCTGCAGCGGCCCGACCGGATCGCGGTCCTCGTCGAGAGACAGGTCCCAGATCGACGTCGAGTCGACGCGCACCGCGCTCTTCACCACGTCGCTGATCGAACCTTGGAGATTTGCGCCCGGAGAGTTGACGAGACGTGCCTGTAGGGGAATGACGGCGCCATTCAGCGCCGCCGCCCTGACGAACGGGTCGACGCGCACCGTGATGCCGTCGCGCGCTGGCACGGTGAGTGTCCAGCGGACCCGGGTGCGGGCCTCGCACGGGTTGCCCAGGCTGAAGGCGCCGCAGATTCCGCCGCCCGACGTGTTGAGGTCTGTGATCGTGTCGACCAGATCCGGCACGACGAAATCCAACGTGACCGTCGCCGCCGCTGCCGAGGCGTTGGTCACGGTGAGTCCGACCTCGACGATTTCCGACTTGCGCGCCGGATCGGGCCTCGCCTCGATCGCCAGCCTCACCAGCCGCTCGCCGCGCACTCGATCGACGGCGTTGGCGCGCTTCTCGCCCGAGCCGTCGGCGCGTCTGATGGACGCCTCGGCGTCCAACAATTCGCCCATCGCCAGGGTCTCGTCGACCATCACCGTGAGGCGGCGCAGCCCGCCATCGCCCGGGGTGAGCGTTCCGACGTTCCATTCCACCTCGCCGTTTTCGTTCGGCGTGCCACCGTCCGACGCGTCGACGAACGTCGTCCCCGCAGGCGGTCGTATTGTTACAATCGATTCCGCCTGTCCTACCACGGCGCGGAAGCCGAAGGTCGCGGAGTATGTCGTCATTGCGCCGGCCTGTGCCGGTTCGGCCGAGCGCGCCAGGACGAGGTCGAAGGGGTTCGCCGTGCCGGTCTGCACGACGGCGCTGTACTCGGCGGTAGCGACCAGGCCGTCGCCGCCTGCGGTGCCGGTGAGTTCGAGAACCGTAGCATTCGGCGTGCCCGGTGCGACGACCGCGGCGTAGCTGAAGGTGACGCTCTCTCCGGCCGGTAGCGACCCGATGAAGTTCCAGACGAGAGTGGCGCCGGGCTGGCAGAAGTGCGGTGACCCGCCGGGGACGCAACTGGGCGCTTGGCCGCTGGCCACGGTGTTGAGGAACGGTTCGATGTTCTGCGGCAGCACGGTCGACAGCGAGACGCTCAGTAGCTGCGAGCCACCGGTGTTGGTGAGGGTGAAGCTCACTTCGATCGATTCGCCGGGCCGCACCGGGTCGGGATTGACCTCGATGCCGATATTGAGCGGCGGCAGCGTCGGCGTCGGCGTGCTCGAAGGTGTCGATGTCGATGTGATCGTCGGTGTCGACGAGGGTGTGAACGTCGACGACGGCGTCGCCGTTTCCGTCGGCGTGTTGGTGGCGGTCGGAGTCAGCGTCGGGGTGCTCGTCTGCGTCGCGGTCGGCGTCGTAGTAGGCGTATGAGTCGAGGTCGGGGTTGCGGTGAACGAAGGGCTGGGCGTCGGCGTGAAGCGACGTTCCTCGATGGCCGCCTGCACGCCCGCGTCGCCGCCTGCCGTGTCGGTGGCGAGATCGGCGGCAGCGCCGGCTGCGAGTCCGCTGAAGTCGAGGCTGCCGAGGGCAGCGAGGATGAGGTCGATCAGCTGGCGGATGCCGTCGTCGGAGAACAATCCGAGGCCGTTGGCGAGGAACAGCCGCACGATCGCCTCGCTGCGCGGATCAATGTTGAGACCGTCGATTGAGACACCAGTGGCGGGTCCGAAGAACAAGCTGCGATAGATGGTTCCTGCAGCGACGTCCGATTCCAGAAGCAGCAAGGCTCCCGCCGTGCCGTCATCGCCGATGTCGATCGAGAAGCGCCCGTCGGCGCCGCTCGAGAGCGAGCGCACCAGGCGCCGCGCCGAGGTGTCGAAGAGGCAGCGCGAGCGGTCGGTGCATGCGTAGAGCCGCAG
>JBGTMF010000446.1:0-2582 GCA_041743795.1 Thermodesulfobacteriota bacterium | reverse complement strand
TGGTGGTGGTGGACGGCCAGACGATCGAGCGGGCGGATCTCGAACGAGAGCTGACGCACCGCGGATTGGGCGCGCAATCTCTCTCCCGCCTCGGGCGCTCGGTGCTCGACGACATGGTCGAGCTGGAGATGCTGGCGGCGGCCGCGCGGCGGTCCGGCTACGCTCAGGACGCGGAAGTGCGTCGTGAGGTCAAGCATGCGCTGGCCGGCCGGTATCGCACCGAGAAGATCGAGGCGCCCCTTTCCGAGATCGCCGTCGGCCGCGACGAGATCGCCGCATATTACGATTCGAACCTGAAACGGTTCACCCTTCCCGAGGCGGCGCACGGCGCGATCGTCTTCCTGGCGGCGCCGGCGACGGGTTCCCCGGAGCGGCGCGAGGCCGCCAGGGCCAAGGCGGAGCGGATACAGCAAGAAGCCCAGGAGACTCTCGCGCAGGTGGGGGCGAACTTCGGCCCCCTCGCGGTCCGCCATTCGGACGACCAGGCCAGTCGCTACCGCGGTGGCGAGATCGGTTGGGTGGAGAAGGGGCAAGCGGACTCGCGGCTCGAGCCGGCGGTGCTCGATGCGATGTTCGCTCTCGATCAGCCCGGCCAGATGGCTCCCGTCATCTCCACCGACGAAGGCTTCTACGTCGTCAAGCTGCTCGAAAAGAAGCCAGAGCGAGCGCGGCCGCTCGCCGTGGTTGCGGAGGAGATCCGCGGCAGGCTGCTGCGGGAGCGCAGGGCCGAGCGCGAACGCGTGCTGCGCGATCGCGCGGTGGCGGGAGTCGAGGTGCGAGTGAACGAAAGCCAGATCGCCGCTCTCGGATTCGCCGCGGACGAGTCCCCGATCCGCAACCCGAAGGCACCCAACCCTTTGATGGCCAAGCGATGAGACGCGCGGCATCGTACCTCGTCGCGGCGTTGCTCCTGTCAACGGTTTCTCCGGCGTGGGCGGACGAGCCCACCCACACGCAGAGCTTCGAGCTCGTCCCCGGTTGGAACGCCATCTACCTCCACTTACGACCGCAAGACACCGATCCCGCCGTCGTGTTCGCCGGCCTGCCGGTCGTCTCGGTGTGGACGCGCGCCTTCGAGACCGGCGGCCCGGAGTTCATCCAGAATCCCGAGGAGGTGTTGCGGCCGGAGCTCAAGCCGCCCGGCTGGCTCGTCTACATCCCGGCCGACCAACCCGATGCGTTCCTCAGCACTCTCGAGAGCGTCGAGGGCAACCGCGGCTTTCTCGTTCACCTCGGCGGCGCAGCCCCCGATTTCGAGGTGACCGGGCGCCCGCTGGTGCCGATCATCAACTGGCAACCGAACGCCTTCAATCTGGTCGGCTTCCCTGTCGATGAAGTCAATCCGCCGACGTTCGACAGCTACTTCGGGCCGTCGCCCGCGCACCGCGGTCAGCCGGTCTTCGAGCTTCTGCCGACCGGCCGTTGGCAGCGCATCGCCGTTCCCGACGTCGAGGAGATGCGATACGGCGAGGCCTATCAGGTGTACTCCGGCCAGGGCTCGAGCTTCATCGCGCCGCTCGCTGTGGATGCGCCCACCACCGATGGCCTCGCCTACGCCCGCGGCGTCACCGAGCATACCGTGCGCATCACGAACATGAGCGACGAGCCGGTCACGGTCGAGATCCAGGACCTGGGCGAACCCGACACCGTGCCGTTGTCGATCTTCCATATTCGCACCGATCCGCCCGTCGATCCCACCGATCCGCCCGTCGGTACCTTCGAGTGGCCGCAGTTGCCGAACCCTTACACGGTCGAGATCGGCGCCGGCACCGTTCGTTCGGTGCGCCTGTCCGTGCGCCGCGGCGACTTCCCCCCGGGGAAAGAGCAACTCGGCACGGTTGTGTCGGTGCGCAGCAATGGAACCCAATGGCTGCTGCCGCTGACCGCCGACAAGATGGATACCACCTCACCCGGTCTCGAGGATCAGTCGGCGCTCTCGGGCCTGTGGGTCGGCAACGCGATCGTCAACAAGGTGAGCCAGCCCAACATCTCGCCGCCGGGGATGGAACCCGTCGCCTCGGTGCCGGGCGAGAACGTCTGCCAGGGCGGCGCGAACGTAGGCAACGCCTGCGCCGGCGACGCCAATTGCCCGGTCCTCTGCTCGTCGAATCCGCCGAAGCGCTGCGCCGGCGGCGTGAACGCGGGACTGCTCTGCGCTCCCGCCCGATGCGACGGGGGAACGAACGATGGCGGCGCCTGCGACGCCGCCAATAACGACTGTCCGAACGGCGACTGTGATGTGCGCTTTCGCTGTGCAAACGACCGCCAGATTCCTTGCAGTATCGAGACTGCCGATATCGACTGCCCCGGCTCAGAGTGCCAAGGAAGGTTGCTGTGCAGCGGCGATAGTCTCTTCATCCCTTGCAGGGAGCACGACTGTCCCGCTGGGTCTTGCGAGACGGATTGTCCAGGGTCGAAATGCGGCGACCTCATGGATCGTTGCAAGGGCGGCCCGCGCGAGGGTGGTCTGTGCAGCGCCAGCGACGGTAACGACTGCCCGAACGGCGCCTGCGGCGAGGTGTTGCGCTGCGTCGACGATCCGGAGGTCGAGTGCACGCCGGAGAACGCCGCGGCCGTCTGCC
>JBGTMF010000445.1:0-2152 GCA_041743795.1 Thermodesulfobacteriota bacterium | reverse complement strand
CGGTGTCAGCCTGCGCGTGCGCGCTGGTCGCGACGACCACCGCGGCGTCGTCTCGCTGCGCCGGCCCGGCGGATGGAAGTGCGAGCCGTCGGAGGTCGTCATCGACTTGGCGCGCGTGGATTCCGAGGAGACCGTGCGCTTCGCCGTGACGCCACCGCCCGGGGCGACCAGCATCGATATCGCTCCGCTGGTTACCATCGACGGAAAGGCGTGGTCGCTGCGCGAAGACGTCATCGACTACGAGCATATCCCTCTGCAGCGGGTGCTTCGGCCGGCGTCGCTGCGGCTGGTGCCGCTGGCGCTGCAGCCGCCAAAGGGTCCGGTCGGTTACATCCCCGGCTCCGGCGACACCGTCGCCGACGATCTGCGCAGCGTCGGTTTTGATGTGGAATCGGTCGACGACGAAACCCTGCGCGGCGGAGATCTCAGCCGATACGCGACGATTCTCGTCGGCATCCGCGCCTACAACACGAGCGAGGCTGTGCGCAACGCACACACGCGCCTGATGCGCTACGTCGAAGACGGCGGCACGCTCGTCGTGCAGTACAACACCCACAGTCGCTGGGCGCCGCTGGATGTCGCCATCGGTCCCTATCCGCTGCAGCTGGGCAGCGGCCGGGTCACGGACGAGACGGCGACGATGCGGCTGCTGGCGGCGGAAGATGTGGTGCTGCGGCGGCCGAACCAGATCACCGCGGCCGATTTTGACGGATGGGTGCAGGAGCGCGGGCTCTACTTCGCGGAGACGTGGGACGATCGCTACCGCGCCGTCTTTGCCGCCGCCGATCCCGAGGAGGAGGAGCTGCTCGGCAGTCTGCTCGTCGCCGCGCACGGCAAAGGGCGCTACGTCTACACAGGATTGGCCTTCTTTCGGCAGCTTCCCGCCGGAGTACCCGGCGCCTACCGGCTGTTGGCGAACCTGTTGGCCGGCGACCGACAGTGACCGACGGCGACCGCGAGCGCGACGCGCCGCCACCGCTGCTGTCGAGCTGGCGCAATCTCTACGTGCTGTTGGTGGTCGAGTTGGCGGGGCTCGTCCTTCTCTTCTACGCGCTGACGCGGTGGGCGGCGTGAGCGGACTCGATTGGGTCGTCCTCGTCGGCACGATTGCCTTCATCGTTGCCTACGGCGCGTGGAAGACGCGTGACGTCACCGACATGGAGGGCTATTTCCGCGGCGGCAACACGTTGCGCTGGCCGACCATCGGACTGAGCATCATGGCGACGCAGGCGAGTGCGATCACGTTCCTGTCGACCCCCGGGCAGGCGTACGAAGACGGCATGCGCTTCGTGCAGTTCTACTTCGGCCTACCGCTGGCGATGATCGTCATCAGCGCCGTCTTCGTGCCGATCTACTACCGGCTCAAGGTGTACACAGCCTACGAGTATCTCGAGCACCGCTTCGACGGCCGCGTGCGCACACTCGGCGCGGTGTTGTTCCTCATCCAGCGCGGACTGGCAGCCGGCATCACCATCTATGCGCCGGCGATCATCCTCAGCGCTATCCTAGGATGGCAACTCAACGCGACCATCTGGGGCATCGGGTTGGTGGTGATTGCCTACACGGTCTCCGGCGGCACGCGCGCGGTGAGCCAGACCCAGAAGGGGCAGATGATCGTCATGCTGTCGGGCATGGCTGTCGCCGCAGCGGTCGTCATCGTCCGCCTGCCGGCGGAGGTGTCGCTATCGTCGGCGTTGCAGGTCGCCGGCGCGCTCGACCGGATGAATGTCGTCTCCTTCGATCTCGACCCCAATACCCGCTACAACTTCTGGTCGGGCATCAGTGGCGGCTTCTTCCTGGCGTTGGCTTACTTCGGCACCGACCAGTCGCAGGTGCAGCGCTACTTGTCCGGTCGATCCCTGAGCGAAAGCCGGCTGGGGTTGCTGTTCAACGGGATGTTCAAGATCCCCATGCAGTTCGTCATCCTACTGATCGGCATCCTCGTGTTCGTCTTCTACCTGTTCACGGCGCCGCCGATCTTCTTCAACCAGGCGACCTTGGCCGGCGTCGAGCGCAGTGGACACGCCGCCGAGCTGGAGGCATTGCAGGGGCGTTACGACGAGGCGTTCGCCGCCCAGCGCAACGCCGCCATGACGTACGTCGCGACATTGGACGGAGCAGGGGACGCAGCCGACGGCGAGGTCGCGCGGGC
>JBGTMF010000444.1:0-6350 GCA_041743795.1 Thermodesulfobacteriota bacterium | reverse complement strand
GCGCCGGCGGCCATGCCCAGCCCGGCCCGCTCGGTCGATCGCGACCTGGTCAGCGCGCTGACCGACCGCGTCGCCGAACTGGAACGGCGGATGCAGGCGCTCGAGGAACAACTCGGCGTCAGCAGTTGATTCGCCCGGCGGCGTGTCTACCGGAGCGGCTCGACAACTCGCCACCCTCAGTTATCCTACGCTGATTCGACTATGAGCGACTCGGAAAACCACTTGCGATTGGATCGCGTGACGATGGCCTTCGGCGAGCGGCCGGTGTTCGAGGAACTCAGCTGCTCGTTTGCCGCGGGCAACATTTCGGTCATCCTCGGCGGCAGCGGTTCGGGCAAGAGCACCATCCTGCGCCTGATCGGCGGACTGATCCAGCCGGTCGCGGGCAAGATTTTCGTCGATGGCGAGGAAATCACCGATCTGCGCGAACGCCAACTGCGCGCCGTCCGCCAGAAACTGGGGATGCTGTTCCAAGGCGGCGCCCTGCTCGATTCGCTCACTGTCTTCGACAACCTGGCCCTGCCCCTGCGCGAGCACACCGATCTCGGCGAATCCGCCATCAGCGAGTGTGTCCACGAACATCTCGATGCGGTGGGCCTGAGCGACGTCGATACCCTACTGCCGAACCAGCTCTCGGGAGGCATGCGGAAACGCGTCGCACTGGCGCGGGCGATTATCCGCGACCCGCTCATCCTCCTCTGCGATGAGCCCTTTTCCGGCCTCGACCCGATCTCGACGCGCCAGGTAGAGGCCCTTCTTGTGGAGCTCAACCAGCGCAGTGGCATCACCATCGTCATCGTCTCCCACCACGTCGATTCAACCATGCGGATGGCCGGCAGGATCATGATCCTGCTGCCCGACACCGTGGTCACGGGAACCCGCGAGGAGTTGCAACACCACACGGATCCCCGCGTCAAAGCCTTTCTCACCGCCGATCGCAACGACCCGGACGATCTGATCCACGCGGTCGAGCGTCGACCGGGAGCGCAACTCTGATGCTCTCCTTCCTAGCCACCCTCGGTGCGCGATCGACCATTTTCGTTCAGGAGATCGGCCGCGTTACGGTTTTCGCCGCAGGCCTCAGCGGCGAGATCTTCCGGCGCCCGATCCGCATCCGCCGCTTCGTCGATGAAGTGTTCTACCTCGGCGTCCTCTCCTTGATCATCATCTGCGTCTGCGGCCTCGCCGTCGGCGCCGTCCTCGGTCTTCAGGGCTACAACACCCTGGAGCGATTCGGCGCGACTGATTCGCTCGGTACCGTCGTCGGTCTCAGCCTGATCCGCGAACTCGGTCCGGTCCTGACCGCACTGCTCACGACCGGGCGGGCCGGCTCGGCGACGACGGCCGAGATCGGTACGATGGTCGCGACCGAACAGCTGGACGGATTGCGCATGATGTCCATCAACCCGCTCCACTTCGTCGTCATGCCGAAGGCGCTCGCCATGATTTTCGTGATGCCTTTGCTGTCGGCGCTATTCATCGTCTGCGGTATCGCCGGCGGCTACCTGGTCGGTGTCCACTGGGGCGTCGACCCCGGTAGCTACATCACCGGCCTCGAGTCCGGCGTCACCTTTCGCGACGACATCGCCGGCAGCTTCCTCAAAGCGCTGTGCTTCGGCGTGCTGGTCGGGTTGATCGCCACGTACCGCGGCTACACCTGCAAACCGACCTCGCAAGGTGTCAGCTCGGCGACGACGGCAACCGTAGTCGAGGCGTCGGTCTCCATCCTCATCTTCGACTACTTCATAACCGCCTTGTGGGGTGTGTGAGAATGAAATCCAATCCGTCGCGCGACACCGCCGTAGGGCTCTTCGTCATCGCCAGCATCGCCGCCATCGGCTACCTCTCCGTGCAACTCGGCGGCGCATCCATTCGCAGCGAAAACACGATGACCATCTACGCCAATTTCGACGAGATCGGCGGCCTGAAAACGCGATCGCCGGTCGTCATCTCGGGCGTTCGCGTCGGCCAGGTCGAGTCCATCGAGCTGGACGACGATTACCGCGCCCGCGTCTGGCTTTCGGTCGGTTCCGAACTCGAACTTCCGGTCGATACTTCCGCATCGATCGTCACATCAGGCGTCCTCGGCGATCGCTACGTGTCGCTACAACTCGGTGGTGAGGAGATCTTCTTGCAGGATGGCGAGGAGATCGAGTTCGTCGAGTCGGCCGTCGTGCTCGAACGGTTGATCGGCCAGCTCATCCACAACACCAACATCGAGAGCAAAGAATAGGTGTCCCGCCGATGATCGCTGCCCACGCGCAACACCGGCGCCGCCACGTCATGGACGTGGCTCGGCGCGTCGTCCTTTTTGGACTTCTCCTCGCGGCGCTGCCTCTCGCCGCGCCAGGTCAGACCGACGGTGACCCCATCGAGGGGATCAATCGCAAAACACACGCGTTGAACGAGGGCTTGGATAAGTACATTCTGCGGCCGATCGCCCGCGGCTGGACGGCGATTACGCCAGCGTTGCTGCGCGAATCCCTGCGCAATTTCGACAACAACCTGCGCTTTCCGATCGTCGCCATCAACGACATCCTGCAGTGGAAGTGGCGGGCGGCCGGTGAAGAGACGGCCCGCTTTGCGATCAACACGACGGTTGGAATTCTCGGTTTTCGCGACCCGGCAAGCGGAATGGGACTCGAGTTGCAAAACGAAGACCTCGGACAGACGCTGGCGGTTTGGGGCGTTCCGGCAGGCCCGTACCTGGTGTTGCCGCTGTACGGACCGTCCAATCCGCGCGACGCGGTCGGTCTCGCAGGCGACGGCTTCCTATCCGTCTACTGGTACTTCGCTCCATTCTACGCCACCCTGAGTTACGCTTCGCTGGATGTGGTCAATTCGCGGGCTCTCGCCGATGGCGACATCGAGAACGCTCGCAAGGCCGCCCTCGACTTCTACGTATTCCTGCGCGACGCGTACGGCCAGCGCCGCGCCGCGCTGATCCGCGACATGGCGGAGGACGAAACCGAGGAAGACCTCTATGAGATCGACGACGACTTGTACGAACTCGACGATGATGAAGGGTGACGGCCGGAGAACGAAGCGCGGTCACACCGCCGCCCTTCTCGCCATCGCCCTGACCGCCTGCATGACAGGGATCGCCGCCGCGCAAGAGACGCCGCGAGAGGTCGTCGATTCGGTGTCGCAACGCGTCCTGGATATTCTGCGCGACAAATCCCTCGGCACGGAAGAGAAGAAGGCGCAGGTCGAGGAGACCATCTATCGGCACATCGACTTCGATACGCTCTCCCGCTTGGTCATGGCGCGCAACTGGAACAAACTGTCCGATTCTCAGAAGAGCGAGTTCAAGAAGGAGTTCAAGAAGCACCTGTCGGACACCTACGGTGACAATGTCGACAACTACCGCAACGAGAAGGTTCGCGTGCTCTCCGAGCGCCAGGAGAAACGGGGCGACGTGACGGTGAAGAGCACTGTCGTGCGCAGTGGATCAGACAACATTCTTGTGGATTACCGTTTGCGCAAGAAGAACGATGAATGGCGCATCATCGACGTGGTCATCGAAGGGGTCAGCCTGGTGGCGAATTTCCGCTCGCAGTTTCAGGAAATCATGACCAACGGCGGCCCCGAGAGGCTCCTCAAGCTACTGCGGGAAAAGAACATCGAGCCGCTTCCTGTCGCCGGCCGATGACCGGTCTGGAAACCTTCACCCCGGACGACGACTACTGCGTCTACTGCCACGCGCCGGCGGCCGGATTATGTGCCGAATGCGGCGCGCTGTGTTGCGGAGAATGCGTCGAGCTGGTGATGGGTTGGACGACTCGGCGTGCAGTCTGTTCGCCCTGCCTGAGCTCCGCCGAAGCAGCCGGCCCGGCGAGTCGCTCCCGGACATGGCTGATCGGGGCCATCGCCATCGGCGGCGCCGCCGTCGTCGCCACCTATCTGGTGGTGTTCTGATTGACGCGCGCCGCTCGCCCCCGTAGATTTGTTCGATACCTATTGGCGAAACCGACATCAGACGATAGCGCGAGACCGTGTTCCACTCCGAAGCCACTACCAGAGGCATCCGCGTCCGAGTCCACTCGCGATACGTTGCCGAGCGCTCCGACCCCGAGAACGAAGAGTGGTTCTTCATCTACACGGTCGAGGTCGCCAACCTCGGATCGAAACCGACCCAACTGGTCAGCCGGCACTGGATCATCACGGACGCCGAAGGGCAGGTCCAGGAAGTGCGCGGTCCCGGAGTCATCGGCGAGCAACCCCGCCTCGAGTCGGGTCAGTCCTTTACCTACACCTCGGCTTGCCCCCTGCGAACCCAGTTCGGCACCATGCACGGGAGCTATCAAATGGTCACGGATGACGGAGAGCGCTTCGACGCCGAGATCGCGCCGTTTTCGCTCGGCGAACCGAACGCCATCAACTGAGCGATCACGCGCGCAGCCAGACCACCGCCTGACTGGCGGTAACCCGCACCCGGCGTCCGGGGATCGGGTCGAATAGTTCGCCGTCGAGAATCAGGCCGCCGTCCAACGTCAGGTTGACCTCGGCGACGTTGCGAGAGTGATAGCCGTTCTCCGAACGGACCATCGGCCCCGGCCGTCCGCGCAAAATCGATATGGCCACCCGACCGACCTGTCGGGCACGCGCCTCGATGAGCGTCGTCCGCAATGGCGCCGCCTCATTGCCCCAGAATGGGTTGATCCCGAAGAAGAGGCGGCGCAGCGTCGTTACCATGGCAAGCCGCAGCGGACGCATGGCGAAGTGGTCTCCATCGAGGTCCAGCTCAATGTCGTCGGACGTCAGGATCCCCCCGGCGTCGCGCTGCATTGCCGCGCGCACGACCAGCGCGGCCGTGACGATGCCGGCTCCCAGACTCCCCCGCGCCTTGCCCTCGGGAAGCGACTCGTGAACAAAACTCACGGCGCGGTGGAGCATACCGAATCCGAGAAACATACCGAACTGCACGCCTTCCTCGATGTCCACGCGAAGCACAGGTCGCGCGACGACCAATTCCGCTATCCGTCCGGCAGCGACGGTGTCGATGAGGGCGGCAAGCCCTAGTACGGGGTTGCGCCGTGCACCGAGATCGCCGGCGATGGTATTCGTTCGTCCTCCACATAGCGGCGCCAGCCGTGGCTGCCACGCGTCGCCATCGCGTCGCAGCAGGTAGGTCATAGCGTGTTGGACGGTGCCATCGCCGCCGTTGAGAACGAGAACGTCGATTGCACGGCGTTCCATCTCTTCCATGGCGGGACCGACATCTTCCCCATTGGCTGTTTCGAGGTGGAATACCTCCGGGTAGCGCGAGAGCAGATCGACGACCCGCTGAATCTTCGAATGCTTCTGGTCGGCGCGCAGATTGGAGAGTACGCCAATTCGCACGGTCATCTTTTCCCCGGACGAAGGTCGGCGCGACTGACCATCCGGCCGGGCTCGCATCCGATAACCGTGTAGCTCATTCTTGCGCTCCTCCGCGTCCACTGCCTATTCACCTCGCCGCCGCCGCTGTCTACGGCCGCCCTCAACGGAACGCACCGGCCCGCCACGCTCGCCACACCTCACGGACGAGCGCGAACAGCGGCACCGGCTTGGATCGCCAACTCTTGTCGAAACGAAACTCGCCATGTCGCTCGATCTTCCACATCACATACTCGGGTCCGCCATCAAAGGTGTAAGCGTTGCGCAGGATACGCAGGAGCGAAAGCAGTTTCGAGTAGACGCGGCGCCGGCGCCACTCGCGCAGGCGGCTGGCACGCTCGGCCGCGGCTATCGCGACCTTCCATCCCGTGCCGTCGCTCTCGACTGGGAAGGGCATCGCCGCCAGCGCCAGCGGCGTCGCCGCCAGGTAGTAGTCGTTGAAGGTGGAGAAGAGAGACTCCGACCGGTCGGGCCCCTCGGCGCGTAGCTCGGTGTCGTAGCTATGCGAGAGCCCCGTGACCCACAGCTGGTGCGCCGAAAAACTGGGCGGGACGAGCGGCAGCGCGTTGCGCACGAAGGTCTCGACGGCGGTCGCGAGTCCCGCTGCGAGTGATCGCACCACCTCCGGGGAGGCGGCATAGACGACCGCCGAGGGCTGCGAGAAGCGGCCCCAGAAATACGACTCACGGGTGGTGTCGGCCATGAAGGAGAGGAATGAGGATATCGTGACGACGGCGTATTTGGCGCGTCGCGTTGCGCCGTCGGCCTCGACGGCGACGAAGAAGACGTTGGGCGGCAGCCAGCGATTGAGCCACACCAGCAAGCGGCGATCGTAGGTCGTCTCGTAAGCGTCGACGAGCACGTAGAGGTCGAGGAGCGCGTCGGGGTCGTCGGAGTTGCGCAGGCACGAGCCGTAGAAGACGACGGCGAGTGCGCCGGGGCAGCGCTGCCGCGCCGCTTCGCCGAGGGCT
>JBGTMF010000443.1:0-8286 GCA_041743795.1 Thermodesulfobacteriota bacterium | reverse complement strand
CCTCGAATGCGTCCGCCTCTTTGGTGCCGAATGCCAGGGCGACCAGCCCCTCACCTCGCTCCGCCAGGCGCTGGCGCAGAATGTCGCCCGTCGGCCCCGCGCCACTCGGCGTCAGCAGCTCGACGTAACCATTGGCGAGCGGAAACAGCGCATTCTCGGTCCCCTGCCCCGGATGACTGCCGCGCCACGCCGCGGTTCGCCCGAGGATCGCCTCGTAGTCGGCCACCGCTCGTTCGAGGTCGGCGACCGCGACGACGATGTGATCCAGCGTCTCCAGCAGCGACATTCGCTCACCTGCGCGCGACCGACAGATGGCGCTCGATGCCGCTTGCCTCGAGCGCCGCCTCATCATGCGACACCAGCAACTCGAAGCCGGCGTGGTCGCGCAGCGATCGCAGGTAGCGCCGCACTTCGCCCAGG
This sequence comes from Thermodesulfobacteriota bacterium, assembly GCA_041743795.1. GTDB lineage: Bacteria > Desulfobacterota > Binatia > HRBIN30 > CADEER01 > CADEER01. Next base: position 7,866 of record JBGTMF010000443.1, on the reverse strand, counting down.
CGCTCATCGTGCTCTGGAACGATCAACGCGCTGTATATCGCCGGCTTGCCGACGTCGAAGTTGACTCCGTCGATGTTGTTGACGGTGTCGCCGCTGAACACCACCCCACGCCGCTGCTCTCCGTCGCCCAACGCCACGACGACCAGTTGCGACCCCGGTGTGTGGCCCGCCGCCGGAATGACGAAGACACCGGAGAACCCCTCCAGCGGAAGCAAACCGGCAGCTCCGGTTTCGACCAGCCGCAGACACTCCAGTCGCCGCACCGAATCGAGCGCGGCGCCGGTCGTGTGATTCGTCTGGTGCAGCTGCGCGTCATTGAGAAACGCGGCAATCCGCCCCGGTTCGCCCGGCGTACAGAGTTCGCCGGCGCCGTCGACATGATCGACGTGCAGATGCGTAAAGGTGATACCGGCAACGTCGGCCGCCCGCTCGCCCAGCGCTTCGGCAACCGTCGTGTAGACGACGAGGGGCTCGGCGCCGATCCAGGTAGCCATGGCGCCGAAGGCAATCGCCTGGGGGCGTGTCATGCCGCTGTCGATCAGCAGGATGCGGCCGTCGCTCCACTCGACGGCGAACGCGCTGTGACTGAGGCGGTAGGGTCGCTGCGGATGCGGATCGCCACTGCCGAGAACCGACGACCGCGGCATCGCCTGCGACGAGGTGTTGATCCAAGTCAGTCGCACCGGCGGGTCGGCCACCGCTGAGACCGCCGTCCGCACCGTCTCAATCGGCGGCAGCGGTGGCCGCGCGCGCCGGATATCGAGATGTGCCGGCACCAGGAGAACCATGGCGGCGATACAGGCGATGGCGAGAAGCGCCACCACAACGAGCAGGCCCCGTTTCAACATCGGCGCCACCATAGCAGCCACCGCCGGCGAGAAAAGCGGTCGCAATGACAACCAGAAAGAAGGGCCCGCCGGAATTCTCCCGGCGGGCCCTGATGTCAGCCGCGGAGGCCGATCAACGCTCGATGCAAGCGAGCTTCCACGAGCCGCGCGGCGTGCAGGCGACGAGGTCGCCGATGACGTCGCTGCGCGTTCCGAGTCCCTGATCGAGAACCACCGTCACTGGACCGACCGGCCCGGCACTGCCCGTCTCGATAGTGGTCAGACCCTTCAACGACAGTCGCATCGTATAAAGGTAGGGGCCGACCGGGCGGAAGCGGAAGATCGCCTTGGTCTTTCGATCCAGGCTGCGGCAGCGTATCAGTCCGCGTTTGGCCTCGCAGTTGGTCAGCGCTCGCGTCGCGTCGAAGTCGGCCGAATCGGTGACCTGGACGGTGACGCTGTTGGCCAACAAGGCGGCCTCCAAGGTGCCGCTGGTGTCGTTGTCATTGACGATGGCGCCTGCGGTGACTCGGCCATTCGGCTGGCCATTGCCGGTGTGCGCCTTGAGGATCGCGCGGTTGAGGACGATGGGAAACAGCGAACCACCGCAGGCACCGGCGGTACAAGTGAACTGGCCGCCATCGCAGGGAGTGCCGTCGGCAACCGGTGCCTCGGAACAACCGTCGATCTCGTCGCAGATGCCGACTTCGACGCACTCGCCGCTCGCCTCGGGTACGAAACACGGGCTGGGGTCACCGTCGTTGCCGGTACCGAGCCAGGGGCTGTAGTCGATGACGCCGGAGCCGATGGGGCCGCCGGTCGCGCCGATGATGCCGCCCGTGCCGCCCGGGTTGCTCGGCTCCGTCGGCCCGGTATCAGACCCCCACCAATTGAGTTCAGCGTCGATCACCTCGGTGGACTGCCAATTGACCGCGAACGTATCCGTATCGACGAAGCTGTTCTCGCTCAACACGACACCGCTGGCGACCCCGTTGGTGACGTTTTCCGCGCGGAAGCCTACATCGACGCTGTCGATCTCGTTGTTCGCAATCGTCGGCGACGGGATGTTGCCGACGAGGCGAATACCGATACTCCCCTCCTGCGGAGAACCCGCCGGACCGGTCATCGTGTTGCAGGAGATGATCGCGTTGGCGATCGTTCCATTCGCCGTATTGGCGAGGCTGCTGATGTTGTTGGAGAGCACGATGCCGCGCCGGTACGATTCGAGGCCGGTGATCGTGTTGCCGGTGATCTCGACATTGGTGAAGTTGCCGACCGTCGATCCAGTCAGCCCGCCGATGAAGCCGATCGCCGAACTGGCGTTGGTGATCGTATACGGGCCCGGATCGTTGGCCATGTTGATGGTGTTGTTGCTGACCCGCTGTAGCGAGGAAATCGTCGTACCCGAGTGGCTCATGTTGACGTAGGCCGTGATTCCCTGCGGCGCACGAACGCCGCGATCCAAAGTATTGAAACTGACGTCGGTCGGCCCGGCGTGGCGCTCGATCAGAATCGAATTCGATCCGGCATCGCGCACCTCGTTGTACTGGAAGATGAACGTGTCGATCGCCGGTTGACCAGCGATGGGCCCCGAGGTGTACACGGTGTAGTTCAGGCCGTGCGCTGGATTGCCCGATCCGATGATCACGTTGTTGGTGACGATGATGTTCACATCGAACGGTGAGGCGGCGAATAGGTTCATTCGGTTGGCGGTTTCCGACGTCGTCGCCGGTGGATTCTGGATGGTGAATCCGTCGAAGACGAGATCCTCGGTGCCGGCTACGGGGACGAGACGCACCATGCCGATCGACGGGATGCCGAAGCCACCGCCACCGTCAATGATCGTGGTCGCCGCGCCCGAGCCCTGCACGGTGATGCGCTTGGCGACGACGACCTGACTCTCGTTGTAGGTACCGGGGCAGACTAGGACGGTGTCTCCCTCGGCCGCGTCGTCGATGGCGCTTTGGATCACCGTGTAGGCGGCGTCCGCGCCATCGCAGTCATCCGTCACCGCGTCGTAGGTGCCGTCGTCGTCGACGACGAAGGTCGCGGCCATGCCCGGCGTAGCACCGAGAAACATCGCTGCCAGAAACGCAGCCACTGCCTGCCGGTATCGGGAAGTTCGACCAGAACAACCGGCAATACCGGTCCGCTGTGATAATTTCCGCATAGAATTGCATCCTCCGAGTCTTCGAGTGTCTGAAATAGCCGCCCTGGCATATCCCACAGCATAGCCAGCAGCGGACCGCACGTATCTCGCCAAGGTCTCACGCACCTTGTCCGTTTGGCAAGGATATTCTTGCGATTCGACGCCGCGTTTCGCCATTTGTACAAGTTCCTTGCGAACCCCGCCGTCGTCGCGGAAACTTCCGCGCCATGGCGACCTCTGGGGCGGCGAATGGCCCGCGTATCTTGCTCGCGGCGGCGTTGCTCATCGCCGCCGCGATCGTTCACGCCCACGTCGTCTTAGGCGCCGGCGAGGAAGGCACACGCCTGGTCATCCGACAGACGGCGCGCATCTCCGTGCTCTTCTTCGCCGCCGCATTCACGGCATCGAGCCTACTGCGGCTGCGCCCGGCTGCTTGGTCTCGCTGGATGATGCGCCATCGCCGCTGGCTCGGACTGTCCTTCGCACTGTCCCACCTGGTGCACCTCGGCGCCATCCTGCGCCTACTTCAAATCGCTCCCGACTTCGCCCTCGATACGCCGACGATCGTCGGCGGCGGGTTGGCGTATGTGTTCGTCTTTCTGCTGGCGATCACGTCGTTCGATGGTGCCGTGAAACGCCTCGGCGCGCGCAATTGGCAGCGCCTGCACAAGACTGGAGCGTACTATATCTGGTTCATCTTCACCTTTTCCTACCTGCCGCGCGCGGTCGTTTCGGCGCCATTCATCGCACCGTCCCTGCTGCTGATCGGCGCATGGGCACTGCGCATCGCCGCTCACTGGAGATCTCGCGACGCCGCCTGAGTCATTGTCGCTCCCCTGAGCGACGGCTGTCGCCGCACCCCAAAAGGGACGACGCCAGAATCACACTTAGCGATCCAGAAGCTGCACCCGCTCTGCGGCTTCAAATTCGCTGCGGATCTTCTGAAAATCGGCGGAAGAGAACGGCAGGAACGTGCGATCGCCGCGTCGGCGCCAGTAGATTGGCTCGTCGGGCAAGCGGCGGCGGTCGAAGTGCGATTTCTTCAGATTGCGCACCAGCACCTTCTGCGTCTCGGTGAACTCGAACTCCTGCACGATGCGGACGAAGTCGGGGAACCATTTCCGATCCATGCTGGCGTCGGTGATCTGGCTCTCACACCAGTCGAAGAAGTGTTGCGGGTCGAAACCGACTCCGTCGCGCATCTTCAGCGCCGCCATCACCAACTCATCCGACACGGCGCAAGGAACGCCATAGGCGACCGCCAAGGCGACGTCGGGATGCTCGCTGAGCAGACGACCCACCTGACCGGCGGAGAAGTTCTCACCATCCTTGCGGATCCAATCGTCGGTGCGCCCGTCGAAATACAGGAAACGCACACCGTCACGCACGAAGATGTGCCCGAGATCGCCCGAGTGGTAGACTCCGTCGCGGTATTTCTGCGAGGTGGCGTCCTCGTTGCCGAAGTACCCCTGAAATAGCGCCGCGTCCGCCGCGACGCGGCAGATTTCCCCGACGCACTCTTCGTAGTTGAGAAGTTCGCCGTTGGTTCCCAGCTTGGCAGGCGGACACTCGGTGCCGGACTCCGAGATTATCTTCACCGCCGGATCTGTGATCTGGCCCACCGTACCGCGCGGATCGCCCTTGCGGCGGAAGGTGCTGATGGCCGCCTCCGTCGAACCGTACAACTCGAACATGTCCTCCATTCCGAGCCAGCGGGTGAAGCGGTCGATGTCCGGCGGCGACGCGCCATTGCCGACGGCGAAGCGCAGGTGGTTGTCGGGATGGTTGGCCACCTCGGCGAGGATCCTCGCCTCGTCGCCGCCGTATTCCTTCTCGATCGCCGAGAGGACGTAATGCACCGGCTCACCAACGTAGTTCCACATCGTCACGCCGTTGCGCAGCACATCGGGTACGAATCGGCTGGCACTGAATCTCTCGCGAATCGCCATGCTGCCGCCGGCCCAGAACGCCGGCATGAATCCTACGAAGATCGCGTTCGAGTGAAACAGCGGCATGCACGCGTAGCCGCGATCGTGTTTCGTGATGCCCAGCCCATCCGACACGGCGGCGCCGATGAAGCACAACTTCATGTTGTTGTTATTGATGCCCTTCGGTAGCCCGGTAGTGCCGGAGGTGTAGATCACCATGAGATTGCTCTCCATGGTGACGCCGACCGACGGCGCCTCTAGCGAGGAATCGGCGGCGCCGACCTCGGACTGCAAAGCCGCGTGCAGGTCCATGCTCGGCTCCACCACGCCGCCCTGTGTCGGCAGGATGAGGATGTTCTCCGCTGCGACCGTGTCCAGCGATTCGCGAACCTTCTCGACCTCCGGGTAGAGCCTCTCGTCAACGACGAGCACGCGGGCGCCCGACTGGTTGATGACACCGGAGAGAACCTCGCCGCGCAGCCCGGTATTGACGCCGAAGAGGGTGAGGCCGCCGTATGCCGATCCACCGAACAGCGCGAGTAACTCCAAATGGTTGTCGAGCAGCATGGCCACGTGCCCCGGCCGCTCGGCGTCGATCGGACCCAGCCGGCGCCGCAGGAATTGCGCCATGCGCACCGACTCGTTGCGGTACTGCTGGTAGGTCCACGACCGGTCGTCGTGCACCAGCAGCACCTTGTTCTCCAATTCGGGATGGGCGGCGCGCGCCTCGATTTGCGCCGCTACCGTGAACTCCGCCTCGACCGTGACCTTCTCGTCTGACACCTGGAAAACCTCCTGGAATTTGGGCGATCCAACCCCATAGCAGCTCCGCCGGCCCGGCCAAAGGGACGCCCGCGACAATCTTCAGCCGTCTTCGAAGTACAACTGACCCTCGAGGTACTCGGCGGTCAATTGGATCGCTCGGCGACTGGGGTGGCGGTCTAGCGGGTGCACGGTAAAGCGATGCCACCAGGGGTAGCGCTCGAAAGCAGGCAGGAGGTCGATGAACTCGACATCGCGCTGCCGCAGCACGTCGGCGAGCAGTAGGTGAATCGGCTCGAGGGGATACGATGCGAATGGTGCTTTGTAATAAAGTGGGAACATAACGACTACGAAGCGGATGTTCCGGCGCGAAAGGTTTTCGTGCATCTCGGCAATTCGATCGAAGCTCGCCGCCCGCGGTTGGCGATTCTCGTCGCCAAAATAAAGATCGAGAAAGTAGTCGATCGTCTTTTCACTGCGGCGCAGTTCCCATTCGCGGTACCGCACCAACCGGCAGGTGGCGAACCAACTGCACGGCCCGGGGGTCGAGGGCGCCGTCCAGTAGCGTTCCGATTCGCGGATCGCATCGTGCAGCGCGTCCCGCCGCTGCTTCAGGTCGTCCGTCTTGGCAATATCGTTGATGTTGTAGAAGTAGAGGACTGTGTCGACATCGCCCGGCGTCTCTTCGACGTCAAAAATGGTGTTGATCGACGTTCCGGGCCACGCCATGTTGACGAAGTTGACGTCGGGATAGCGGTCCGCCAGGACGAAGCCGATGGTGTCCTCGAGACGCAGCCCTTCTCCAAACGCGAACGAGTCGCCGATGATCAGGGCCTTGCGCTCTCGCTCGGGGTCGGGGCCACTGTTGAGGGGAACCAACTCGATATTGTTGCAGTGTGGCGCCTTGTCGCGGAGAAACGCCACCTTCTCATCCGTCGTCCAGGCCTCGGGAAGGTCGGTAACGTCGGTGACGATCGCCCCTAGTCGCTCGAGATCCTCCTGCTTGCGGAGATCGTAGGGAAAGTAGCCGCGCGGATCCGTCGGGTAGCACTTCCCGAGCCCCGTCTCGGTATAGAGGTAGTGCATGCGCCGGTATGATTCGGTGGCGCGTTGCGGCGAGCCGATATCGACAAACGCCAACCCGACCTCGACGATGCCGACGGCCAGGCCGAGGCCGAGAAGTACCAACGTCGTTCGAGTGATCGCGCGAGGTAGTCTCATCAGCACCTCCAGTTTCGCCCGCGCCGCGCCACGAATACAGCGACGACAGGCACCAAACCCTGACGGATTCCGCCCCGGGTTTCCAGCTCGGCAGGGGCGCGGCGTAGCCACCGAGCAGTCCAGTTTGCCATCGGCCGACGGAACCAGCGTTGCCCCGTCGCGATTGTCGTGCAATCGATGGAGCACTTTCCCGCGAGGAGCGATGATGCCCGAGATGCGCTATCGAATCTGTCCTTTCTGCGAGGCGACCTGCGGCCTCGCCATCGAAGTCGACGGCGATCGCATCGAATCCGTGCGCGGCGACGACGACGACGTGTTCAGCAACGGTTTCATCTGCCCGAAGGGCCCGGCAATCACCGAGCTGCATGCCGACCCGGACCGCTTGCGGCAGCCGCTGATCAAGCGTGACGGCGTGCATGTGACGGCGACGTGGGATGAGGCCTTCGCCGAAATCGAGCAGCGCATCTCCGCCGTCATCGACGAGCACGGCCGCGAGTCCATCGCCGTCTACCTCGGCAACCCCAGCGTCCACAACTGGAGCCTCGGCCTCTATTCCCGCGTCTTTTTGCGGGCGCTGCATACGCCGCACATTTATTCCGCCAGCACCGTCGACCAGATCCCCAAGCAGCTTGCGTCTGGGTTGATGTTCGGCTCGTACACCACCGTCGCCGTCCCCGACATCGATCGCAGCGACTTCTTGCTGATTCTCGGCGCCAATCCGTTCGAATCGAACGGCAGCCTGTGGACCGTGCCGGATTTCCCGAGCCGCCTGCGCAACCTGCAGAGCCGTGGCGGGCGCTGCGTCGTCGTCGATCCGAAACGCACCCGCACAGCCGCCGCAGCGGATCGACATATCTTCATCCGGCCCGGCACCGACGCATTGCTGCTCGCCGCCATCGCGCAGACACTTTTTGCAGAGGGCCTCACCGACCTCGGCGCCCTCGCCCCGCACGTTCGCGGCGTCGACGAGGCGCGTGCC
>JBGTMF010000442.1:0-4780 GCA_041743795.1 Thermodesulfobacteriota bacterium | reverse complement strand
GCGGCGAGCGCGCGGGCTCGTTCCGCATCGCTGGTCGGCCGCGAGATGCGCGTCGGCGTCAGCGTCGCCTCGGCTGTGGGTGGCGGCGCCGGCGTCGGCGTCTCCGGTATCGGGCGGCTGCAGGCCGTCAGCACCACGGCGAAGATGAGGGGGAGGAACCGGCGCATGCGCATGATGTGAAGCTTACGCGGATGGAGGAGCGGATCCAATGATCTGATGCAGGGCTGACCCACCCGCGATCATTCGCCGGCAGTCCGCCTCAGGGTTTGTCCGTTCGCGAGCCGTCCGCCTCAGGAAAGTCCAACAGTGTCGTCACAGACCGGGAAGGCGCGGGGGGATTCGGCAATCGGTTGTTGGCTGCTGCCTTGTTTTTGCTGCTATTCGCAACCTAGCGAAAAGCGCGCTCACCGACTCGGCTTGACAGAAAGGCGCGACTCCGATTGTCACTCCACGTGGCTTCTCTGATTCTCGGATCTGCTTCGCCGCGTCGGGCTCGTCTGTTGGCGGAGCTCGGTGTGTTCTTCGATGTGTTGCCGAGCGACATTGCCGAGAACCTCGAACCCGGTGAGGATGCCCCATTGCATACGGTGCGCCTGGCGCGGGAGAAAGCCCAGACGGTGGCGGCGCTCTGCCCGATGGCGTGGGTGCTGGGCACCGACACGGTAGTCGTTCTCGATGGCGAGATCCTCGGTAAACCGGAGAACGACGCTGCCGCGCGGTCGATGCTCGGACGTCTTTCCGGCCGTGAGCACCAGGTGGTTACCGGAGTCTGCCTGGTCGCCCCGGGCGGCGGCGTGCGCGAGGAACTGCACGAGGCCAGCCTCGTGCGTTTTCGCCGATTGACGGCGGAAGAGATCGGCGCCTACGTGGCCAGCGGCGAACCGCGCGACAAAGCCGGTGCCTACGGCATTCAGGGCGGTGCGGCCGACTTCGTTGCCCGGCTGCAGGGATCGTACGAAAACGTCGTCGGTTTGCCGGTCGATGCGGTCCGCGAGATGTTGACGCGGGCGGGATTATATCCGCCCAGGGTTGGACCGTGAGGGATGTCGGCGAGATTGCTGCACGAATTGACGAGACGCGTGAACGGATCGCGCGGGCTGCCGATCGGGTAGGGCGCAACGCCGCTGAGATCCGCTTGATCGGCGCCGCGAAGGGAATGCCGTCGCCGCTCGTCGCCGCCGCCGTGGCAGCAGGCCTGACCGACGTCGGTCAGAATTATGTCCAGGAGGCGCTCTCGGTGAAGGCCGAACTCGAGGCTGATGCGCCTTCGTTCGCACCGCAGGTGCCGGTGCGGTGGCATTTGATCGGCCGCCTGCAGCGCAACAAAGTGGCGCGCGCTGCGGCGCTGTTCGATGTCGTCCAGACGATCGACCGCCTGGAAATCGGCGCCGCGCTCGCCCGTCATGCCGTCGACCGTAGCGTCGTGCTCTCTGTGATGGTCGAGGTGAACCTCGCAGCCGAGCCGACCAAGAGTGGCGTCGCTCCGACGGTCTTGCCGGAGCTCCTCGCGGCGCTGCGTCGCGAGCCCGCCTTGAGCGTCGACGGTTTGATGGCGATTCCCCCGGCAGCGGAATCGGCGGAGGATTCGCGGCGGCACTTCCAGCGGCTGCGCCACTTGCGGGACGAACACCAACTGGCTGAACTGTCGATGGGCATGAGCGATGATTTCGAGATCGCCATCGAAGAAGGGGCGACGATGGTTCGCATCGGCCGCGCCATCTTCGGTGAGCGGCGGCGTGCTTGAGAGGGAGACATACATGGGACGTAGCAGCGGCAAGGCGGTGCGGTTGTCTTACGCGGTGGGATTCATCGGCGGCGGAAACATGGCGAATGCATTGGTTCGCGGCTTGATCGGTGCGAAGCTCTACCGCCCCGGCGAGTTGATCGCCTCCGATGTCGATGCGCGAAAGCGATCGCAGCTGAAGCGGGCGCTGGGCGTCGAGGTGACAGCCGACAACGCGGCGCTGGTGCGCGACTCGCGCGTCGTCGTCCTCGCAGTCAAGCCGCAGATCATGGACGCCGTGCTTGCCGACCTCCGTCCGGCGCCGACTGCGGCCAAGGTATTCATTTCGATCGCCGCCGGTGTCTCTACCGCCCGGATCGAGCGCGCACTCGGCGCCAACGCGCGCGTTGTGCGGGTCATGTCCAACACGCCGGCATTGCTCGGCCGAGCGATGTCGGTGGTGGTGCGTGGCAATGCGGCTACGGCGGCAGACGAGAAACTCGCGCTGCGAATTCTCGGCGCCGTGGGGCGAGCGCGCGCGGTGCGCGACGAAAGCCTGATCGACGCGGTGACCGGCCTCAGCGGCAGCGGTCCCGCCTACGTATATCGGTTCGCCGAAGCGCTCATCGAGGGAGGGGTCGCCGCCGGTCTGAGCGCCGAGATGGCGAGTGAACTGGCGCTGCAGACGATCTCTGGTGCCGCCGCGATGCTCCTCGAGGCGGGCGAATCGCCGGCCCGTCTGCGCGAGGCGGTGACATCACCGGGGGGCACGACGCAGGCCGGCCTGGAGGAGATGGCTCGGCTGGGCTTCACCAACACGGTAGTGGCCGGCGTCCGCCGGGCGACCGAGCGCTCGCGGCAACTCGGCGCGCAAGGCTGACGCTGACGGGACGCCGGCAACGGCATTCGAGCTGGTGTGCGACAAATGTGTGGGCAGCGGCCATCCGTGCTGAAGGAGCCGACGGAGGATCTACCATGAAGAACACGAAGGGCATGAAGAGAGAGGTGAGCGAGCTGTCGAATCGATGTTTTCGTCGGAGACGAGCTGATCCTCGAGCTCGAGAGCGTCTCCGTGATTCGGCCTTCATGTCCTTCATGCCCTTCATGGTGAAAGCAAACGGCGCGCATCTTGATCCAGGCTCTCCCTCCGCCACCTCCATTTGCCTTACCGCAGGCTACTATCAGACGGCCCTTGCAGAACATCGGTCTTCCGAAGTTCCCCACAATCCTGTCGCACACCTGGTTCGAGTGGACTCGGCTTTGTACCTTGCCAACCCGGCGGAGCGTCGATAGCGTCTCCTGATGCCCACTATGGATTGTCCTCTCCCCACGTCGCGCGCCCGTAACCCCGGCATCTGACATGTTCCTCCTGGCGAATTTCCTCAACGCGATCGCGACAGTGGTCGATCTGATGCTCGGATTCTTCCTCATCCTCATCGTCATCCGTGCGCTGTTGTCGTGGGTCAGCCCCGATCCGTACAATCCAATTGTCCGCTTTCTCTACAGTGTCACCGAGCCGTTGTTGTACAGGGTGCGTCGCGCCGTGCCGGCGATTGCCGGCGGCATCGATCTGTCGCCGCTGATCGTCATCGCGGCAATCTACTTCCTCCAGGTCTTTCTCGTGCAGAGCTTGCGCGACGTCGCCATGGCCTTTCGCTGATCCGTGACCTGGGTCGCCGCCGGTCAGGCGGAAGTCCGAATCGAAGTGCGTGTCCAGCCGCGCAGCTCGCGCAACCGCGTCGCCGGAGTCCAGGCAGGACGGCTGAGGCTGCAAGTGACGGCTCCTCCCGTCGACGGCGCCGCCAACACGGCCGTCCTGGCGCTCCTGGCGGACTGGCTCTCCCTGCCGCGGCGCAATATCGAGATCGTTCGCGGCGACACCGGCAGAGACAAACTCATCTCGATCAGCAGCGATCACCCTGCCGAGTTGGCAGCGGAGATCGAGCGCCGCGCCGTGAACTGAAGGCAGACCGCGGATAGCTCAATCGGGGCGGCACCTGCGTTGACACCCTGGTGGGGCGTGGTTAGCCTGCACAGGTTTGGAGGAGCCATGCCGATCTACGAGTACGAGTGCCCGAAGTGCGGGGTGATGGAGGTCAGCCAGCGAATCACTGAAGACGCGCTGACCAAGTGCCCGAGCTGCAAGCGCCGCAAGGTTAAGAAGCTTATTTCCAACACATCATTCCAACTCAAGGGCTCCGGTTGGTACGTCACCGACTACGGCGGCAAGAAGACCGGCGAGGGATCGGGTGATTCGACTGGAACTGCGTCGACAGAGGCGAATTCAACCGAAGCGGGTTCGAAGGCCTCGACCGACGGCAAGACCGAGTCCGGCACTAAAAAGGAAAAGACTGAAAAGAAGAAGGACGGCGGCAAAGCCAAGGCGGCTTGATTATTGCCGTCTCATGGCAGAGTTCCGGTGAGTGAACCTCGGCGGCATGTCCTGGTCGGGGTCGACACCGGCGGCACCTTCACCGATTTCGTCGCCATCTGGCCAGACGGGACCAGTCGAATTCACAAACGGCCGTCGACTCCCGGTGATCCGGCGCGGTCGGTCCTAGACGGCCTCGCCCACCTGCTCGCAGAGGACTCGCGCCACGCCGACATCACCTACGGGTCGACGGTGGCGACCAACGCGGTTCTCGAGCGCAAGGGGGCGCGGGTTGCGCTACTGACCACAGCCGGGTTCGAAGACCTCCTCGAGATTGCCCGGCAGACGCGACCGGACATATACTCGCTCGCTCCGCGCAAGACCGTGCCATTGGTCCCCGCCAAGCGCCGCCTCGGTGTCGGCGAGCGCATGTGCCACGACGGCGAAGTATTGCTGCCTCTCGACGCCGAGGAGATCGAGCGCGCCGTGGCCGCGGTCGAGCGCTGCGGCGCCGAGTCGGTCGCCGTTTGCCTCTTGCACTCGTATGCCAACCCGGAGCACGAGCGCCGGCTTGCCGCCGCGCTGCGTGCGCGCGGGACTGAATGCTCCGTGTCGTCCGAACTGGTCGCCGAGTATCGCGAATACGAACGGTTATCGACGACCGTTCTCAACGCCTACGTCGCGCC
>JBGTMF010000441.1:0-2434 GCA_041743795.1 Thermodesulfobacteriota bacterium | reverse complement strand
TCCCGCTGCGACGGGGTGGTGCGAATACGGAAGCCAGCCGTCGCGCCGCTGTGCAGTTGCCGCAGCGCATCACCGCCGAGCGTCGCGCAACCCCGCCAGGTGTTGGCGCGGTTGAGTCGCCGGGCGAGGAGAATGAGGTGGTAATCGTCAACGAGCCCGGACGGGAGTTTCCCCGTGGTATAGACGCCGCCGAATACATCCAGGGGCTGCGCGATATGGGAGAAACGGAGGGCATCGCCGCATTTCCGCCGCCCGGAACCGATCCGCCGAAGGCGGGCGTGGTGGTTCCGCAGGACTACGATCTTCCCGAGGGCTACGAGCGTTATTTCCAGTATACGGATGACGGCAAACAGCTCGAGCCGATCCTTCGTTTCTCGCCCGAATACGAGTTTTTCGACGACAGTGGTAACCCCATTCCCATTCCGGAGGATCGCATCGTCCCCATCGAGCAGGCTCCGGCAGGCCTCCCGGCAGAGCTTCTCGATCTCGAGCGGCCGCGTGATTCGGAGCAGCTGGTCGGCGAAACCCCCTGATTCGACCTGCCCCTCGATCGACCGCCACTGGCCGGGCGGAACACCCTGTTTCGCCAATCCGGTGACGATCCCCCTGGGTTCATTGGCTGGCTCCAAGTCGGCCGCAGGGCGTTGGTATGCGCATTGCTGTTGATCTTGTCGTCTGAGAGGTATTCCGATGGATCGCAAGCAGCAGGCAGATTGTAGACGTACCGCCCCGCCCATAGCGGCGGGAACCCCGACGATGGGAATCGGCCGTCGCCGAACGAGTCGGTCAGCCGCGCGCGTGCGCGGAGGGATCGGACTGGAGGGACGGAGATGAATCGCAGGGTTGTTGTAGTTGACGACGATCCGGTTGCCTTGCGCATGCTCGAAGATGCGCTGCGGGGTGGCGGATTCGAAGTGATTCGCGCTTATCGCGCCGAGGACGCGCTGCGCAAGGTGAAATGCCACAAGCCGGATATCGTCCTCACCGACCTGGAGATGCCCGGGGTCAACGGAGTAGATCTCATTGCCATGATTCGAGCGGATCCGGAGATCCAGGACACGCCGATTTTGGCCGTTAGCGGTTTCACCTGGGAACCAATCGCCCAGGCGGCGGCCCAGTACGGCTCCGATGGGCAGATCGCCAAACCATTCACGCGACAGCAAGTGCTCGAAAAGATCGAGGAGTGCCTCGCCGGCGCACGCGCCGCGGTACCTAATCTGCCGCGACCGGCCGCCGAATCAGCCGTTGCAGAACAGCCGTCCCACCTCCGGCTAGCCGGAGCGAGTGCTGGCGATCGACCGCCTGCAGATCCCGTACCCGCCGCGGAGAGATCAACCGGCGTGGTTTTCGACAGAGAGGCGTTCCTCATGTACGTCGACGGCGACCTCAATCTCGCGCAGCGGGCGATCGAACTGCTGCTCGGTACGCTTCCCGAGCGTCTCGACGGTATGCGCAAGGCCGTCGCGCGAAATGACCACGAGACGCTGCGGACAACGGCGCACACTGTAAAGGGTGCGGCCGCTTTCTTTGCGGCCCCGGCCGTCCTCAGTGCGGTCGTTCGTTTGGAGACGATGGGTATCTCGGGAGATCTCACCAATGCCGACGTGGCTTACTTCGAACTCGAGAGAGCACTGGCGAGCCTCGAAGAGGCTTTGGGCGAGTTCGTCAGCGAGGTGGTGACGATGCCGGCGATCGCCAACAAGGCCGCCGAAATGAATGGCGCCCATCTCGATCTGCACTGACGGGGACGGCGCAGCGCTTCTCTACCGGCGGCGGCGTCGCCGGTAGAGAAGCGCTGCGGGCAGAGCGAAGAGCCACATGCCAGGTGTCGCCACGGAAGTGGTCACCTGGCAGCCGTCGTCTTCATCTCCGTCGTCGTCGCTGGTTCTCGTCGGCGACGAGGTTGGCAATGCGGTCGCCGGGGCGGTCAACGTCGCGGAGGGTGTGTTGGGTGGCGGCGTCGGTGTCGCGGTCGGCGTGACCGTGATCTCGCCCGTCGGATCCTGGGACGGCGTCGGCGTTGCTGTAGCAGGCGTGTCGTCGAGCGTCTGCGTCGACGTCGGCGTAGTCGATGGCGGTTCGCTCGGCGTCGCTACCGGCGTATCGCCGGGAGAGAAGGCAGGCGTCGCGGTTGCCGTCGCCGCTTCAGTGGCGGTCGGACTCGAACTGGCCGTGGCCGAACTGGTCGGTAGCGCGGACGGAGTATCGACTGGCGTGAAACTCGCCGTCGCCGTCGCTGTCTCTGTCGGACCCTCGTCAGGCGTCCTGGTCGGCGTCATGGCGGGTGTGTCGACGAAGGTCGGCGCAGCTGTCGCCGGCGCTGTCGACGTCGCTGTCGAGGTGCTGGACGGAGTGACGACGGGTGAGACCGTCGCGCTGGCGGTCGTCGCCGGTGTGCCGGTGGGTGTGTCCGTCGCGGTCGCTGCGCTTGATG
>JBGTMF010000440.1:0-15361 GCA_041743795.1 Thermodesulfobacteriota bacterium | reverse complement strand
ATTGCCGCGCCGGCGCCACAGCGTTGCTACGCCGCACCTGCGACTCGCCACGTCCGCCGCTTCGCGCACGGCGCGGCCGCGTCAAGGTGCCCACCCTGCCGGCGATGCCGCGACGCCCTTCGGATCAGAGTCCCAGATGATCGGCGAGTCTTTCGCGATGCTCGATCGGGCTGCCAAAGAGGGCCGAACTACTGCGAGCACGCTTGAAGTAGAGGTGCGCCGGGTGCTCCCAGGTGAATCCCATGCCGCCGTGCACCTGGATGGTCTCCGCCGTGACATCGAAGTACGCCTCCGAGCAGTAGGACTTGGCAACGCCGGCGGCGGCAAGGATCTCGCCCTCTTCCCCCCCGCCGGCGGCGCGGAATGCCGCGTGGTAGGCAGCCGACTTGGCGAATTCGACCTCGACCAGCATGTCGGCGCAGCGGTGCTTGATTGCCTGAAACGAACCGATCGGTCGGCCGAATTGCAGGCGTGTCTTGGCGTACTCGGTCGACATTTCGAGACACTTCTGCGCGCCGCCGACCTGTTCCGCCGCCAGTGCCACGGTGGTCAGCGCGACAGCCTTGCGCAACGCCGCGGTCTGATCGCCGCCGCCGTCGACTCGCGTTGCCTGCGTTCCCGAGAGCTGGACGGTCGCCAGCTTGCGAGTGATATCGAGAGTCGGAGTCAGGGAGCGCTCGAGATTGTCGGCGCCTGGCTCGACGCGGAACAAGCCGACTTCATCGCCGGCCAGCGCGACGACGAGGAGCACATCGGCGACGTGCCCGTCGAGCACGTGCACCTTGCGCCCCGACAGGCGCCACGCCGCGCCGTCCTCTTCCGCCCGCGTCTCGACATCGTCGATGCTCCAGCCGCACCCCGCATCGACCAGTGCCACAGTCGCCACTCGCTGCCCCGCCGCGATACCCGGTAGCAGATCCTTCTGCGCCGCCGGCGATCCCGCCTCGCGCAACGCGTACGCCGACAGCACCGCGGTCGATAGGTACGGGGCGCAGAGCAGGGCTCGTCCCATCTCATCGAGGACGATCGAAAGCTCCACCGGTCCGAAGCCCGCCCCGCCGTGCTCCTCCGGCACGACCATGGCCTGCAACGCCAGTTGCTCGGCCATCTGCGTCCAAACCTCTTCGGAATAGCCGCGCTCGGTCGTCATCGTCGCACGCACCGCCTGCTCGTCCGACTTGTCCTCGAGGAATCGCCGCACCATCTGGCGCAGCTCTTCGTGTTCGTCCGTGAATGAGAAATCCATCATCGAGCCCTTCCGGCAATCGTGCCGTCAACCGCAGCGCGGCGAACCGTCCCCGCCGCCTACCGCCCTCAGCCGCCGCGCGGCACATCCTTCCAGGCGATATCCTTATCGACACGCGGCTCGCCGGGCAGGCCGAGAATCCGCTCACCGAGGATGTTGCGCATGATCTCGGAAGTGCCGCCCTCGATCGAGTTCGCCCGCGAACGGAGGAACTGGTATTTCGCGTACTGTAGGGAGTCCTGTCGCTCTTCCGCCTCGGGTCGGCGCAGGTCGTAGCCAGCTTCGTACACAAGCGCATCGGAGCCCATGATGTCGAGCCCGCACTCCCAGAGCTTCTTGTACAGCTCGGCCTGCGCCAGCTTTCCCACCGATCCCTCTGGCCCTGGATTTCCCGCCTTGCCGGCGGCGCGCGCGCGCTGGCTGGTCAGCCGAAGCAATTCCGACTTGATGTAAAGCTGGGTGATGCGATCTCGCAAGACGGCGCTGCTCGCCGGTGAATGGGACGGAGCGTACTTCTTCCACAGATTCATCACGACACCGATGGGACCGCCGCCTTTGCGCGCCGAGCCACCGCCGAGGGCCGTGCGCTCGTTCATCAGCGTCGTGATCGCCACCTTCCAACCATCCCCTTCGGCGCCGAGCATCCGTTCGTGTGGGATGCGGACGTCGTTGAGGAAGACTTCGTTGAATTCCGCCTCGCCGGTGATCTGGTAGAGCGGCAGGACTTCGACGCCTGGCGCCTTCATGTCGAGGAGAAAATACGACATCCCGAGGTGTTTCGGCACGTCGGGGTTGGTGCGAGATACCAGCATGCCCCATCGCGAAACGTGCGCCAGGGTCGTCCACACTTTCTGCCCGTTGACTACCCAGTCATCGCCATCGCGCACGGCGCGGCTCGATAGGCCGGCTACGTCGGAACCGGCCCCCGGCTCGGAGAAGAGCTGGCACCAGATGTCCTCGCCGGTGAAGATCCGCTTGAGAAGCGTCCGCTTCATCTCCTCTGTGCCATGCGTCAAGACGACCGGCGCCCCCATACCGATGCCGATCGGATTGACGTTGAGGTCTTCGTAAAAGGTCTTCGCGTTGTGACGAATCTCGTCGTTGACGATCGCCTGCATTTTCGGGTTGAGGCCGAGGCCGCCGAAGCCTTCGGGAAAATGAACCCAGGCGAGACCGTGATCGTACTGCGCGCCGCGGAAGGTGTACTGATCCACGACGTCGGGGTTGGCCTTGCGCAGAAACTTGCGGGTGCGGTCGCGCAACTCCTGTTCGCTCATCTCGACATGTGCCATCTCGCTCTCCTCCCTTGCCTTCGTATCAAACGCAAGCGGCCGGCGCTGCGCCGAGGGGAACTGCCGGAGCCACTCCCGCCAGGCAAACTACCCGAGCAAAAATCGCACGGAGCGGTCAGCGAGATCGATCACCGGAACCCAGTAAACGCCAAAGACCACGGTTGCCAACGTCAAGGCCGCTAGCAGACCGCCGGTCGACCAATCCACCTCGACGGTCCGCTCGTCGCCGACAGGCTGGTCGAGGAACATCGCGCGAACGATGCGGGCGTAGTAATACAGCGAGACGACACTATTGAGGCCACCGACGAGGGCGAGCGCGTAATACTCCGCCCGGATCACCGCCGCAAACAAGTAGAACTTGCCGATGAATCCGGCCATTGGCGGAATTCCCGCCAAGGAGAACAAAAAGATCGCCATTGCCACAGCCGGAATCGCGCCGCCGCGCCATGCCAGGCCGCGAAATCCGTCGAAATCCTCGCGCCCGGTGGCATTCGCCACCAGCATCACGATGGCGAAGGCGCCGATGTTCATCAGGTAGTACACGACGATGTAGAACAGCACCGAACGCAGTCCTTCGTCGCTCAGCACCACCAACCCCATCAACATGTATCCCGCGTGCGCGATGCTCGAGTATGCGAGCAGTCGCTTGATGTTCTCCTGCTGCAGGGCGGCCAGGTTGCCGATCGTCATCGAGACCATGCTGAGGATGAGGATGAGCTGCGGCCACTGCACGCCGCCCAGGGGTGACCACTGACCGTCCGCCCCGGCCGCGGAAAGCCCAGGGTAGAAAAAGCGCATCATCAAGGCGAAACCGGCAGCCTTTGACCCGACAGAAAGGAAGGCCGTCACCGGAATCGGCGCGCCCGTGTATACATCGGGCGCCCACATGTGAAACGGAACCGCTGCGATCTTGTAGCCAAATCCGGAAAGCGTCAGCAGAACCGCGATGAAAAGAGCCAACGACTCGCCCTGCCCGGCCGCCAACGCGGCGTTGATGCCGGCGTAGTCCATCGTCCCGGTCAAGCCGAAGATCCAGCTCATTCCGTAGATCATCACGCCCGAAGCCACACCGCCGTAGATCAGGTACTTGAGGGACGCTTCGCCGGAACGCCGATTGTGTCGCACGATGCCGGTCAACACGTACGAGGTGAGACTGACGAACTCGAGGGCGAGGTACGCCATCAACAAGTTCGTCGCCGTCGCCATGAAGTACATTCCCAACGCCGACGCCAACATCAGCGCGTAGTACTCGCCTTGTGACACCTTGCGGACTTCGTGCGAGTCGAGCGACATCCAGACGCTGGCAAACGTCGCCAGCGCGAAGATCACCTTGAAGAACACCGCGAACTGATCGTGCACGATCATCCGGCTGAAAAGATAGGTGTCGCCCGCGTCCGGCAGCGTCCAGACCACCGCCACCAGCGACAACGCCACCGCCGCCAACGCGCCGATGCCGAGCAAATCCTTTCGCGCCACCACCAGGTCGGCGAGGATGAGAGCGAGGACCGCGACGCCGAGGATCAGCTCCGGTACGAAGTAGCCCAGACTTTCGATAGGCCCGAGATCCATGAATGGTCGCGCTCCCTGCTACCGCTTAGAGGAACTTCGAAACGACGACGTTCAAGCTGTTCAGAGAGGCGCCCATCAGGTCGAGCACCGCGCTCGGATAGACGCCGAGAAAAATCACGATCGCCGCCAACGGAACCAGCGTGAACAACTCCCGCCGGTTGATCTCTTCGATGTCGGCGTACTTCTCGTTGAGTTTGCCGAGCCATACGCGCTGCAGCGCCCACAACATGTAGGCCGCGGACAGGATCACCGCCAATGCCGCGATCATCGTCAGGCCGGGGTTCCGCTGCCACGAACCGAGCAGAACCAATGCCTCGGAAATGAACGCCGACAAGCCGGGTAGGCCGAGTGCGGCGAAGAACGCGACAGCAACCAGACCGGTGTAAACGGGCATCACCGTCGCCAGACCGCCAAACCCGTCGATGTTGCGGTGATGCGCCCTGTCGTACACGACGCCAACCAAGAGAAAGAGCATCGCAGTCACCGTGCCGTGGTTGAACATCTGCAGCACGGCGCCGTTGATACCCTGCTGGGTGAACGACGCCATCCCGAGCATGACGTAACCCATGTGACTGACCGAGGAGTAGGCAACGAGTTTCTTCAGATCCGTCTGCGCCATGGCACACAGAGCGCCGTAAACGATATTCACCACGCCGACGGCCGCCAGGAACCAGAAGGCCAATGTCGCCGTCGCCTCCGGTAGCATCGCGAAGTTGATGCGGAGAATCCCGTACGTTCCCATCTTGAGGAGGACGCCGGCGAGGATGACGGAGATCGCAGTCGGCGCCTCGACGTGCGCGTCGGGCAACCATGTATGGAATGGGAAGGCGGGAATCTTGATGGCGAAGCCGATGAACAAGGCCACCCACAACACCAGGGGCACGGACTGCCCGAAGATCATGCCGGTACGCAGCCACTCCGAGTGATTGGCCTGGTCCATCATCACCAGCATGTCGAAGGTGTGCTGGCCGGTCGCCGGGTCAGTGGTGTTGAAGAAGAGAGCCAAGATGGAAATCATCATCAAGGCGCTGCCCAGCAACGTATAAAGGAAGAACTTGATCGCCGCGTACTCGCGTCGCGGTCCGCCCCAAATGCCGATGAGAAAATACATCGGCAACAGCATTACTTCCCAGAAGACGAAGAAGAGAAAGAAATCGAGCGCCACGAAGACGCCCATCATGCCGGCGTCGAGAAGCAGAAAAAGGGCGAAATACGCCTTCACCGCCTTGGTGATTCCCCAGGACGCGAAGATGCAGAGAAAGCTGAGAAACGCGGTCAGCAACACCATTGTGATGCTGATGCCGTCGACGCCGACGATGTATTGAATGTTGAAGCTCGGGATCCACTGCGCCTTCTGCATGTACTGAAATCCGGGGTCCACCCGGTCGAAATTCATGAACAGCCAAAACGCCATCAGCAATGGCGGCACCGTCGCCGCGACCGCCGTCCACCGCACCAGATTGTCGTTGTCCCGTGGCAAGCACAGGATCACGGCCGCCCCGAATACGGGGATGAAGATCATCAGCGTCAGGATGTTGTCCATAGTCCTCTTCCAAGTCGACGACGGAGCGCCGTCACCAGATCCGCGCCATCATTACACCGACTACGGCGAGTACGACGACGAACAGATATGCGTTGATGTTACCCGTCTGTAGCCGGCGAACCCGGCCGCCGACGAAACTGGTGATCGTTGCCACTCCATTGACGGCTCCGTCGACGATGTAGTGATCGATGAGCCCGTGCGCCTGCGAAATCATGCGGACTACCCAAGCGGAACCGTTGACGATCCCGTCGACGATCCACGAATCGAACCATGAAGAGATGGAAGCCAACCCCATGGTACCGCGAATGACGGTCGCATCGTACGCTTCGTCGACGTAGTACTTGTTGTACACCGTGCGGTACAACTTGCCGCCGAAGGCGTCGACCAACCAATCCGGCTTGAGTGTCTTCGTCTGGTACATCGCCCTGGCCACCCAGATTCCGCCTGCGGCGACAGCGACCGAGAAGATCATCAGGATGTACTCGATCACCTCGACGTCGTGGTGCGCCGCGTGTCCACCGTGCTGCAGCACCGGCGCCAGCCAGGCGTCGAAGCGAGCCGCGCCGAAGAGCGCGTGTGGAACGTTCAAGAATCCGGAGAATGTCGCCAACGCCGCCAGAATGACCAGCGGCACGACCATCGCCATCGGCGATTCGTGCAGATGGTGTCGGGTGTGTTCGTCCGCCCGACTCTCCCCTTCGAAGGTCATGTACACCGAACGGAACATGTAGAAAGCGGTCATCGCGGCGGCGCAGACGGCGACGAACCAAACGACCTGGTGGCCTCCGGAAAATGCCTTCCAGAGAATTTCGTCCTTAGAAAAGAAACCCGAGAACGGCGGAATTCCGGCGATCGCCAGGGTCGACAGAAGGTAGGTCGCGTAGGTATACGGCATCCACTTCTTGAGGCCGCCCATTTTTCGCATGTCCTGCTCGTGATGCATCGCGTGGATCACGCTGCCCGACCCGAGGAACAAGCAGGCCTTGAAGAATGCATGCGTCATCAGGTGGAACACACCAGTGGCGTAGGCGCCGACTCCCATGGCGATGAACATGAAGCCGAGTTGCGAGACGGTCGAGTACGCCAGGACCTTCTTGATGTCGAACTGCGTCGTACCAATCGTCGCCGCGAAGAACGCCGTCGCCGCGCCGACCGTGGCGATCACCGTCCCGGTCGTCGGTGCCATGTCGAAGAGAATGTTGAGACGGGCGATCATGTACACGCCGGCGGTCACCATCGTCGCCGCATGGATGAGGGCGCTGACCGGCGTCGGGCCGGCCATCGCGTCGGGCAACCATACGTACAACGGGATCTGCGCCGACTTGCCCGTCGCCCCGACGAACATCAGGAGCGTGATCAGTGTCACCGTGCCGACACCCCAGAACACCTGATTCTCGAGCAGTGGCGCGAATTGCGTGATCTCGCGAAACACCAGCGTCGGGTGACCGGCGTCGGCCAACGACCAGAACAACAGGAAGGTGGCGCACATGAAGCCGAAATCGCCGACGCGATTGACGATGAAAGCCTTGCTGCCGGCCGAAGCGTTGGCCCATTCGCTGTACCAGAACCCGATCAACGCGTACGAACAAAGGCCGACACCCTCCCAGCCGACGAACATCAGCAACAGGTTGTCGCCCAGCACCAACGTCAGCATGGCGAAGGTGAACAGGTTCAGGTAAGCGAAATAGCGCCAATACGCAGGCTCGTCGTGCATGTACGCCGTCGAGTAGACGTGGATCAGGCCGCCGACACCAGTGATGATGAGGATCATCACGGAAGATAGCGGATCCACCTGGAAGGCGACGTCGACCGCGAGATTGCCGACGTAAATCCAGGGGAAGACCGTGTCGAGCAAGATGCGCTGCGCCGGGTCGAGTCCCAGCAACTGGAAGAACGCGCGCAGCGACAGAACGAAACCGAGCAGCGGCATCGCGCAGGCGATCGAGCCGACAACCGTCTTGCCGAACTTCTTCTGGATCCAGGCGCCACCGACGCCGTTGATCGCCGCGCCCAATAGTGGCAGGAGGGGGATCCAGCGCAGGTAACTCACCGACTGGACCGCGACTTCGTGGGCCATATGTGCGGATTCTTGCATGATCGCTCAGAGACGGAGGCTGTCGGTCGCGTCCACGTCGATGGTGTGGAACGTTTGATAGATACCGAGAACGATGGCGAGACCAATCGCCGCTTCCGCGGCCGCCAGCATGATGACGAAGACGGCGAAGATCTGACCGTCGTACTGAGTCGAGCTGTAGCGGGCGAAAGCGACGTAATTGATGTTGGCAGAGTTGAGAATCAGCTCGACGCCCATCAGGATGCCGATCGCGTTGCGCCGCGTCAGCACGCAGAAGAACCCGGCGAGAAACACCAGCACGCTGACCGCCAGGAAATGATTGAGACCGATCTCCATCATCCGCGTTCTTCCCTCAATTCCTTGCGCGACAGCACCACCGCGCCCACCAGAGCGGCGAGCAGCACCAGCGACGCGAGCTCGAACGGAAGTATGTAGTCCGTCAGGAACGCGTCGCCCAGACTTCGGATGGTCGGCACCGCCTCGCGGACCTCGACGAGATTCCACGTCGCCTGGCCAATCGCACGGAACATCGCGACTCCCACCAGAGCGAGCATCACGAAGGCGGGAATCCGCCCCAGCGAACGGTTCGATACACTGACGTCGCCGATGCGACTGGTGAGGTTGATGGCGAAGAGAGTCAGCACGAGAATGCCGCCGACGTAGACGAAGACCTGAACGACTGCAATGAAGTCTGCCGCCAGCATGACGAACAGCCCCGCGGGGCCGAGCAGTGTCCCCATCAGCGCGATGGCCGAGTAGAAAATGTTGTTCGATAGCGCAACACCAAAGGCCGACACCACCGTGATCGTCGCAAGCAGGTAGAAGACGACCGGAAAAAGCGAGAACTCGGTCATGCGTCGGCCTCCGCTTCCGCTTCCTCGCCACTTCCGGGATCGGCGAACTCGCCGAGATAGCGCATGCCGCGCTCGAGAATCGGCGTGATCTTCGGATCGTCCTCGACCTTCTTCGGCTTGTAAGCGGCGACCGGCTCCTTGACGAAGCGGCGCATCATGCTTTCGAGCGAGAAATCGGCGCCCTCGAACTCCGGTGTGTGGTGGATCGAACCCGTCGGACACGGTTCACTGCAAAGCCCGCAGTACATGCACTTGGCAATGTCGATGTCGAAACGACTCAGCATCATTTGCTTCGTCGCCTTGTCCTTCTTGGCGTCGATGACGATGCAGTCGATCGGGCATGCGCGCTCACACGCCAAACACCCGGTGCAGATTTCGAGATCGACCTCGAGGATTCCGCGGTAGCGATACGGCAGGGTGTCCTGCACACGCACGTCCATGCGGTCCGGGTACTGAATCGTGCTCGGCGTACGCACGAAGTGCGAACAGGTGACCGCCATCCCCTCGAAGACCGCGGCCGCCGTGTCGACCACGTTGCGGATGTACTCGTTCAAACCACCTGCCATGAAATGGACTCCCCTCTCCCGCCGCTGCTCACGACAACGGTGAGAGAGTGATCTGCGCGCCAGAGCGTCGCAGATGGAATGCGACGCGGACGAAGAAGTAGCCGACCAGGCAGAACCCGACGACCGTCAAGAGAATCTCGGCGGGTCGAAACCCCGCCGGCCAGATCAGCACCCACAGGGCGGTCCCCATGAAGTTGAAGAAGGAGATCGGCAGCAGGTACTTCCAGCACGTGGTCATCAGCTGGTCGACGCGAATTCGCGGCAAGGTGGCTCGGATCCACATGATCGAGATGACGCCGAGGTAGGATTTGCCGATGAACGTCAAAGCTTGAAGGACGTTGAGACCGACCGCACTCTCGGTGATCCACGGGATCGGCGGCACATGCCAGCCGCCGAGGAACAGCGTGACGAGAATGGCGCTGATGACGTAGAGGTTGCCCCACTCGACGAGAAAGAAAAAGAGGTAGCGTGCGCCGCTGTATTCAGTGACGAAGCCGGCGACCAACTCCGACTCGGCCTCCGGCAGGTCGAACGGAGTGCGGTTCCCCTCGGCGAGTAGTGCGACGAACGTCACGAAGAATCCGAGAAAGGTGAACGGGTTGTGAAAAATGAACCAATCCCACGGCCCCCACCCCTGCTGCGCGATGATTCCCTGCATGCTCAGCGTGCCGGTGATGAGAATGACCGTGAAGATACTGACGGCGGCCGGGATCTCGTAGCTGACGATTTGAGCAGCCGCACGAATGCCGCCGATCAGAGACCACTTGTTGTTCGAAGACCAGCCGGCGACCATGATGCCGACGACCACCAGCGACGTCATTGCAGTGATGTAGAGGATACCGAGATCGAGGTCGGCGATGATCAGGGCGCTGCTGAACGGAATCGCGACGAATGCCGTGATGAAGCCGATCGTGACGATGAACGGCGCCAACTTGAACAA
Organism: Thermodesulfobacteriota bacterium; assembly: GCA_041743795.1. Classification (GTDB taxonomy): domain Bacteria; phylum Desulfobacterota; class Binatia; order HRBIN30; family CADEER01; genus CADEER01. The sequence continues at coordinate 5,277 of JBGTMF010000440.1, read as the reverse complement.
CAGGGAATCGGCGGCGTACGGAATCGCCTCCTCTTTCATCAACAACTTGAGGCCGTCCGCCAACCACTGGAGAATTCCCTGCGGTCCGACGCGGTTCGGCCCAATGCGCGACTGGATCCTCGCCCAAACCCGCCGCTCGACGAACGTGGTGACGCCCGACACGTTCAAGACGAAGCCGAACACCACGGCGGCTCCGGCCGCCACCATGCCAATCAGGTACGCCAAGTCGCGCGGCAGGGCACCGAAGGTGCCGTCCGCGATCATCGAGTCGAGTAACTGTTGTAGCATCCGATCAATCCTGTCCCCTGAAAGCTGGATCCGAGCCAGACGACGACCCGCAACCGCCCCACCCCCAAAGCCTGAAGCCGCTAGCGATCCACCTCGGGAGCGACGATGTCGAGGCTGGCGATTACCGTCACCAGGTCGGCGAGCATCAGCCCCGGACTCAGCTCTTCGATGATGCTCATGGCGGCGAAGGACCCCGTACGCACTTTGCAGCGATAGGGAAATTCCGTTCCATCGCTGACCGCGTACCAACCCATGTCGCCGCGCGCGCTCTCCACCCTAATGTGCGCATCCCCTTCCGGCGGTTTGAGCTTTCGCGCTACTTTTGCGACCACCGGGCCATCGGGGATCTGTCGGAAGCACTGGCGGAGAATCTTGATGCTTTCGCGAATCTCCAGCACCCGCACCCAGTAGCGATCGAAACTGTCGCCGACTTCTCCCGCCGACCCGGTGCCGACCGGCACGTCGAACTCGAGTTCCGGATAGACCGAGTACGGTTCGTCGCGGCGCACGTCATAGCGTACGCCGCACGCGCGCAAGTTTGGCCCGACCAGGTTGTAGGCGATCGCTTGCTTCGCCGAAATCGTCGCCACCTTGGCGCAGCGGCCGCGGAAGATCGTGTTCGCCGCCACCAGGTCGCAATGCTCGTCCAACATGGGATCCAATTGCGCCAGAAAGGCGAGGACCTTATCCTCGTACCCAGGCGGCAGATCCCAGGCGACACCACCGATACGCATGTAGTTGTACGTCAGTCGAGCGCCGCATAGTTCTTCGAGCAGATCATTGATCTTCTCGCGCTCGCGGAAGGCGTGGAAGAAGGGCGTAATCGCGCCGATATCGAGAATCAATGTCCCGACCGACAACAAATGGCTGGCGATGCGGTTCAGCTCGGCGGCGATGACGCGGCAATATTCGCCTCGCTTCGGCACCTCGATGTCGGCCAACTTCTCCGTCACCATGCCCCAGCCTTGGTTGCAAAACATCGCCGCCACGTAATCGACGCGATCGGTATACGGCATGAAACCGTGATAGCCGACCTTCTCCGCAATCTTTTCGATCGAACGGTGCAGGTAGCCGACGTCGGGGATGGCGCGCCGCATCACCTCGCCATCCGCCTTGACGACGAACCGCAACACACCGTGCGTCGACGGATGCTGCGGACCCATGTTGAGGGTCATCTCCTCGGTCTCGAGGCCGCTTCCTCGATCAACTTCGACTTCAAACCCCGCGACACTCATGCTCGCCCCATGCGCGCGTACTAGCGCAGCAAACTTTCGCGCGTCGTGCTGATTCCGTGGTACTCCGCGGGTTCGACGAAATCCTTGCGCAGCGGATACCCGACCCAGTCCTCCGGCATCAGTAACCGACGCAGATCCGAGTGGCCGGTGAAATGCACGCCGAGCAAATCGAAAATCTCCCGCTCCAGCCAGTTCGCCGCTTTCCAAACACCCTCGACCGACGCCAATACCGCCGCGTCGCGCGGCACGCGAACCTTGAGGATGACGTAGTGGCGATGGCTGTAAGAGTAGAGGTGGTAAACGACCTCGATATACCCCGCCGCCTTGTAGTCGACGCCGGTTTGGTTGCAGAGGACATCGAACTGCAACTCCGCCTCGTCGCGCAGGAAGCTACAGACGTCGACGATCGCACTCGCCTCGACGACGGTGAAAGGATCCTTGACCGCCTCCTCGACGCTGACGATTCGGTCGGCAAACTTCTCTCGCAAGCGCGAGTGGATCGAAACTGCATCCATGAATCCGAAGCCCTTCAGGCCTGCGCGCCGACCGCCGGCCGCCGCACCAACCAAGTCTCCGTCATCATCTTCTCTTGCAGCTTCAGAATTCCTTCGGTGAGCGCCTCCGGCCGCGGCGGGCATCCGGGCACGTACACGTCCACGGGAATGACCTTGTCGACTCCGTCACAGACCGAATAGGCGAGTTGAAAAAGGCCGCCACAACTAGCGCATGCTCCCATCGCAATGACGTAGCGCGGTTCCGGCATCTGGTCGTAGAGAACCTTGGTTCGCAGTGCCATCTTCAGGGTCAGTGTACCCGCAACCACCATCAGGTCGGACTGCCGGGGTGACGCGCGCGGCGCCGCGCCGAAGCGATCGACATCGGCGCGCGGACCCTGCGTCTGCATCAATTCGATGGCGCAGCAGGCCAGCCCGAACAACATCCACCAAACCGACGACTTGCGCGTCCAATTGAGAAACTGGTCGGCCGTCGTCGTGATGACGCCTTGAGAAAACGAGTTGACCAGGGACATGAACTTCCTCCGCGGCGGCGTCGCCGGTCAGGCTGCCTCGCGAATATCGGGTGAATCCTCTTGCGACGACACGCGCTTGACCCACTCGAGGTCGCCCTTGGCCCAGACGTAGATGAGACCGACGAAGAGGATGAGGAGGAAAATCGAAATCTCGGTGAAGGCAAACAGGCCATTACCGCGCTCGACCCAGTCGCGGAAAACGACCGTCACAGGAGCGATGAACGCAATCTCGACGTCGAAGATCACGAACACCAGTGCAACGAGATAAAATCTAATGTTGAAATTGATCCAGGCCCCCCCAGTGGGCGGCTCGCCGCACTCGTAGGTCGTCATCTTGCCCGGCTCAGGGTTGTTCGGGCGCAACAGCGCACTGAGGCCGGTCATGAGACCGACCAGCCCTACGGCGAGAGCGATGAAGACGAGTACGTTTGCAAACTGGAAAAACATGGAATGTGGCAACCCCTGCCCGTAAACACCGGTCGCTAACACAGGGCAAAAATGTAGTCAAACCTACTCATTTTCAAAGGCTTGCGGCTCTTCTCGCCAACCCGTGCAGGGATCCGCATCGGCGCCGCCGAGTCTCATCGCCCCGATAAGGAACACTACTCTCCAGCCCGCTTAACGCGTGGGATTCACTCATGTTTCAGTCGTCTTCCGCGCTTCTTGCCCGGCCGACAGGGCGCGGCGACTGCGTCCGTCGAGCGGCAAGATGTTCAAGGTGTTCGTGATGTCGTTCATCGCGACGTAAATCTCGGTCTCGTAAACCGCGGTCAGATTCTCATAGGTCATGACCTGCGCCGGGCTGCCCTGCCGGTACACCGTCCCCTGCGACAACAGAACGATGTGCTCGCAGTAGAGCGCGGCGAGGTTGAGGTCGTGCAAGACGGAGACGACGGTGATGCCGTCCTCTTGCAGCGTGCGCAGCAGGTCGTACATCTCGACCTCGTGCCGGATATCGAGAAAGGCGCTCGGCTCATCCAGCAGAAGCGTCCGCGGCTGTTGCGCCAGGGTGCGCGCCAAGGCGACGCGCTGGCGTTCACCGCCACTCAACTCGGTGACCGGCCGTCGCGCCAGGTGTTCGGTGCCGGTGCGCTCGAGTGCGTCGCGCGCGATACGCACGTCGGCATCCTGCTCGAACGCGTAGCCTCTCAAGTGCGGCGTGCGTCCGAACAGCACCATCTCTAGTACCGTGTACGGAAACGCCATGTTCGTTTCCTGCGGCAGGACGGCGAGCTGCCGGCTTACGTCCAACCGCGACAGGCTGGCGATGTCTCTGCCGTCCAAGCGAATGCCCCCCGACCACGGCTTGAGAACGCCACACATCAGGTTCAATAGCGTCGACTTGCCGGAGCCGTTCGGCCCGATGACGCCGACGAATCCGCCGCTGCGCACGCGGAACGAAACCTCCTGCAGCACCAGCTGCCGCCGGTAGCCGAAGGTGACGCCGCTGACTTCGATGGCGCTGCCGGTGGAACCTGTCACGCGAAGTCTCGCGCGCCCTGGCGGCGCAGAAGATAGACGAAGAAGGGTCCGCCGCAGATCGCGGTGACGACGCCAACCGGCACCTCGGCGGTCGCCGACAGGCTGCGCGCCAGCGTGTCGGCGAGGGCGAGAAAGATTCCGCCGACCAGGGCCGATGCGGGCAGCAGTAGGCGGTGGTCCGGGCCGAATAGCAAGCGCGTCACGTGCGGCACGATCAAGCCGACGAAGCCGATCATGCCGCTGACGGCGACGGCGGCGCCAACCAAGAGTGAGGAGACGATGAAGCAGACACGCCGCACGCCGCCGACGTCGACTCCCAGTTGCGCCGCGCCTTCCTCGCCCAGGCTGAGCGCATTTAGCGATCGCGCCTGGCCGAGAAGGATGCCGCTGCCGAACAGTACGTATGCGAAACTGACGGCAACCAGCGGATAGCTGGTGGTGGCGAGACTGCCCATCAGCCAGAAGAGTATGCCGTGGGTCTGGAACAGATCGGCCATGGCGTTGACGGCCATGATCAAAGCTCCAGTGAATGCGTTGCAAACGACTCCGGCGAGCAGGAACGTGTACGGCTGCAGTCGACCGTGCACAGTGCCGAGTCCGTATACGACGAGCATCGCCGTCAGGGCACCGGCGAACGACCCGACTGGCGTCAACAGATACGATGGCAGCGGCAGCTTGGCCGCCAGGAAGAGCGTGAGGACGCCGCCGAACGCCGCCCCTCCGGAAACGCCGAGGATGTGCGGTTCGGCCAGCGGGTTTCGCAGCAGCGCCTGCAAGACGGCGCCCGCCACCGCCAGACCGGCGCCGACGGAGACGGCGAGCAGTACGCGCGGGATGCGGGTGCGAAAGAGAATCAGGGAGTCGACGCTGGCGCTGTCGCCAAACGCCAGCGCCTCGGACAGATCGATGCGCACCGGTCCGATCGCCGCGCAGAGGGCGATGGTGAGAACCTGCGCGAACAGCAACGAGGCGATGACGAGTACAGTGCGCCGACGAGTCAGGTGCGAAGCCACGGCGGACTGATAGCCCGCGGCAGGCCGCGGCGAAAGAGAGCGCCCTCTGCCGCGCCGGACTAACCTCCCGTTGATAAACTCGTCTCCTCGTCACCCCGGCGAAAGGGACTGTCGGAGAAGCAGGGTTTCGAGGGCCAAGTTAGATTTCGAGGGCGCAGTTAGGTCTTCGGGAAGCTGGTTGCATGAATGGTGACGATCGCGAGCGCGAAGAGCGGCTGTGAGCGACCTG
>JBGTMF010000439.1:0-12844 GCA_041743795.1 Thermodesulfobacteriota bacterium | reverse complement strand
CGGCCCAGGCGATCGCTCGACTCGGCAGCGTCGCCGTACCGGCTCTTGACGAGCAGATCGCGCGCTCGAGCCCGTCCGCGGCCGGCGCCATTGCTGCACTGGCCCTGATGGGAGCGAGCGGCAGCGGCTCGCTTGTCCGCGTCGCCAGATCGCATGACGACGAAGCACTCCGATCCCTCGCCCTGCTCGCCCTCGGTCAGGTACGAGACGAGCACGCAGAGTGAGTGTCGCCGCCGCCGATGTTATCCGGGCGGCGCGCCGAAAGCGCCCAGTTGCACGAGGTCACTAAGGGAACTGGTCGTCTCGAGGAACGCCGGCAGGCCTTCCATGATGATCCAACGGCGATCACTGCCGACGTCGAGCCGGGCGATGTACTTGTCGACGTCGTCCGCCCAGATGAAAACGTGCACCAGGCTGCCCGGCGGGCCGGGCAGCGCCGCCATCGTCCGCCAACCCTTATCGGCCGGACGCGCATCGCCGTCCCCCTCGAGCACCTGCAGCCAACCCCGCCTGGCGACGCCGGTGCCGTCGAAGATCCACGCATACGTCTTCCGCAATGTCGGCTTGGCGACCGGCTCTACCGGTGCCGTCGGCGTAGCCGACGCATCTGTCTCTTCGGACATGATGGGGAATTTAGAGGATCGGCGCCGGCTGTTCCAGCCCGGCATGGTCACTCTCGGCGGTTCTCCGCTACACAGACCCACCGCCGGCAGATGATCTCGGAATCATGATGTGCGAGCATCGCGCGACGCGATGACGACGATTCCCGTGACTGCCGAGGCGGACGACGCTGACGACCTGCGCATTCTGTACCGCGACGAGTACTATGTTGCGGTACACAAACCCGCCGGGCTGCTCTTTCACCGATCGCCACTCGACTCGCTGGAGTCGCGCTTTCTCGTCCAGCGATTGCGCGATCAGATCGGGCAACGCGTCTTTCCCGTACATCGACTCGACAAGCCGACGCAGGGAGTGGTCATCTTCGCGCTGGACAGCGATGCCGCCAGCCGATTGCAGACCACGTTTCAAGAGTCCGACGTCGTCAAGCAGTACCTCGCCGTCGTCCGCGGCCACCTGCGAGAGGAAATCGCGATCGACTACCCGCTGCGCCCGCCGCGCGATGTGCGTTCGCGACGAGGCGACTACCCACTGCGCGAGGCGCTCACCCACATCCGACCACGCCGGACGATCGAGTTGCCCTACGCCGTTCGGCCCTACGCGTCGGCCCGCTACTGCCTCGTCGAATGTCTTCCGCGCAGCGGCCGGCGCCACCAGATTCGACTTCACTTGAAACACCTGCGTCATCCCATCATCGGCGACGCCAACTACGGCGATGGGCCACACAATCGGTTGTTTCGCGATCAGCTCGGCATCCCCGGCCTGCTACTGGCCGCCACCGAGTTATCGTTCTCGCATCCATACTCGGGCGAGACCTTGTCGATACGCGCACCCATCGAATCTCCACTGCGCGAAGCCCTGCAACTACCCGGCTGGAGCGACGCGGAGGAATAGCGGGGCGGCCGGGAAGTCTCCGCCGAGGGCGGGCCTCAATCGTCGCCGCCCCAACTGCGTGTGACGCCGAAGGTGAACGCGTGATCGAGGCCTTCGCTGCGCGGCAGGATCGAGGTGCCCCCACCGCCGCTCTGCGTGACAGGAGCGGAATCCGGACGGATCGATTGCAGCTGGTAGCCGAAACCGACGCTGTTGTTATCGCCGAGACCCCAATCCATGCCGAGGCCGAGCACGTCGCGATCGCGTGCCGTCGATAGCGAACTGAAACGGGACGTTCTCAGTTCGTCGGTACTACCCCGCTCGAAGACGACGGCCCGGTTATAGCTCATCGCCGCGGTCATGTTCTCGGCGATGGAATAGCGCACACCGTTGCCGGACGTGGTCGACTCGTCCTGCAGGGGGTCCAGACGCAAGCTCAGCACCCGCAGTTCACGGCGGACGGAATCGGCTGTCGCGAATAGCACCACGTCGCTCCCCTCAGCAAGGGATTCCACCGCAGCGGAGAGCCCAGGTCGTTCGACGCACATCAGCTGCTCGTCGGAGGCGTGCATCTCTGGCGCGCACGCCAGCGCGATCAGGCACATAGCCGTGGTCGCGTGTTTGTTCATGATGATGATGATTGCCGAAGACCGCACCGTTGACAAGTACCGCGCCATCAGATCGAAGTCTCGCGAAGCGGCCGCAAATGGCATCGCTGATTGCATCCGCTTCGCGAAGCCAACAGCCATGAAATCGGCGCGATTCGATTTGACCGGAAAGGTGGCCCTGATCACCGGCGGCAGCCGCGGCCTCGGTAGGGCGATGGCTCTCGGCTTCGCCGAGGCCGGTGCGGACCTGGCGATCGCCAGTCGTCAGCTCGCCGCGTGCGATGCGACCGCCGATGAGGTGCGTCGGTTCGGCCGCCGCGCCTCGGCGCACGGTTGCCACGTCGGCCGCTGGGCCGATATCGATCGACTCGTTGCCGAGGTGTACGAACAGTTCGGGCACGTCGACATCCTCGTCAACAATGCCGGCCTGTCGCCTGTCGCGCCATCTTCGCTCGAGACCAGCGAGGAGCTGTTCGACAAGGTTTTTGCCGTCAACCTGAAAGGGCCGTTTCGCCTGACGGCGCTGGTCGCGACGCGCATGGCGGCCGGCAACGGCGGATCCGTCATCAACATCAGCAGCACCGGCTCGATCCGACCGACTCCCGAGATCGCGCCGTACGCCGCCGCCAAAGCCGGTCTCAACACGCTCACCGTCGCCATGGCGCACGAATTCGGTCCGAAGGTGCGCGTCAACTGCATCATGGCCGGACCGTTCCACACCGATATCTCCAAGGCATGGTCGCGCTCGGACGGATTCACGCAACACGCGCGGCGAGCCTTCGCCCTGGGACGCGCCGGCGAACCGGACGAGATCGTCGGCGCCGCCATTTACCTGGCCAGCGACGCCGCCAGCTTCACCTCCGGCGCCGTCCTCCGCGTCGACGGTGGATTGCCGTGACGCAGGTGGTACGGCCATGACCGAACCGGCTCAAGTCGTCGAGCGCGAACTCGTCGACCTCGACGCCGTCGGTGCCTGGATGGATGCCCGACGACTGGGTGACGGACCGCTCACCGCGGCCAGGCTGCTCGGTGGCGGGACACAGAACATTCTTCTGTACTTCGAGCGCAGCGGTCGCCCGTATGTCCTACGCCGCCCGCCGCGCCATCCTCGCGCCAGTAGCAACGAGACGATGCGGCGTGAGGCACGCCTGCTGGCGGCCATAGCCGACAGCGACGTGCCGCATCCGAGGCTGATCGCCGCCTGTGCCGAAGAGAACGTCATCGGCACCGCGTTCTACCTGATGGAGCCGATCGACGGCTTCAACCCGACCACCGGCCTGCCCGAACCGCACCGCTCTGACCCGGCCATGCGCCGCGCCATGGGATTCGAATTGGTTGACGGCATCGTCAAGCTCGGGCGCGTCGACTACCGCGCCGCTGGGCTCGAGGGATTCGGCAAGCCGGCGGGATTTCTCGAGCGTCAGGTCGATCGCTGGCGCTCGCAACTGGAGAGCTACAGTCAGTTCTCCGGCTATCCGGGGCCGCAGATCCCCGGCGTCGATCGCGTTGCGAGCTGGCTCGACAACAACCGACCCACCTTCTGGGAGCCGGGCATTCTGCACGGCGACTACCACCTGGCAAACGTCCTCTTCGCCTACACCGGCCCCGCGTTGGCCGCCATCGTCGACTGGGAGCTCTGCACAATCGGCGACCCATTGCTCGACCTCGGCTGGCTCGTCGCCACCTGGCCCGACGACAGCGGTGATTCGGCTGGCATGCCGGGAGTCCTGCCATGGACCGGATTTCCCACCGCGGCTGAACTCGTCGACCACTACGCCGAACAATCCCACCGCGATCTGTCGGCGATCGACTGGTATGCCGTACTCGCCTGCTACAAACTCGGCATCATTCTCGAGGGGACCCATGCACGGGCCTGCGCCGGCATCGCCGACAAAGGCGTCGGCGACATGCTGCATGCAACGACCGTAAGCCTATTCAACCGCGCCCTGCGTTGGACGGATCAAGATTGAAAGATGATGCTAGAGGCCAACTGCAGCGCGACGCCCTGCACGGCGAGCTGCCGCCATTCAATCGCCGTCACCTATCGAGCTATAAAAGCGTGCCGCGCAGGAGATACGCGGCGGTCGTGAAGTAGATCAGCACCCCGGTCACGTCGACCAGAGTCGCGACGAATGGCGCCGATGCCGCCGCCGGATCGAGGCGCATTCTGCGCAAGACGAACGGCAGCATCGATCCGGCGAATGTCCCGAACGTGACGACGGCGACCGTGCTGACTGCGAGGGTGAGACCGAGTGGCAGGTAGTGTTGTCCGTACTCCGCTTCACCGCCAGGCCACAGCACGACGCGCAACAAACCGATGCCGCCGAGAAGCAGCCCGAGGCTGAGTCCGGCCGCCAGTTCGCGGCGCAGAACCGTCCACCAGTCGCGTAGCGCCACCTCGCCGACGGCCATCGCGCGAATGACCAGGGAAGTCGCCTGCGAACCGGCGTTGCCGCCGCTCGAGATGATCAGCGGTAGAAACAGCGCCAGCACGACAGCGCGTTCGATCTCGCCCTCGAAAATCCCCATCGCCGACGCCGTCAACATCTGTCCGAGAAAAAGTACGCTCAGCCAGCCAGCCCGTTTGCGCAACATCGAACCAAAGGCAATGTCGAGGTAGGGCGCGTAAAGCGCCTCCATACCACTCATCTTGTGGATGTCCTCCGTCGCCTCCTCCTCGGCGACGTCGGCGACGTCGTCGGCGGTAACGATCCCGACCAGCAGACCACGCGAATCGACCACCGGCAGTGCAACGCGATCGTACCGCTCGATGAGGCGCACAGCCTCCTCGCGGTCGTCGGCGACACTGAGCGCGACAAAGCTCTCGTCCATGATCGACTCGACCGTCTGCGCCGGATCGGCAAGCAGGATCTGGCGGATCTTCAAGTCGTCGATCAGCCGGCCGTCGTCGTCGACGACGTAGATGACGTTCACCGTCTCCGCATCGCGACCGTAGCGGCGGATGTGTTCGATCGCATCGCCGATCGTCTGTCCTCGGCGCACCCGCACGTAGTCGGGTGTCATCAGCCGCCCGACGCTCTCCTCCGGATAGTTGAGGATGGTCTGCGTGATGCTGCGCTCGGCCGGCGTCAGCAGTGCGATCAGCCGGTTGGCGACCTCGGCCGGGAGCTCCTCCAGCAGCACGGTACGGTCGTCCGGATCGATCTCGTTGATCAGGACCGCCAACCGCTCGGTGCCCATGCGGGCGATCAGAATCTCTTGCTGTTCGGCATCGAAATAACTGAAGACATCCGCTGCAAAGTCGCGTGGCAACAGGCGAAACATGACAGCGGCCTGTTCCTCTTCGAGGCCGTCGATGAGGTCGGCGACATCGGCCGGCTCGAGCTCGAGCAACGCGGCACGCACCTGATCGTACCGCCGCTCGTCGAGCATGGCCCCTACATCGGGCCCAATGAGCCGATTGAGAGATTCCATCCGCTGACACCATCGCGCAACGACGGGTCAGCCGGACCTGCCGCGATCAGCTCCGGCGGCAGGGGCGAACGACCCGTGGCGTTGCCAGACTACTAGGTCCGTCGTCCATTGATGGGGACCTCTTACTCCAAATCTCAGACCGTTGAAAGACCACGTCTTGTCGCTGCCGCGGGTGCAGCGCATAATACGCGCCCATGACCCGGCAAACGCGCTCGTGCAACCTGCTGCAAACAGACGCTCTCGAGCGCAGCATCGACCAATTGGTGCAGAGCTACGACGACGACAAGGCGATCAACAATCTGGAAAGTGCCGCCCTACCCAGCAGCCGCGCCGTCATCGACGCCTTCAACCACCTCAAGTCCGCCATCTATCTCGGCTTCTACAGTACGCGGGCGCTGACACCGGCGAATCGTCGGCAGACGATCGCCGAGCACTTGTACCCGGCCTTCGAGATCCTCGTCGAGCAGATCTTCCGCGTCCTCGTCTACGAACAGAACCATCGGCCGGGTTCGACGGCACCGGCACCGGAAGCCGCCGAAGAGGTGGTGCTGCGTCTGTTCGACGCCCTGCCCGCCCTGCGCGGCAAACTCGACGGCGACGTGCGCGCCGCCTTCGAAGACGACCCGGCCGCCAAGAGCGTCGAGGAAGTGGTCTTCAGCTACCCGGCCCTCGAAGCCATCACCGCCTATCGCATCGCCCACATCCTCTACCAAGACAAGGTACCGATGATCCCGCGCATCATCACCGAGGCCGCTCACAGCGCGGCAGGAATCGACATCCACCCGGGAGCGGTGATTGGTGACAACCTATTTATCGATCACGGCACCGGAGTCGTCATCGGCGAGACCTCGCTGATCGGCAACAACGTCAAGATCTACCAGGGCGTCACGCTGGGCGCGCTCAGCCTGCCGCGCGGCGCTGCGAAATCCCGCTTGGAGAATACGAAGCGTCACCCGACGCTCGAAGATGACGTCACCATCTACTCCGGCGCGACGATTCTCGGCGGCGACACAGTGATCGGTCGCGGCTCGATCATCGGCGGCAACGTCTGGATCGTCGAATCGGTACCGCCGCACTCGAAGATCACCTACCAGCCAAACGGCGGATATAAAGTCACGGCACAACGGACTGCTTAGTAGTTGTACAGGCAGGCCGGGCCGCAAGGAGTCGCTGACGACGATGCACGGAAATAACTCCACCGAACCATGGCGCACGATGAACCTCTTCGCGCCGACCGAAGAACACCAGATGCTGGCGGCGACGATGCGCGATTTCGTGCGCAATGAGGTCGAGTCGCAAGCGGCGGCATTCAATCGGGACGAGAAGTTCAATCACGCCCTCTTCCACCGCGCCGGCGACCTCGGCCTGCTCGGGCTCACCGTGCCGGCCGAAGACGGTGGCGCCGGCCTCGACGCGGTGGCATCAGTGATCGTCTGCGAAGCGCTGTCGACGTCCGACCCGGCGTTTGCGCTGGCCTACATGGCGCACGCGTTCCTGTTCGTCAACAACTTCTACCACAACGCATCCGCCGCACAGCGCTCGGCGATTCTGCCAAAAACGATATCCGGAGAATGGATCGGCGGCATGTGCATGACCGAACCGGGCGCCGGCACCGACGTGTTGGGGATGCAGAGCACCGCTCGGCGCGACGGCGACCACTACGTGCTGAACGGACGCAAGACATTCATCACCAACGGCGCCACTGACGACAACACGTTAGGCGACGTGTTTCTCGTCTACGCGGCAACCGGTCCGCGTTCGATCTCGACCTTCGTCGTCGAGAAAGGGGCCCCCGGGTTCTCCGTCGGCCAACGTCTCAAGGAGAAGCTCGGCATGCGGGCTTCGATGACCGCCGAGTTGGTGTTCGACGATTGCCGCGTCCCTGTCGATCGGCTCCTCGGTGAAGAGGGCCAGAGCACGATTCATATGATGCGCAATCTCGAGATCGAACGGCTGACGTTGGCGGCGATGTCGCTGGGCATCGCCGAGAGATGCCTGCGGGTGATGGTCTCTTACGCCAACGAGCGCAGGACGTTCGGCGTGCCGATCCGCGAGCACGGGCAGATCCAACGGCACATCGCCGAGTCGTATGCCGAGTACAAGGCGACGCGTTGCTACGTTTACGAGACCGCGCGGCGCCTCGATCTCGGTTCGGCGGGAAACCGCGTCGACGCCGACGGCACCAAGCTGCTCGCCTCGCGAGTCGCCAAGGAGATCGCCGACCGCGCGATCCAGGTGCTGGGCGGTTACGGCTACATGGGAGAGTACGTCGTCGAGCGGCTGTGGCGCGATGCCAAACTATTGGAGATCGGCGGCGGGACGCTCGAGGCGCACCAGAAGAACATCACCAAAGATCTGAGCCGTAGCCCCGACCTGATCGGATGAAGGTTCGCTTGGCCAGCGCCGAGGCGACACGCCGAAGCAACTTCCCCCGGCGGTGCACGGCGGAGCGTCGGTGAGAGAGTTCGTCCTGCACGTGCTGACGCCGGTCGCCGAGGTCGATCCCTTCGGCGAACTCCGTCCGTCGGCGCAGATCCGCTTGCTGCAGTTGGCGGCCTCCGAGGCAAGCGCAACTCTGGGATTCGACGCCGCTTGGTACGAGCGCCGCGGCGCCTCCTGGGTCGTGCGGCGCACCCGCTTCGAACAGATCTCCCCGGCGCGCCACGGCGACCAGTTGCGAATCCGCACCTGGGTTTCCGATATGCGACGTGTGCGGTCATGGCGCCAATACGAGATCGTGCGCCACGCCGACGGTCTCGCCATCGCCCGCGCGGCTACAGACTGGGTCTATGTCGACGCGGCCAGCGGTGCTCCGACCCCTCTGCCGCTGGAAGTGCAGCAGGCGTTCATGCCAGAAGGCATCGCCAGCGAGGAGCGACGGGGACGCCTCCGCCTACCGCGGGACGTCGAGACGACACCGCTGGCGTTGCGCGCGGTCGAGTTGGCCGACCTCGACTCTCTCGGTCACGTCAACAATTCCGCGTACGCGGACTTCGTTCAGCAATCCCTCTTCGAAGACCTCTTACGGCGCGGTTGGTCACCGGACTTGGCGAACCCCTCGGCTGGCCACCTGCGCGCTCGTACCCTGGAAATCGAATACCTGACGCCGGCGCAGTACCGCCAACCACTGGCCGCTCAAGTCGTCGTCGCGCGCGGCCCCGATCACGCCGTGCGGGCTACGGTGGCAATTCTCGCGCAACAGCGCACCTCCGTCATTGCCAACGCCACCTGGGAGTGGACCGTCGGGGCAATCCCCGACGACCTGCAGTCAGCGCTCGCCTGATCGAACCGAATAAAGGATCACGCTTCCACGACGTTCCACAGGTCCTCCAGCTCAAAGGGCTTGCCGAGGACCGCATTGGCACCGATGCGCCGGGCGAACTCCAGTCCCTCCTCACCGGCCCTTCCGGAGAGAGCGACGACGCGCACCGCGGGTTGGGTTCTCCAGCCCGACTCGCCGCCGGCGCGAACCTGCCGCAAGACCTCGAAGCCGTTCATCCCCGGCATCATCAGGTCGAGGACGATCAGGTCGAATCGTTCCGCCCGCAGGCACTCCTCGACACCAACCCCGTCGTCGAGGACGCGCACATCCCATCCTCGGTCGGTCAGCGCATGCGACACGACGAACCGAATAGAAGCCTCATCGTCAACTACCAAAGCCCGTAACCGCCGCGTCATCGCTTCGACCCCTAAAATGGTACCGGCGCCCCCAGACATGGGGGCGCCGGTAGTTGACACTCGAAACCTTGCCCTGGGAAACCTTACGCGGTCCCAGTTTTTGCTCGCAAGGCGCCCGGGGCCATCCCCGCCTGCATCGAGTGAGCGCCGGCGGGCATCCCCAGCCCAGGACCTCCACCAAACGACGACTGCTGGAAATCCGGATAGGCCTGCATCCCGTGCTCGCTGATGTCGAGACCTTCCTGTTCTTCCTCCGGCGATACCCGAATGCCCATCGAGGCCTTCAGGGCGCCGAACAGCGCGAGTGCGGCCGCAAAGGAGAAGACGCCGTACACCGCGACTCCGATCGCCTGCGTCGCCAACTGGCCGACCCCAGCCATGTTGCCGAAGATACCGACGGCGAGCGTGCCCCAGATACCGCAGACCAAGTGGACGGAAATGGCTCCGACCGGATCGTCGACCTTCACCCGATCGAGGAACATAACCGAGTAGACGACGATGACTCCGGCGATGGCGCCGACCATCATCGCCGAGACCATCGCCATTTGATCCGCACCGGCCGTGATGCCGACCAGACCGGCGAGGATTCCGTTCAGTGCCATCGACAGGTCGGGCTTCTTCGAGACGCCCCACGAGACGAACATCGCACTGAGCCCACCTGCCGCGGCGGCGAGCGACGTCGTGACAAGCGTAAGTGAGACGGCAGCTGCATCGGCGTTCAATACCGATCCACCGTTGAACCCAAACCACCCAAGCCACAGCAGGAAGACGCCGATCGTCGCCAACGGCAGGCTGCTACCAGGAATCGCATTGACCCGTCCGTCTTTGGTGTACTTGCCCATCCGAGGTCCCAACAACAGCACCCCCGCCAGCGCACCCCAACCGCCGACGGAATGCACCAACGTCGAGCCCGCGAAATCGTAGAAACCCATCCCGTCGAGGAAACCGCCGCCCCACTTCCACGATCCGGCGAGCGGATAGACGATCGCGACGAATACTAGCGTGAAGACCATGAACGCCGACAACTTGACTCGCTCGGCGACGGCACCGGAGACGATCGTCGCACAGGTGGCGGCGAACATTCCCTGGAAAAGGAAGTCGGTCCAGTAGGTGTAGCCACCGTCGGCGTAACCGGCCGTCATGTCCGCCTCACCTGGGAAAAGGCCGAAGCCGGCGAAGCCCAGGTACCCGTTGAAATCGCCCGGGTACATCAGATTGAAACCGACGAACGCGTAAGTGATGAGACCGACGCAGACAATGTAAGTGTTCTTAAACAGAATGTTGGTCGTGTTCTTCGCCCTGGTGAGCCCGGACTCGAGAGTCGCGAAACCCAGGTGCATGATGAACACGAGACCGGCTGCGATCATCAACCAAAGGTTGTTGACCGTGAACATCTCCGCAGAGACCTCGTCGGCCAGGGCCGCGTTCGCGAACGCCGTGCCGGACAGCAGCAGGGCGATCGCCAGGTTCCGGATGAATGCAGGCTTTCTCATTTTCCTCTCTCCTTCCCAGGGACTGTCAAACGGCATCCGCGCCGCGTTCCCCGGTTCGAATTCGCACGATGTCATCGACCGGAATGATGAAGATCTTTCCGTCTCCAATCTTCCCGGTCCGCCCGCTCTCCTCGATCACCCGACACGCCTTCTCGGCATCCGCGTCGTCGAGCAGCAGCTCGATCTTGATCTTCGGTAGAAAGTCCACCACGTACTCCGCGCCCCGGTACAGCTCGGTGTGTCCTCGCTGACGTCCGAATCCGCGAACCTCCGAAACCGTCATGCCCTGGATTCCCTGTTGTGCGAGGGCTTCCTTCACTTCGTCGAGCTTGAAGGGCTTCAAGATCGCTTCGATCTTCTTCATGGATCCTCCTGCGTCGTCCAATCTGTGATTGTCGACAGCTCAGATCGTCAGCAAAATTTCGGTTGAAATGACGTCCTGGCCTCTCCAGAGTCCCCCGTCTGACGCCGGGAAGAGTGGCTTGTTGGCCTCGTCGTGGCGGTACTCAAAGCGCCACAACAGATGGTCGTTGAACCAATACGACAGGGTCGGGCTGACTTCCCAAAGGGTCGCACCGTTGCCGAGACCAGTCTTGATGCCATCGGGATCGTCGAACACTTCGCCGCGCATCGTGAACTGCAACTTGTCGGTGATTCCGATGAGCGCATACGCGCCGGCGCCGTACCAGTTGGCTCCCTTCCGCCCGTTGTCGAGCGTCACGCTGCTGACATCGGCGTAGGTACCGTCGAGAACGAAGGCGAGGTTGTCCATCGCCTGCACGAACATATTGGCCGTCAAGATTCCCGTCTTCGATCCGGCACCGGCGCCGCCTTCCGACTGCGGCGCGTCTTCCGCGCCATATGTGCCGGCGATGTAAAACTCGAGGTTGTCCATCGGCGCGATGCCGAGGCCTGCCAGGAGTGTCTTGCCACTGTTATTGTCTTTGACGTTGTCGAGTCCGTTCACCACACCGATGGTCAGATCCACCATGTCGCCGAACGGCAGGTTGGCGGTGACACCGGTGTGGGTGAAGGGGATCGAGAAGCCAGACAAGTAGGACATCGAGATGTTGTCGTTGTAGCCCTTGTTCAGCGGATCGAGCAGCACTTCCCAGCCGAGCAGGGTGACGAACTTACCAGCCTGGAGGGTGATCTTTCCGCCACCGGGCATTTCGAACGGAGTCTTGTAGGTCAGGTACGCTTCCCGGATGTCGAACACGCGGTTGTCGCTGTCGTCGAGGAAGCCGTAGTCCGTGCCGTTGCCCTGCACGGCGGTACGGCCGAACTCCATGACCATGACGAAGCCGAAGCTCTCGTCATCCTTCATCCGGCTGACCGCCAACACCGCGTCGCGCAGGTCGATGCTGTTGTGATTGGTGTTGTAGATGCGCATGCCGATATCTTCTCGGCCGGGGTTGTTGATCGAGTAGTTGTATGTGGTCGAGACGAGCGCGTTGAACTGCAAGCCGAGCACGTCCTCGGCCTGTTCCTTGCGTTCGGCGATCTTTTCTTCGAGTATCGCCACGCGATCGTTCAGGGTCTGCGCCTGAGCTTGCGAGCCAATTGCCACCAAGCCCAGCGCCAGCAACCACCCGGTCGCAGCCTTTGTTCTCATCAGATCCTCCTCCGTTCCTCTGCGATTGCGGAACCGGCCAAGCCCGATTCCGCGGAGATGCAAAGCAAAGCGGGTGCCATCCTCGCCTGGAGTAGAAGAGGACAGGAGGATTAATGACCTAGGGGGCTTTTCAGGCCGCTCCGTGCCCATTCCTTGAGCAGAGCCTGCCCATTGAGCACGGCAATGGGATCGAGAAACGCGCTAGGCCGAAACTCGCTGCGCTCGTATGCAGAGGCATGGGCAGAGGCATAGGGATGTTCGCACTAGGCGCGATCCATGGAAGTTTTCGTTTCTCAGCCTAATGATCCGGCGTGCGCGCCGGTGGTATTGCTGAACTTAGACTTCTTCGGCCCTTCCGCTGTCCCCCATCACCCCAGCTCCCACGTCACCCCGGCGAAAGGGACTGTCGGAGAAGCAGGGTTTCGAGGGCCAAGTTAGATTTCGAGGGCGCAGTTAGGTCTTCGGGAAGCTGGTTGCATGAATGGTGACGATCGCGAGCGCGAAGAGCGGCTGTGAGCGACCTG
>JBGTMF010000438.1:0-13377 GCA_041743795.1 Thermodesulfobacteriota bacterium | reverse complement strand
CCTTGCAGGCGCAGCTCGGCGCGTCCGAGGCGGCGATCGCGGCGACGGAGGCGGCCCTGGCCAGTGTCGACGTGGCGCTCGATCTGTCGGCCTTGCAAGCGCCTTTCGACGGCGTCATCACCCGGCGCCACGTCGACGAGGGAACGATCGTCGCACCGGGAGTGCCGGTGCTGACGCTGATCGACGCGCGCCGTGAGGTGCGTGTCGGTGTGCCTGTCGGCAAACGCGAGCAGCTGCAGGTCGGCGCCCGTTACGCGATCGAGGTCGAGGGCGAGGAGGGCGCGGCGGTCCTGCGGCGGATCGTCGAGTCGATGGATACGTCGACGCGGACCATCGAAGCCGTTTTCGACCTCGACGCCGAGAACCCGGCGATCGACGGTGCGGTGGCGCGGCTTCGCCTGCCGACACGCCTCGAGCAGCCGGGGTTCTGGCTGCCGACGACGGCGCTGACGGAGGGCCGACGTGGCCTGTGGTCGGTGCTCGTGCTACAGCCGGCCGACGGCGGCCACCGCGTCGAACGCCGCGACGTACAGTTGCTCTACGTACAAGCCGACCGCGCCTACGTGCGCGGTGCCGTCGCGGACGGAGAGCGGGTCGCCACGGCAGGGCTCGAACGCGTCGTGCCGGGACAGCTGGTGCGCGCGATCGACGGATGACACGGGCGTGTCAAACCTCTTCTATCGCAACCCGCGGCTGACGATTCTCTTCGTCGGTTTGGTCATCGTTGCTGGCATTGCATCGTTGCAGAGCCTGCCGCGGCAGGAGGATCCGGCCCTCAGTCGCCGATTTGCCACGGTCACGACGTTCTATCCCGGTGCCACGGCGGAGCGTGTCGAATCTCTCGTCACCGACCCGATCGAGCGCAGGGTCCTCGAACTGCACGAGGTAGACGAGGTTGATTCGCTTTCGCGCAGTGGCGTGTCGGTGATCCGGCTCGAGCTCGGCGATCGCTACTACGAGGATGATGTCGACCAGATCTGGTCGAAGGTACGCGACAAGATCGGCGACGCGCGCGCCGATATGCCCGCGGATACCGGCCCTACCGAGTTCAGGGACAGAACCACGACGGCGGCGACGCTGGTGGTCGCCCTGACATGGAAGGACGAGGACTCGGCACAGATCGACGTACTTTCTCGCCTGGCCTCGGAGTTGGAGAATCAACTTCGGACGGTTGCCGGCACCAAAGAAGTGGAGATCTTCGGTGCCGCTGACGAGGAGGTCCGCGTCACGGTCGACCCGGCGGTACTCGCCGCCGCCGGCTTGAGTGTCGCCGATGTCTCGACGGCAATCGGAGCCGCTGATGCCAAGGTGCCGGCGGGTTCGACGCGGCGCGACGGCAACGACCTGTTGATCGAGGTGCGAGGCGAGTTGGACTCCCTGGCCCGCGTGCGCGAAGTGCCAGTGCGCAGTGCGGCAGGCGGACGGCTGGTGCGGGTCGGCGATATTGCCACGGTTGAAAAGACGGTGCGCGAGCCGCCGCGCTCGATGGCATTGATCTCCGGATCGCGCGGCGTCGCCGTCGCCGCCACGATGGAGACGCGTTACCGCGTCGATCTATGGGCGGCGCAGGCGCGGGCGGCAGTGGCCGCCTTCGCCGAGCAGGCGCCGAGTGTCATCGCCGTCGAGACGATCTTCGACCAGAGCGTTTACACCGAGGGCCGTCTGCGCAACCTCGTCGCCAATCTGCTTCTCGCCGGCGCCATCGTCGTTGCCGTGCTCGTCGTCATGATGGGCTTTCGCGCGGCGGTGGTGGTGGCGACGGCTCTACCACTGACGCTGGGTATGGCGTTGGCGGCCTTCAACCTGCTCGGGGTGCCGCTGCACCAAACCTCGATCACCGGTTTGATCATCGCGCTCGGGTTGTTGATCGACAACGCGATCGTCGTCGTCGACGAGTACTCGACGCTGGTCGGCGAAGGACTGGTGCCGGTAGACGCCGTCGCCGAGGTGGTGCGACGGCTGTTCGTACCGCTCTTCGCGTCGACGATCACTACGGTGCTGGCTTTCTTGCCGATCATCCTCATGCCGGGGGCCGCCGGAGAGTTCGTCGGACCGATCTCGGCGGGAGTCGGATTGTCTGTCGGCAGCTCCTTTTTCCTCTCGATGACGGTGATCGTCGCGCTCGCCGGGTACGTCATCCGCCCGCGTCGCGCCGTCGAGCGGCGCCGCTGGTGGCGGGACGGCTACAGCAACCCACGTTTGACGACGATGTTCGACCGCGTGCTGCGTGTATGTCTGCGCCGACCGACGGTCGGTGTCGCCGTATCGCTGGTGCTGCCCATCGCCGGGTTTATCGCCGGCCGGACGTTGGTCGAGCAGTTCTTCCCGGCCAACGACCGCAACCAATTCCAGGTGCAGATCCGCCTGCCCGTGCAGGCTTCGCTGGCGGCGACGCATGCGGCGGTGACCAGCGTGCGCGAGATCATCGAGCGACACGACGACGTCGTCGACAGCCACTGGTTCATCGGCGGCGACAGCCCGCGTGTGTTCTACACCATGATGACTGCCGAGGACGGTATCGCCAGCTACGCCGGTGGATTCGTCACGACGACTTCGGCAAAGGCGACGGAGGAGCTTCTGCCGGAACTGCAACTGGAGCTGATGCGCGCGTTGCCGGCGGCGGAGGTTCTGGCATTGCCGTTCGAGCAGGGGCCGCCGTTCGACGCGCCGGTCGAGATTCGGTTGTACGGACCCGACACGGAGACCTTGCGTGAACTCGGAGACGAGTTGCGGCGGGTGATGGTCGAGACGGACGGCGTCACCTACACGCGCGCGCAGTTGTCCGGTGGTAAGCCGAAGCTCGTCGTCGTGGCCGATGAGGCGGAGGCCGATCTGGTCGGCGTCAAGCTCCGCGATATCGGCGCCAGTTTGCAGAACAGCCTCGAGGGGGTCGTCGCGGGAACGGTCATCGAGGGCACCGAGGAACTCGCCGTACGGGTGCGCGTCGCCGCCGCCGAGCGGGCCGATCTGGCGCGGATCGACAGCACGCGACTCGGCGCCGTCGACCGGCAAGGGGAAGGCGGTTCGCTGGTGGGCGCGCCTCTCGGAGGCGTAGCGCTCGGCGCCCTGGCGACGTTCGACCTCGCCCCGGAGAACCCCAGTTTGGCGCGCCGCAATGGTGTTCGCGTCAACAAAGTGCAGGCCTTCCTGATGCCCTACACGCTGATCGCCGAGTCGCTGGGCGATCTGCGCTCCCGCCTCGATAGCTGGAATTTTCAACTACCGCAGGGGTATCGGCTCGAATTCGGCGGCGAAGCCGAGCAGCGCAGCGAGGCCATGAGCAAACTGGCCCTCTTCGCGCTGCCACTTTTCGTCGTCATGGCGGGTACGATCATCCTCTCCTTCAATTCCTTCCGCATGGCCGCGATTATTTTTGCCGTCGCCTTTCTCAGCGTCGGCTTGGCGCTGCTGGGTGTCTGGATGTTCGGCTACCCGATGGGATTCGTGGCGATCGTCGGCACCATGGGCTTGGTCGGGGTGGCGATCAACGACGCCATCGTCGTGTTGACCGCGCTGCGTTCGAGCGCCGGTGCGCGCGGCGGCGATATCGACGAGACCAGCGAAGTCGTCATCGGCGCGGCGCGACACATCTTGGCTACGACGTTCACTACGATCGGTGGCTTCCTGCCTTTGATCTATTTCGGTGGACGCTTCTGGCCGCCGATGGCGACGGCAATCGCCGGGGGCGTCGCGGGATCATCGGTGCTGGCGCTGATTTTCGTACCGGCGGTGTTCCACTGGCTGGCACGCCGCCCTTCGCCGACGTGACCCGTCGCCGATATACCTCAACCGCGGGCGGTGCCTGAGGAACTCTCGAAAAGGCGATTGACGCGCTTCTGCACCGGCAAGATGCCGCCGATCGAGAAGAGAATCAGCGTCGTCGGCCACGCGGAATCGCTATCGTACCCCTCCGCCTTCTCCGCCAGCGCCAGGTTGGTGCCGATGAAGTGCACGACCTTCACTGTCGCCAGCATGGCGACGAGATGGAGACTGAAGAAGAGAGCGGGCGAACCCAGGACGAAGGGGAGATCGCCTCTCAGCCAACCGCTGAGAAAGAATGCGACGTAGGCCGCGCAGAACGAAACCGCGAGGCGGAACCCACCGCGGGCCGGCCGCTGCGGTATTGCCATCCGCGCGTTGAGGGCATGGCCGACGACCCACGCCCAGAGCAGCGCCATCGTCACCCCGAGGTAGAGCGCCAGTGCGAATACGACGTGGCCGCCTCGGCTCAGGGGTTGGCTGGCGAAGGTGGCGAAGGCGACGAGAAACGGGAATGCCCCGGCGATTGCGAGGCTTCGCGGCTTCGCTTGCAAGACGAGTTCTTTCATCGGGCCTCCTGCGGAAAGATAGTTGCAGCGTAGCAACATGAGATACTGGTGTCCACTGCCCGGTGGCCGGCGTCGCTTGATTCCTTCGACAAGCCCGGTGCGACCGGGTAGTCGATTGAGAAATTGGCGATCAGCCGATTGAGAACGAAGGGCGCGCTGCGCGCTCGCGGCGCAGAGAGGAGCCATGGCGAATTCAGTCCCTACTCTTCGGGGATCATGCGGAATGGGCGGTTGCCGATGACGGCCGGCGCGTCGTTGAAGGGGTGGTTATCGCAGCCGGTGGACAACATGCCGCTGGTTCTGTTTCGCGTCCTCTTCGGCCTCCTTCTTTTCCTCGAGGCGGCCGGTTCAATCGCCACGGGCTGGGTGAAGGACGTCTACATCGAACCGGAATACTCGTTTCCCCATATCGGTTTCGGCTGGATCCGCCCGCTGCCGAGCTACGGGATGTACCTCTACTACGCGGCGATGGCGGTACCCGGTCTGCTGGTGATGCTCGGCGCGTTTTTTCGCCCGGCCCTGGCGCTGTACACGGCGATGTGGACGGCGGTGTATCTCGGGCAAACGACGGCTTACAACAACCACTACTACCTGATGGTCCTGCTCTGCGGGCTGTTGCTGGCGACTCCGGCGAATGCAGACATTTCGCTCGACGCCGAGCGCGGCCGCGTTCGGCGTGCGTCGACGTGTCCGCGTTGGTGTATCGGCATTCTCGTCGCGCAGGTCGCGATCGTTTACTTCTATGCGGCGATTGCCAAGCTGGATGCTGATTGGCTCGCGGCGCGCCCGGTCGAGATCTGGATGCAGGCGAAACGCGACTATCCGGTTCTCGGGCCGCTCTACGTGCAGCCCTGGTTCAAATGGTTCGTCGTCTACGGGGGCATCCTCTTCGACGGGCTGGTCGTGCCGTTGCTGCTGTGGAGGCGAACCCGCTGGCTAGCCGTCGGCCTGTCGCTGTTTTTTCACCTATTCAACTCCTACACTTTCCGCATCGGCATCTTCCCGTATATGGGGATCGGTTTCTGCCTGCTCTTCTTGCCGGGCGACGGAATGCGGCGCTGGCTGCGCGGCACCCGCCTGGCCCGCTTTTGCGCGTCACCGGGCATGCTGCACCGAGGAGGAGAAGGCATCGGCCGTTTGCCGGCGGCCCTGCTGGCGGTCTACTTCGCGCTGCAAATCGCCCTGCCGCTGCGTCACCACCTCTACCCCGGCAATCCTCACTGGACGGAGCAAGGGCACCGCATGTCGTGGCATATGATGCTGCGAACCAAGTCGGGTAGCGCGGTGATGCGGGTGGTCGATCGACGGACGGGCGAATCGTGGGCGGTGCAACCGCGCTCGATCCTCAGCGCCAAGCAGGCCGATCGCGTTGCGACCAGGCCGGATATGCTGTGGCGGTTCAGCCGTTATCTGCGCCAGCGTTACGAGCGCGAAGGGAGGGATGTCGAGGTGTACGCCGAAACACGAGTCAGCTTGAATGGGCGTCCGTCGCAACCGCTGGTCGATCCGACCGTCGACCTGTCCCGCGCCGCCTGGACCTGGCTGGCGCCGCTGCCCTGGCTGCAACCTTTGCGCGACGAGCCAACGCAGCGATGACGGGACGTGGACAGACGGCGGCAGGATCATCTATCGTGCCCGAACAGTCCGTTGAAGCACAGCCGCAAGCGAAGATGACCAAACTTCTGGAGGCCTTATGACGTTGTCTAAGTGGTCCGCTCTGTTGGCGGCTGTCGTTTTGGTATTCACCCTGGCAAGTCCTCCGCCGGCGCAGGCTCTGTCCAGCGAGGCGGAGATCGCCTTGTACGTCGTCGGCGGGGTTGTGCTCTTCGCGGGCGCGGTGATCGTCGGAACACTGTTGACGCGGGAGGAGGCGAAGCTGTTTCTGCTCGAGGCCGATCCTCCCCCGGAAGGAAGCTCGCGACGGGTATCGTTCGCGCCGTCGTGCGCTACCCCGGATGGTCGACCGGCGCTGCTCTGCTGGTAGGTTGCGGCGACGGTTCGTTCGCGGGCCGTCCACCGCTCACCCCGGAAACGAGGCTGCATGATTTCTCTCGAGGTGCTGACGCAGTTGAGCACCGGTTGCATCTGTCTAAGCGGCATCAGTCTGTTGTTCGGCTGGTACTTCATTCGCGGCAAGCAGGTGAGCCGGCATCGCACGGCGATGCTGATGGCGTCGAGTTTCGCCGGGGCGTTCCTCGTATTCTACGTCACCCGTTGGGCGATGTACGGCTCCAAGGCCTTCCCCGGGAGCGGTGCCTGGAAGACGTTCTATTTCGCCAATCTGGTGCCGCACATTATCTTCGCCATGTTGTTGGCGCCGCTGGTCATCCGCCTGTTGGACCTCGCCTTACGCCAGCGCGACTACGTTTCCCACCGCCGCCTCGCCCGCTACGTCCTGCCGATGTGGCTCTACGTGTCTGCGTCGGGGTGGCTCATCTACTACCTGCTCTACGTCAAGGCGTACTGACTGATGCGGCTGGAAGAACAGGTAGCGCTGGTCACCGGTGCCGGGTCCGGCATCGGACGCGCCATCGCCCTCGCCTTTGCCGCCGAGGGGGCGCGGGTTGCCGTCAACGATCTGATCGAGGAATCGGCGCAAGCGGTGGTGCAGGAGATCGAGTCGCGCGGCGGCACGGCGCTCGCGGTGCCGGCCGACGTCGCCGACGGACGCGCGGTGTTGAAGATGTTCACCCGCTTTCTGACGGTCTGGGACCGCTTGGACATCGTCGTCAACAATGCCGGTGCGCTGTTCGTCGAGCCGCACGTGCTCGCCAACATGGCGGCGCAGGTGGAGGAACGCGCGGCGGGCGGGTTGGCTCGGACGGCGTTGGCGGCGACGCGCACGCTCGAGGACGGCATCTGGCGTCGGACCTTCGCCATCCACGTCGACGGGACGTTTCACTGTACGCGGGACGCGCTCAAGGTCATGGAAGTGCATCGTCGCGGGCGCATCATCAACATGGCGTCGATAGCCGGTATCAGCGGCCTGGCGGGCGCGCCGGACTACAGTGCGGCGAAGGCGGCGGTCATCGGATTCACCAAGGCGGTGGCGCGCGAAGTGGCGCATCTCGGCATCCGGGTAAACGCCATCGCACCGGGATTTGTCGACACGCCGATGCTGGCCGAACTCCCCGACCTCGTCCGCCTCGCCATACTTGCACAGACGCCTTGCGGTCGCTTGGGTAGCGTAGACGAAATAGCCGCGCTCGCCGTCTATCTCGCCGCACCGGAAGCGGATTTCATGACCGGGCAGGTCATCAGCCCCAACGGCGGCTACACTGTCTGAGCCGCCGCGCCGGGGGCATTCACCCTTCGCGCAAAAAAACGCGTTCCGATACCAACGACGCCGCGCTCACCCCGCCGCCGATTCGGTCGCGTTGACACGAGGCGCGACGGCCTCGCCCTCGAGCAGGCGCGCCGGCGGCTGGATGAGGTCCCAGGTGACGCCGATCCACGACAGCATCTTCAGGATGTAATACGTAGTGTCGATCTCCCACCAGAAAAACCCCTGACGCGCCGAGTTCATGAAGCTGTGGTGGTTGTTGTGCCAGCCCTCGCCCATCGTCACGATCGCCAGCCACGGGTTGTTACGGCTGGTGTCGGTCGTTTCGTAGCGCCGAGTTCCATAGACGTGCGCCAACGAGTTGATCATGAAGGTGGTGTGCCAGAGCAGGGTGGTGCTGAGGAAGAAGCCCCAGGTGAGCCAGCTCAGACCACCGGCCGCGTAGAGGGCGGCGGCGAGGATGAGCGGCGGAATCAAGAAGTGCTCGTTGATCCAGCGCAACTCGGGGTATTTGGCCAGATCGGGAATCTTCTCGTAGTGAGTTTCCTCATGATCGGGCGAGAGAATCCAGCCGACGTGAGACCACCAGAAGCCGCTGCGCACGGGGGAGTGCACGTCGCCTTCGAGATCCGAGTATTTGTGGTGGATGCGGTGATTGGCCGCCCACCAGAGCACCCCCTTTTGCAGCGACATCGTGCCGAGGAAGGCCAGTACGAACTGAAATACACGACCGGTCTTGAAACTGCGGTGCGAGAAGTAGCGGTGGTAGCCGGCCGTGATGCCGAACATGCGGAGGAAGAAGACCGCGATACAAATGGCAACCGCGCCCCACGAAAAATCGGTGACGAAGACGAGGAGACAGGCGACGTGAACCGCCCAGAAGGGGACGGCGGAGTATGGCCCCGGCTTGAGGAAGCCGGTGGGGAGAGCGGTGTTGGGCATGGCTGACTCCAGGGAGTAGTATTGTGCCACCGGCATCGTCGGGGCATGGGTGGATTGAAGCTTGGAATTGAGAATCGGCGGGACCGACGGCGGACTTTTTACCCCTAACAGCCTGTTAGCCCCGACGGCCCTTCGACAGGCTCAGGGCGAGCGGAAAGGTCCTTCAAAATCGGGGCGGAGAACCGCCCATGCTGAGCTTGTCGAAGCATGCTGTGGGGTTTTTCAACGGAGTGCTAAGAGTAGCTGGTCGACTGTCACGGATCGGTCACCGAATCGGCATTCTCTGGTCAAACTTGAATGGAATTCTCCCTCTACCTCCACATTCCCTACTGCGACTCGAAGTGTCCCTACTGTGACTTCAACTCGCATGCGGTGCGGCAGTGGCCGGAAGATCGCTACGTCGCCGCCCTGAGCCGAGAGATGGCGGTGGCGGCATCCGATCCGATGTGGCGCGGCGCCCGCGTTCGCACCGTATTCTTCGGCGGCGGGACGCCGTCGCTTTTCGCGCCGAAGTCGATCGCTGCGTTGCTCGAGAATGCGCGCCGACACTGGCCTTTCGCACCGGCGGCCGAGACCACCCTCGAGGCCAACCCCGGCACCGTCGACGTCGCCGCGCTGGCCGGCTTCCGCGCCGCCGGCGTCAACCGGCTGAGCTTTGGCGTGCAATCGTTCCAGGATAAATATCTCAGGGTGCTGGGGCGGATTCACGACGGCGAGACGGCGATTCGCGCCGTTCGCGATGCGCGGACGGCCGGCTTCGACGACGTCAACGTCGATCTCATGTTTGCCGTACCCGGCCAGACCGTTGCCGAGTGGCTGACCGATCTGCAGCGAGCCATTGATCTCGGGACGACGCACATCTCGGCTTACAATCTGACGATCGAGGAGGGCACGGCGTTCTTTGCGCTGCGCCGCCGCGGCGAGTTGCGACCGCTCGACGAGGCGGTCGAGGTCGAGATGTACGCGGCGACCGAGCGCACTCTCGCCGCCGCCGGGTTCGACCGCTACGAGATCTCGAACTACGCCCAGTCGGGTCGTTCGTGTCGCCACAATTTGCAGTACTGGCGTCTACAACCGTACCTCGGACTCGGTGCCGGAGCGCATTCGTTTGCCGCGCCCGATCGGCGCTGGAGCAACGAACTGGGACCGGAGAAATACATGAGCGACGTCGAGGCGCGGGGCGGCGCGGTTGCCTGGCGCGAGACGCTGTCGGTCGAGCAGGCGACCGGTGAGTTCGTTTTTCTCGGCCTGCGTTGTCGCGAAGGGATCGCGCAGGGCGAGTTCCTCCGTCGCTTCGGTATCGAGTTTTCCGCCGCCTTCCCGCACAGCGCCGGACTGCGCGATGGCGGTCTGCTCGAACAGGTCGACGACTGGTGGCGGCTGACGGATCGCGGCCGCATGGTCGCCGACGGCGTCTTCGCCACATTTGTATGAGCGCCGTGTGCGGCGGCGCCTGCCCGGCCAGCGGCGAGATCGTGCGCGTTTACGCGACGGCGAGGTAGTCGCGCAGCGGGCGGAAGTCGCAAAGCCGCAGCTCAGTCTCCATCATCTCGCGCGCGCCGGGTAGGCCGACGGCGGCGAGAACGATCCCCTCGTCGCGGCGTAGATTGGCCGGCGATTCCACGGTGATCCCCTGTACGGTGCGGCCGATTTGCGAATCGATGCTGTCGACGATGCGGAGTACCGTGTAACCCTGCTGCCGCAAACGACGCGACCAGCGGCGTGCGGTGGGTCCCGCGCCCCAGATCTGCAGGGGGCGCGACGGCGGCACGGCCGCCGAGAAGTGGCGCATCTTGGTCTCGAAGAAGCGGTCCTTTCCGTAGCGGCGATCGGTTCGCGAAAGCCGCGCCGGCGAATCGCGCCAGCGCAGTAGAACTCGTGGGATCTTGCGGGCGCGGGCGCCGCCGAGCAGCATCCGCAGCCACAGATCGTAATCCTCTGGTCCGTCGGTCTCGACGTAGCCACCGACGCGGTCGAACACCTGGCGGCGAAACATCGCCGTGGGGTGCGGAATCGGCGACTCGACAAAAATTGCGGCGCGAATCTCCGCGTCGCTGACGACACCGTTGATCCACGCCTCGTAACGCCGCATTCCACCGGCGAGCTCGCTTGCCGGGAAGCACTCGACGAGGCAGCTGACGAGGCCCAGACCGGCATCGTGCCGCAGGGCGTCCACCTGTAGCTCGAGACGCTGAGGATGCGCCAGATCGTCGGCGTCCATGCGGGCGATCAGCGATGCGCGCGATTCATCCACTCCGCGGTTGACGGCATCGACAAACGATCCGCCACTGTGTACGACGCGAAAGCGGCGGTCGCCCGCCGACCAGTCGGCGGCGATGGCCGAGGAAGAATCGGTCGACGCGTGGTCGACGAGAATGCACTCGAAGGCCTCGAGCGATTGGCGGCGGATCGAGTCGAGGGTTTCGGCAAGGGTGAGGGCGGCATTGCGAAAGGGGAGTACCACGCTGACGGTCGGCTCGGCGGCAGCGCTCAAGAAGACACCTCGCGCGACAACAGATCGAGGGTGATGGCGCCGATGAACATCTCACTGCGAATGCGCAGCAGTACGTGGTCGCTGTCGTCGGTGACCCAGATGGTCGCTCCGCGCAGGCGATCTTCCGACGGCAGTTCGTCACCGCGCACCTTCCACACCTTGGGCTGGATCCGCATCGCGCGGAAGCGCCCGGCGGGAACCTCGACCTCGTCGCGGCCTTCGACGGTGAGTTCGACGCGATAGCGCGACTCGCCGGTGAAGATATCATAGCCTTTCGGCGAGCCATCCTTGGATGGCTCGTGGCGAGCGCGGAACACTGCGGTGATCGGATCGACGAGGCCGTGGCTCGGCAGGTCGAGAGTCTTCTTGGTGATGCCGCCTTTGCTGTGAACGCTTTGGACCCGCCGCTCCGCCTGCAGAAAATCGACGGTGGTCCGCTCGTGCACGCCGCGGATCTCGCGGTCGTAATAGAACTGCAGAGGCATGATTCCCTTGCGCAGAAACACCACTCGCGCGCGGCCCCGAAAGGGAAAGAAGAGATCGACGAAACTGTTGGTGCGTGCGGTCGTCTCGACCCGATAGCTCGGCTGACCGCCGAGATCCTGCGGGCGGATGTCGATGGTCGCGCCGGCGGCGGGGAGGCCGTTCCAGGCAACGCGATAGCGCAGGGTTTGCGCCGGATCGAGAGGATCGCCGACGGCCGCACGCGAGACCAGCAGCGAGAAAGCCGCCGCCGCGCAGATCCTCGCGAGCGGCGAAACGGTCATGCGTCGCGATCGGGTTTCGCTTCTGCTCCGCCGCTGCCTTGCGCGTCCTCTTCCGTGCCCTCGATCCCTTCGACCGACTTGCGGAAATCGCGGATACCTCGACCGAGTGCGCCGCCGAGCTCGGGAAGCTTTCCCGGGCCGAAGATCACCAGCGCGATGACGAGGATGACGATGAGCTCTGTTGCCCCAAGGCCAAACATTTCGAAGTACCTCCAGCCGCAACCCTATCACGTGCGCGAGCGGGGTTCGAAGGGAAAGAATGGGCTGCTCAGTCGACCCGCTCGAGGGTGATATCGACGTAGAGATCGCGGCCGATGGCGTCGAGCTGCTCGCGCAGCCGGACCTCCTCGACGTCAGCCGGCACCTCCATGTCGATTCTCATCGTATAGAATGGAGCTCCGGATTCCGGCTCGGGACGCGACTGGGTGCCCATCTGCCGAATATTGATCTGGTGGTCCGCCAGGCAGCGCGACACCCTGGCGACGATACCGGCTTTGTCCAGTCCGGTGGCCTGCAGCGTATATGCGCGACTCTCCGTAGCTCGTGGGCTTCCGCTCGGATCGCTGTCGAGCGGCCGGAAGAACACGGTCAGTTGCTTCTCCCACTCCAGCCGTTTGCAGGCGGCCGAGAGCCGCTCGCCGATGTCGTCGGCCTGGCCGCTGAGCAACAGCAGGACGGCAAACTCGGAGCCCAGCACCGTCATGCTGGAGTCCTCCAGGTTGCAATCGCATTCGAATATGAGTTGCGAGAGATCGGCGACGATTCCGGGGCGGTCACGGCCGATGGCGGAGAGGGCAAACCACTGTTTCATAACCGGATGTTACCGCGAACGGACGGCCTCGGCCAAGCCCAGTTCGACGGTTGGTGGCTGTGGCACGAACGCGACAAGTGAATTGACCCGAGATAGTTTGCCGGTGTAGTCTTTTCGCTCGAACCTGAAGGAGGTCATTTGGCATATCGCGGTAGAGGTCCCCGTTTCGTCCCACCACCGGAAGAGCAGCATCGTATCAATCGCAAGATTCGCGCTCCGCAGGTCCGCTTGATCGGAGCCGAAGGCGAACAGGTTGGCATTGTACCGATCGCCGACGCTCTCCGCCGCGCCGAAGAGGCACAGCTCGATCTCGTCGAGATTGCCGCCACGGCGCAGCCGCCGGTCTGTCGAATCCTCGACTACGGGAAGTTCAAGTACCAACAGCACAAGAAAGAGTCGGAGGCCAAGAAGAAGGCTTCGACAACGACGGTGAAGGAGCTGCGGCTGGGCTATCGCACCGACATCGGGGACATCAAGCGACAGATCGAGAAGGCCAAACAATTCCTCGAGGCGGGGGATCGCGTGAAGTTCCTGCTGCGCTTCCGCGGGCGGGAGATGGCCTACCAGGACCTCGGACGCAAAAAGCTGATTGAGGTCTGCGACGCGCTCGAGGACGTCGGATTGCGCGAGGGAGTGCCGCGCATGGAAGGCCGCATGATGGGAATCTTGTTGGCCCCGGCGAAGAAGAAGGCTAAGCCCAAGGCGCCGGCAGCAGTAGCGGCGCCGGCAGCAGCGGCGCCGGCGGCAGCGGC
>JBGTMF010000437.1:0-4109 GCA_041743795.1 Thermodesulfobacteriota bacterium | reverse complement strand
CCGCCTCGCTATCGACCGCTGCGCACTTCTTCTCGATGCCGCGGCCCAGCTTGGCGATCGCCTTGGCGATCTTCTCCTTGCCGTCCTCGGCGATCGAGCCGGCGGTGCCAGCATCGGTGACGCAGAGTTCCAGGTCGGCCGCCGACATGGCGCCGCTCGGCAGCGGTTGCGCGCCTTCCTTCAGCGCGTTCTTCTTGCACTTGAGGAACAGCTTTACCGCCGTTGCCGCGAGCTTGTCGTAACTCTTGGTAACCGCCTGTTGGCACTTGCAGCCGACCTTGTCGTCGCCGCAGCCTATGATGGCGGGCGTCAGCAGGTTGCCGAACAGGTCGTCGAGCATCGCCCTCGCATAGGCGACCGCCGCGTCGTTGGCCGTCGTTGCCGCCGAGGCGCCTGCGGCAATTCCGAAGGCGGGCAGGTTATCGGCGCAGCGGGCGAGATAGGTGGCGTCGGTCTTGCCGCGCGCCTTGGCTACCTTCTGCTTGGCGTCGGCGACCAGGCATTGGTCGGCGGTCTGTAGGGGCGGTAGTTTGCCCTGGCCGGCGAACTTGACGCACTTAACGTGCTCCTTTCCCTGCATCGCAGCGACCTTGGCCGCCGCCTTGTTGAACTTGACGATACAGTTCTGTTCGTTGCGCTCGATGGCGCCGTGCGCCGCCGGCACAATCGCGGTCGCGCCGATGATCGCGGTCAGAGTCAGGTGTCTGGCGATTCGTTGCCCGGTAGTCATGCTGTTCCCCCTCGTCGAGTTCCGAGAAGTCGGTCCGTTCGTCCCGCCCCGTCGGCGTCGCCCCCTCGGCAACCGAACTACGCTCGCACCGCAACCGCCCACTGGCAAGCTCCGGCAGGCGCGATCTGGGATTTCGCGGGGCATTGCCCGCTCGGAGCGGCTCTCGGCAGAGGGGAAGTCTGGGCACAGGCGCGGCCAACTCGCGCGGCGCGCGTGCCTTGTCCGCACATGGGACGTTGTGGGACAGTAGCCGCCATGGCAAAGGCGGCCGGGCGCCGGGCGCGATCAATCGCGGATGTCGATGGCGGGCCCAAGGGGCCGCGCATCGCCGCCCTGTTCGATCTCGATCAGACGCTGTTGGCGGGATTCTCGGCGACGTCATTTTTTCGCGAGCGGTTCGTATCGGGACGGATGGCGCCGCGGGAGCTCGGCGAATCGCTGCTCGGTGGCCTTGCCTTTGCGCTCGGCCGCACCGGTTTCTCAGGGCTGATGTCGGCATCCACGGCGGCATACCGCGGCACCGCCGAGGCGGTGCTCGAGGAGATCGGCGAGGAAGTCTTCCGCAAACACCTGGCGACAAAGATCTATCCCGAGTCGCGCGCTCTGGTCGAAGCACACCGGCGGCGAGGACACACGATTGCCATCATCTCGTCGGCGACGCGCTACCAAGCGGTGCCGGTGGCGCGAGATCTGGGCATAGGGCACGTCATGTGCACCGAACTCGAAGTGGCCAACGGTGTCTTCACCGGCCGGGTCGTGCGCCCGACCTGCTACGGGGAGGGAAAGGCGACAGCGGCGCGCCGCCTCGCCGTCGAACACGGACTGGATCTCGCGCAGAGTTATTTTTACAGCGACAGCCACGAGGACCTGCCACTCCTCGAGGCTGTCGGAAAACCGCGCCCGCTCAATCCGAACCGCGAACTGGCGCAGATAGCCAAGGAACGCCGCTGGCCGGTGCGGCGATTCCACAGCCGCGGCCTGCCTGGATTGGGCGACCTTGTGCGCACCTCTCTGGTCTACGCGAGCATGGTGCCGTCGCTCGGCGTCGGCGCCGCCGCCGGGTTGATCAACGGCTCGCGCCGCGAGGGTATCAACGTCGCCGCGGCGCTGTGGTCGGATCTGGCGACCTCTCTGGCCGGCGTCGATTTGCGCGTCGAAGGTGAGCAGCACTTGTGGTCGCACCGGCCGGCGGTCTTCATCTTCAATCACCAGAGCGGCTTCGACCCGATCTTGTTGTTCAAGATGCTGCGCCGCGACCTCACCGGCGTCGGCAAGCAGGAGATTCTCTACAACCCGATATTCGGCCCGATGTTTGCCGCCGCCGGGGTGGTGTTCATCGATCGCGGCGATCCTGCCAAGGCGATCGAATCCCTGGCGCCTGCGGTGCAGGCGCTGCGCGAGGGACTGTCGCTGGCCATCGCCCCCGAGGGGACGCGGTCGTTGACGCCGCGGCTCGGTCGTTTCAAGAAGGGCGCCTTCCACATCGCCATGCAGGCCAAGGTACCAATCGTTCCCGTCGTCTTCCGCAATGCACTCGACGCCCTGCCGAAGGACGCCGTGGTGGTGCGGCCGGCCACTGTAGAAGCGGTAGTCCTGCGCCCGATTTCGACCGCGAAATGGACGACGACCAACCTCGACGCGAAAATCGAAGATGTGCGGCGCAGCTACCTGAAGGTACTCGAAGGCTGACCCCTCCGCCTGCGTGTTGGCCTAGCGGCGAAAGGCGGATAGGTACGCTTGAGAGATGAGCGACATCACCACGGAGGCACGGGGATTCTCGGCGAATCATCCGGTTCTCGATACACTTCGGCGGAATCGGCTGCGCTGCGCGCTCGTCCTCGTGCTTGCCTTACCGGTTGCCGGTCTGCGCGCAGACGATGGCGGCTACGCGGGCACCGTCGTCTGCGTCGAATGCCACGAGCAGGAGGCGACGCGCTGGACGGGCTCGGATCACGACCTGGCGATGCGAGTAGCGTCGAAGGACAACGTTCTCGGAGCGTTCGACGGAACAGAGTTCTCCGCGCACGGCGTGACGACGACCTTCTCGCAGCGCGACGGGAAGTTCTTCGTCCGAACCGATGGTCCGGCCGGCAAGCTGCAAGACTTCGAGATCGCCTACACGTTCGGCGCGCGGCCGCTGCAACAGTACCTCATTGCCTTTCCCAAGGGCCGCTACCAGGCGCTCAACATCGCTTGGGATTCGCGCCCGAAGAAGGAAGGAGGGGAGCGCTGGTTTCACCTTTATCCCGGCGACGCGATCGACCACCGCGACGTACTGCACTGGACTGGAATTTCCCAGAACTGGAACACCATGTGCGCGGACTGCCATTCCACCAATCTGCGCAAGGAATACCGGCCCGCCGAGGATGGCTACGAGACGACGTGGTCGGAGATCAACGTCGGCTGCGAATCCTGTCACGGTCCGGCGGCCGAGCACGTCGCCTGGGCGCGGCGTACACCGGACGAACGGAAGGCGAACGCCGACAAGGGCCTCTCCGTGCACTTGAGCGAGGCGGCGGCGGACTGGAAGTTCGCGCAAGGAGCCAGGATCGCCCAGCCGTCGA
Source organism: Thermodesulfobacteriota bacterium (assembly GCA_041743795.1). Taxonomy (GTDB): domain Bacteria; phylum Desulfobacterota; class Binatia; order HRBIN30; family CADEER01; genus CADEER01. The sequence goes on along the minus strand of JBGTMF010000437.1, from coordinate 815 downwards.
GCCGAGCAGCTTCCCGGCTGGAGATTGAGACCTGTGCGCCTTGCCACAGCCGGCGCGGCGAGATCGCCGCTAGAGGCGCGGTGGGGGAAGCGTATCTCGATCGCTATCGCCCGGCGTTGCTCTCGCCGGATCTGTATCATCCGGACGGTCAGATTGACGGCGAGGTGTACGTTTACGCCTCCTTCCTGCAGAGCAAGATGTACCGCGCCGGTGTGACGTGTGGCGATTGTCATGATCCGCACAATCTGAAGACGGCTGATGGCAACGCGGTTTGCAGCCGTTGTCACGCCGCGGCGACGTACGATAGCGAAACGCACCATCATCATCCGGCGGCATCGAAGGGCGCGCAATGTGTCGCCTGCCACATGCCCGAGAAGACCTACATGGTCGTCGATCCGCGCCGCGATCATAGCTTTCGCGTACCCCGGCCCGATCTGTCGCGGTCGATCGGGGTTCCCAATGCGTGCACGGGATGTCACGCGGAGGAGTCGGATGAATGGGCCGACGCCGCCGTGCGGCGCTGGTACGGAGACACCCGAACACCGCATTTCGGCGCGGCAATTCACGCCGGGCGGACGATTGCCGGCGACGCGGAGAGACGGCTCGTCGCTCTCGCCGGGGATGCCGCGCAACCGGGAATTGCCCGGGCCACGGCGGTCTCGATGTTGTCGTCGTTTCCCAGTCCGAAGGCGACGTCCGCCATCGCTGCGGCCTGTCGCGAGGCCGATCCCCTGCTGCGCATGGCGGCGGCCGGCGCCGGCATGGCGCTCGAGCCCGAAACGCGAATGCGCCTTCTCGGGCCCTTACTCGACGAC
>JBGTMF010000436.1:0-6064 GCA_041743795.1 Thermodesulfobacteriota bacterium | reverse complement strand
CGCTGGTCGCCGGCGCGCGGCCGCCGCTGCCCGGCGATTGCGGCTACCACCTGCACGCGACTTACCTCTCCTTCCGCCATCCCATCTACGGCGGAGCAATCGAAATAAGCTCGCCACCGCCGCCGCCGCTCCGCACCCCTGGCGAGCATGCGCCCGATCTCAGCCACTGAGAGAATGTGTCAGGCGCGGTTGCTCAAGAAGTTCTCGACGTAGCGCGCGATGATGTCGGTTTCGATGTTGACCGTCGCGCCGGGTTTCTTGTCGAGGACGTTGAGGTGCTCCTGGCTGTACTCGACGAGGGAAACGGCGAAGGTCTCCTCCGTCTTGTCGATGATCGTCAGGCTGGCGCCGTCGATCGCCACCGGCCCCTTGACGACCATGTAGCGAAGCAACTCGGGCGGAGTGGTGAAGCGCACGACGATGGCGCCGGCCTCCGGTGTAAACGAGTGGATCGTGGCGACACCTTCGACGACGCCGCGCACGATGTGGCCGCTCAAGCGGTCGCTCGGCCGCACCGAGCGCTCGAGGTTGACCCGCTCGCCAACCGAAAGCCCGCCGAGATTCGAGCGCCGGTAGGTCTCCGGCATGACGTTGGCGAAGAATAGATCGCCTTCCAGCTGCGCGACGGTGAGGTCGACACCGTTGATGGCGATCGAATCGCCCAACTGCGCGTCGCTGGTCACCTTGGGAGCGCGGATACGCAGTATGCCATCGGCACTCTCGACCACCACGCCGACTTCTTCGATGATTCCCGTGAACATCGGCGCATCTTCCAGCATCTCGCGACAGGAATAAACCCGGCCCGAGTCCGGCCCTCCGTCTCCTTCCAGGCTCTTCCAGGGCGCCGCGAGTTTTCGCGACTTTCGTTTTTGGGTTTTGATTTTTCGGACTATCTTGCCGCCATGCAGAACTCGATCCTGGAAGTACTGAATGTGATCAGCGGCTGGGTGTGGGGCGCGCCACTGCTCATCCTTCTCGTCGGCACTGGGGTATATCTCACCGTCATCCTGCGCGGGGTACAGCTGAGCTCGCTCGGCCACGCCTTATACCTGGCATTGATCGTTCGCCGCGAGCCCGACGACCAACCCGGTGACATCTCGCACTTCCAGGCTCTAATGACGGCGCTGGCGGCCACCGTCGGCACCGGCAACATCGCCGGCGTCGCCACCGCCATCGCCAGCGGTGGGCCGGGGGCGCTCTTTTGGATGTGGGTAACCGGCGTCGTCGGCATGGCCACCAAGTACGCCGAAGCCGTACTCGCCGTCCGCTACCGTCAGCGCGAAGCCGACGGCAGCATGAGCGGCGGTCCGATGTACTACCTGCGCGACGGCCTCGGTCAGCCTGCGCTGGCCGCACTGTTCGCCGTCTTCGCCTCGATCGCCGCATTCGGCATCGGCAACATGGTGCAGTCCAACTCCGTCGCCCAGGCCGCGCGCGAAACCTTCGGCATTGCGGATTGGATCACCGGGCTGGTCATGGCCGGCGGCACCGCCGCCGTCATTCTCGGCGGCATTCGATCGATCGGCCGCGCCGCCGCCGCGGTGGTACCGGCCATGATCGTCGTCTACGTGGGGACCTCGGCGGTGATTCTCTTCCTCACCGCCGATCAGATCCTACCCTCCCTCGGCCTCATCTTTCGTCACGCCTTCACGCCAACAGCCGCCGCCGGTGGCTTCCTCGGCTCGGCGGTCATGCTGACGATTCGCATGGGCGTCGCCCGCGGCGTCTTCTCCAACGAATCCGGACTGGGTAGTGCGCCGATCGCCGCCGCCGCGGCACAAACACGCCATCCAGTGGCGCAGGCGATGGTGTCGATGACGCAGACCTTCATCGACACCCTGATCGTCTGCACCGGAACCGGTCTCGTCATCCTCAACACCGGCGCCTGGCGCAGCGGCGAGACCGGCGCCGCGCTCACCACCCTCGCCTTCCGCACCGGCCTCGACAGCGAAATCGGCGCGGTGATGGTCGCCCTCGGCCTCATCTTCTTCGCCTACACGACGCTCCTCGGTTGGAGCTACTACGGCGAGAAGTCAATGCAGTACCTGTTCGGCCCGCGCGTCATCCAGCCCTACCGCGCCGTCTTCTGCATTCTCGTCGCCGTCGGCGCCGTCGCCGAACTCGAGCTGGTGTGGACGTTTGCCGACGTCATGAACGGATTGATGGCGTTTCCCAACTTGATCGCCCTGATCGGCCTGTCCGGCGTCGTCGCTCAGGAGACGCGCAGCTACTTCGCCGAGATCGCCCCGAGTCACCGCAAGTGACCTCGCGCCCGCGCCTCGTCGTCCTCGACGGACACACCCTCAATCCGGGCGACAACCCGTGGCACGAGCTGGAGTCGCTCGCCGACGTCACCGTATACGACCGCACCGCCACCGATCGAATCGTCGAGCGCGCCCGCGATGCGGCCATTCTGCTCACCAACAAAACCCGCCTCGACGCCACCGTTTTGGAAGCGCTGCCGGATCTCCGATTCATCTCGGTGCTGGCCACCGGCTACGACGTCGTCGACATCACCGCCGCCGGCCGCCGCGGCATTCCTGTCGCCAACGTGCCGGAGTACGGCACCGATTCGGTGGCACAGCACGTCTTCGCGTTGCTGCTCGAACTCTGTCACCGCGTCGGCGAACACGACAGCGCCGTAAAGAACGGCGCCTGGCAGCGAGCACTCGATTTCTCCTTTTGGCTGCAGCCGCCGATCGAGCTGGCCGGCAAGGCGATGGGAATCGTCGGCTGCGGCCGCATCGGCCGTCGCGTCGCCGCGATCGCCGGAGCCTTCGGCATGAACGTCCTCGTAACCAGCCGAACCACGTGCGAAGTCAGCGGCGCGCGCTGGACGGACCTGGCGACGCTGTGCCGCGAAGCGGACGTCGTCTCCCTGCACTGCCCTCTCACCGCCGCGACCCGCCAAATCATCAATGCCGAGACCTTGCGGCAGATGCGGTCGACGTCCTTTCTCATCAACACCGCACGCGGCCCGCTGGTCGACGAGCTGGCACTGGCCGACGCACTGCGGGCCGGCGGCATCGCCGGTGCCGGCATCGACGTCGTCGCCACCGAGCCCATCCGTGCCGACAACCCACTGCTCGATGCGCCACGCTGCATCATCACCCCTCATCTCGCCTGGGCCAGCCTCGCAGCCCGCCGGCGACTGATGCAGACCACGGTGGAGAACGTGCGCGCCTTCCTCGCCGGCGAGCCGATCCATCTGGTGGGAAATCTCCCTGTCGCATGACAACATCTCAGCCAACCTGAATTGGAGGACTCGAAGATGTCACTGCGAGAACAACGCGAGGCCATCGTGCGCCGCCACATGGAGGCGGAGAACGTGCACGACTTCGACTCCGTCATCGACACGTTCCAACACCCGCGTTACGAACTCATCGCCACCGACCAGGTTCACGACGGCGAGGCTGCCGTGCGAGCCTACTTCCGCGAATCGCGCACGGCATTCCCCGATCAGCGCAACGAGTTGATCGAGCTGCACCACACCGACGACGGCGTCATCGCCGAGTTCTGGCTACTCGGTACCCACCGCGGCGAGCTATTCGGCATTGCACCGACGGGCCGATCCTTCCGCTGCCGAATGGCGGCGTTCTTTCTCTTCGACGGCCCGGCCTTGATCTGCGAACGGGTATACTTCGACAGCGCGACGATCCTCAGGCAGGTGACCGCGCAATCGTGACGGAAAGCCCCGCGAGGACGCGTCGCTCCCATTCTCGCGCCTCCTGGTTTTCCGCACCGATTCACCTGGAACCAACCCCTTGCGATATACCATCCGACAGAAGATCAGCGGCCTCGTCAGCACCTTCGAGCGTTCGCTGCACGACGAGGATCGGCTGCACGCCACCATCGCGCGCCTGCGCGAGTCCGGCGAGATCTCGCTCGAACACGCCGAGCGCTTGAGCGCCGTCATGGCGGAAATGACGGCGACGACGGCGTACATCGTGCGCCACCTCGCCGTACACCTCGCCATCGGCGCCAGCAAAGCAATCCTTCCCTTGCCGATCGGCGCATTCCTGCGCGGCGGCTGGGTGGCCCTGGCTCGCGCCACGGAGACCTGGTTCGGCCGCAGCGATCGCGCCCGCGTCCACTCCCTACCCGTCTTCCTCATTTCCTGTGTGCCGCTGGCCGGATACCTCGCCTATATCGTCGCCCTGCGCCGACACGACCCCGACGCAGCCTTCCTCTACGCCAACCACCTCTGCCTTCTGCGCTTCGACCGTTCGCTCGAGCGAGTGCTGGAATCAGCGCCGCGGCCAATCCGCTACGTCGTGCGCCGCGCCATCGGCACGCTGCCGCAAGGCTGAGACGGCAAGCGGCGTCGCTCTCAGGTAGGTACCCGATCGCGGCGGATCCACAGCAACACCCCGTCGTACGCGCCGTCGGAGAATGCCGACTCGTGCAGGATCGTGCAGCTCAGTTTGCCGATGATTCCGCGCAGGCGCGGCAGTGAATAGAGATGCATTCGCATCAGAGCGGTTCCCGACGGCCGTCCGCTCAACAGGTTCAATCCGCTGTGCAGCGGCCGAAAAACGTCGCGCAACGCCGCCACGGCACGGGCCGGAGGGCTCTCCCGCGTTGCCGTGGGGAACTGCAGGACGGCCAGACCGCCCGGCAGCAGGCCGGCACACAAACGGGCAACCACGCGCTCACCGTAAGGCGGCGAAATATGCTGGAAGACGATCAGCGAATGGACGAAGTCGAACTCACCTGCCAGTCCGTTCAGGTCGTCGTCGAGCAAGACGACGTCGGTATTGCCAATCACCAACCGCGCACAGTGGGCGCGCGCCAGCTCGATCATTCGCGGCGAGATGTCGGCGCCGACGACCGATTCACAGCGGCGCGCCAGCGACGGCAACATCCGTCCGACGCCGCAGCCGAAATCAAGAGCACGCTGCGGAACAAGAGTCTGGCCGACGAGATCCTCACAGGTCGCGAAGACGTCGGCTATATGTCGCTCACCGCTGGTGAAGAATTCGTCGCGGTCGGCTTGCGCGATGCTGGCGCCGCGAAACCGCGGCGCGGTCAAGACGGCCCAGTACGGATCCGTGCACGCCAAGCGCTCCCAATCCAAATCGACGCGCCGCCCCACGAAACCTTCGCTCACCCGGTGGCGATGTACTTTTCCAACTGCTCGATGAGGAACTGCTTCTCCGAGATCAGCGCCTTGACGACGTCGCCGATCGAGACGACGCCGACGACACGGTCGCCTTCGAGCACCGGCAAGTGGCGGATTCGCTTATCCGTCATCAGCGCCATGCAGTTGTCGAGGGACTCGTCGACGGTGACGTAGACGACGCGGGAGGTCATCACCTCTCGCACCGGGGTATCCTTCGACGCCTTGCCCTTGAGAATCACCTGGCGGGCGTAGTCACGCTCGGAGAAGATGCCGACGGTCCTTCCTCCGCTCATCACCAGAACCGCTCCGATATCGCGGTCGGCCAAGAGCTGCAGCGTCTCGAAAACGGTCGCATCCGGCGAAACCGACCATATCAGTTCACCTTTGTGTGCGAGCACGTCGCGGACTTCGTTCATGCTTACAACCTCCCTGTCGGCCAGGGAGCCTAGCATACGCCACTCCAGGGTTGCACACGGAGTTTTCAACGGAGTTTTCCCCCGGTTTTTCCACCCAGCCGACGGCCCCGCCTTACGATCGATCGCGGCGCTCCGCACCTCGCAGCAAGCCGTAGTTCTCAACCGAAGGCGGAAGCATTTGCTGAACCCTCACCACGCGCCCATAATCTACCTTGTCATGATCGACCTGCGACCCGAATCGGCCGCCTGGCGGGCCATCCACGTCACCTACAAATCGGCGCGACGCATCGTCATCGCCGTCGTCGGCTCTACGATCGTGCTCATCGGAGTGGCGATGCTGGTGCTGCCGGGACCCGCTTTCATCGTGATCCCGACCGGCCTGGCTGTCCTGAGTGCCGAGTTCGCCTTCGCCCGGCGCTGGCTGCGCTATCTCAAGCGACAGGCGCGCAACGGGCTACACAGCGTCGGCCTCGGCCCACACGCCGCCCGCCACCTGCGAACCCGCCCTCAGACTTGCACCCGCAGC
>JBGTMF010000435.1:0-2763 GCA_041743795.1 Thermodesulfobacteriota bacterium | reverse complement strand
GCAACTGCGCGCGACACAGCTCGACCTGTTGCGGCCGAACGGACCGGCGCCGGCACAACTGGCGATCACCCTGGCCAAGCTCACGGCGCTCTGCGGCGCCGCCGACCGCGTCGGTACGCCGGTGGTGGCGGATTCGCATCGGCCCGACGCCTATGGCGTCGGGAGATTTCAGATTTCAGATTTCAGATTTCAAAACGGCGCGCCACGTTCGGATCTCGCGACTGTCGACTCCATCCTCCCTGTCGCGATGCGGGCGGTACGGCCGGCGCGCGAGCTGGAGGTGTTCGACGACCGCGGCCGACCGGATTTCGTTCGCCCGGCGGACGGACAGGGCAACGGATTCCACTGCCAGGGGCGGGTGGTGATGAGTGCCGGCCCGTGGCGGGTGCAAGGCGAGTGGTGGCGAGACGAGCCCTGCCGCCGCGACTACTACGACGTGCAGCTCTCCGACGGCGGTGTCTATCGGCTCTACTACGACGCCGCGCAGAGTAAGTGGTTCGTCGATGGCCATTATGATTGATTAGCTATCAGCTATCAGCTGTCAGCTATCAGTCGGGCCACCGACGTGCCGTCGGATCATTCAGAAGAGAAACGACCCCATACCGACCGTGATTCAAGTCCCCGATCGTCATTCCCGCCCCCCCACCGTCATTCCCGCGCAGGCGGGAATCCACCTGGTGGCCAGATGGAGCCCCGCCTTCGCGGGGGTGACGAAGGGTGGGCGGCGGTGACGAGGGGAGCATGGGAGTAGAATGGATGAGAAGCAACCAGCGAACGGGACCGCGCGCAGCGCGAACCATCCTAGGCCTGTGCCGATGCCTCTGCCCTACCTACCTGTCCGCCGTAGCTCGTCGAGCGAAGGGGGACGAGCGAAGCGAGTTTCAGCCTAGCGGCGCCACCGGCGCCGTCGCCGGATCATTCAGATGAGAAACGACTCCCTGCATCCCGAAGGGATATCAGAGATTAGCCGGTGGTTGAGCGAAGCGATACCACCGGTTGCGAAAGCCCCCACCCCGACATGCACCCCGGAGGGGTGCCAGAGCTTGCGGGACAGAGTATCTGGCACCCCTCCGGGGTGCGGTCAAACTTCCCTCGCAACACCCGGTGGTATCGCTTCGCTCAACCACCGGCTAACGGCTGCGAACCCTCCGGGTTCACGGAACCGATCATGAAGGCGGCCCAGTTCACTTTCACGCTAATGAAGTCAGTATGTTGGTGTGGAGTTTCAGCCTAGAGTTAGCTGCTGTTGGAGTTAGGGAAATTAATGAGAGATTTTCGGAAGGTAAAGAAAATGCTGACCGCCCTGATCCAAAAGCTGACAGCTGATAGCTGAAAGCTGAAAGCTGAAATGTACATCGAGCTGCGCTGTCGCAGTGCGTTTTCGTTTCTCACCGGGGCTTCGTTGCCGGAGGATCTGGTGGCGCGTGCCGCCGCTCTCGGTTACCCGGCCATCGCCTGCGGCGATCGCGACGGTCTCTACGGCGCGCCGCGATTCTACCAGGCGGCACGGCGTGCCGGTATCAAGGCGATCGTCGGCTGTAACCTCATCGTCGGGCGAGAGGAGGTGGGCGGCGGCGCCGAACTCCATCTTCTCGTCACCGACGGGAGCGGTTACCGCAACCTCTGCCGGCTGATCACGCAGTCCAAGATGCGCGCCGCCAAGGGCGCGGCGATGGCGACCTGGGGGGACGTGGAGGAGTACGGCGACGGTTTGATCTGTCTGGCCGGCGGGTTGGCGGGGCCGCTGGCGCGTTCGTTTAGCAGCGGCGATGGCGACGCTCTGCACGGCTGGGTCGATCGGCTGCGGTCGCGTTTTCCCGGGCGCCTTTATTTCGACGTGCAGCGGCATCTGGAGGCGGACGAGGAAAAGTGGAACGGCGTCCTCTTCGATCTGGCGCGGCGCTACGGAGTGCCCGTGGTGGCGACCAACGACGTGCGCCATGCCACCGCCGGCGAGCGCCCGCTGCTCGACGTCCTCACCTGTCTGTACGAGAAGACGACGCTGGACGGCGCCGGTCGGCGGCTGCTGCGCAATGCCGAACGTCACCTCAAGTCGCCGCGCGCGATGGCCGCGCTGTTTGGCGATCGCCCCGACGCCATCGCCAACACGCAGCGCATCGCCGAGCAGTGTGAGTTTACTCTCGAGAACCTCGGCTACCGCTTTCCCGACTACCCGACGCCGCTCGGTGTGACGCAGTTCGCCCAACTGCGCGAGTTGACGTATGTCGGGGCGCGCCAGCGCTACGGAGCGGTGCCGCCGCGCGTGCGCCGGCAGCTCGAGCACGAGTTGGCGCTGATCGGCGAACTCCAACTCGCCGGCTATTTCCTCATCGTCTGGGACATCGTGCGCTTCTGCCGGCAGAAGGGCATCCTGGCGCAGGGGCGCGGCTCGGCCGCCAACTCGGCCGTGTGCTACGTACTCGGCATCACCGCCGTCGACCCGGTAAAGATGGAGCTGCTCTTCGAGCGCTTTCTGTCGCGCGAACGCGGCGAATGGCCGGACATCGACATCGATCTGCCGAGCGGCGACCAGCGCGAAAAGGTAATCCAGTACGTCTACTGGCGCTATGGCGAGCACGGCGCGGCGATGACGGCCAATGTCATCACCTACCGCACGCGCAGCGCCGTGCGCGAGGTGGGCAAGGTGCTCGGCTTTGGCGCCGAGCAGGTCGACCGACTGGCCAAGCTGCTCGGTCGTTTCGAGTTTCGCGACGACGACGACGTGTTGCGCAGGCAACTGCGCGTGGGCGGCGTCGACGCCGC
>JBGTMF010000434.1:0-25131 GCA_041743795.1 Thermodesulfobacteriota bacterium | reverse complement strand
GCGGCCGCTCGCGAGAGCGCGGGGTTGGCGGTGCGCGGATTGGAAGTGGAGACGGGTCTGTCGCCACAGGACAAACTGCGGCGCGTGCGCGCGGCGTCGGATGAATGCCGAAGGCGCGGCGGTGGCGTCGCTTTTGTCGGCGACGGTGTCAACGACGCGCCGGCGCTTGCAGCAGCCGATGTCGGCATCGCCTTTGGCGAACCCGCCGATCTGCCGCGCGTTGCCGCCGACGCGCTCTGTATCAGCGATCACCTGCGATCGATCCCGTGGCTTTTGCGACACTCGCGACGGGTGATTCGCATCGTGCGGCAGAACCTGAGCCTCGCCTTCGGCTACAACTTTGTCGCGGTCGGTTTCGCCGCCTCTGGCATGCTCAGTCCGCTGATTGCCGCCGTCGCCATGCTGGGAAGCAGCCTGCTGGTCGTCGCCAACGCTCGCCGGGCGGCGAACGCAGACGCGGCCGACGGTGCCGGAAAGACCCTGATCGACGGCGCCGAGGCGGACGACGCGGCCCACCGTCAGCCGTCGTGGATGCCGAGTTCCTCGAGCTTGCGATAGAGAGACGACAGGGCGATACCGAGGCGCTTGGCCGTCTTCTTCTTGTCGTTGTCTGCGCGCGTCAGGACGTTCTCGATGTGCGCCTTTTCGTAAGAGCGGATCGCTTCGCGCAGTCCGTCGCCGGACGCCGTCGGTGCGTCCGGTTCGCTGTTGAGGCCAATCGGCAGATCACGAACCTGGATCCACTCTCCGTCACCGAGGATCATTCCGTGCTCGATCACGTTGTCGAGTTGGCGGACGTTTCCCTTCCAGGGCATCGCCATGAGAATCTTCAACGTCGCGTTGTCGACACCTTTGTAGTGCCGCTTCATCTCGACGTTGTGGAGGTGGACGAAGTGGTCGATCAATGCGGGAATGTCTTCGCGCCGCTCGGACAGCGGCGGAACGTTGATCTCAAAGACGTTGAGTCGGTAGAAAAGGTCCTCGCGGAAGCGACCGGCTTCGACCTCGGCGGCGAGATCGCGGTTGGTGGCGGCGATGACGCGAACGTCGACATGGCTGGGCGCTGGCGCGCCGATCGGGTGGATCTCCTTCGCCTCGATGACGCGCAGTAGCTTGACCTGCAGTCCGAACGGCATTTCCCCGATCTCGTCGAGGAAGATGGTGCCGTTGCGCGCGTGGTGGAAGAGCCCCTCCTGGTTGCTGACGGCGCCGGTGAAGGACCCGCGAACGTGGCCGAAGAGTTGGCTCTCCAGAAGCGTGTCCGGAATGGCTCCGCAGTTGACCGGCAGCAATACCCCGTCGCGGCGGTCGCTGCAGAGGTGCACAGCTCGCGCCACGACCTCCTTGCCGACACCGCTGTCACCACTGATCAACACCGTCGTCGGCATCGGCCCGACCTTGCGAACCTTCTCCATGACGCCCTGCATCGCCGCCGAAGTGCTGACGATGTCGTCGAAGCTCCAGAAGCGATTGGCTTCGCGGCGCAGGAACTGATTCTCCCAGGCCGTCTGCCGGTAGCGCAGCAGCGACTCGACTTTGTGCAAAGCGTCGTCGAAGATCACCGGCTTGAGGAAGTAGTCGTGGGCGCCGCGGCGCAGCGCCGCCACCGCCGTGTCGACAGTCGCGTGCGCCGTCATGATCAAGACCAGAGCCTGCGGTGCCACCTCCCGCGCCCGTTGCAATACTTCGAGACCGTCCGCTCCGGGCATCTTCAGGTCGGTGATGATGGCGTCGAGATCCTGCTTCTCGATCTGCGCGATCGCCTCGCTGCCGTCGGTGGCGAGCACGACGTCGTAGCCCTCCTCGCGGAAGACCTCGGCGAGACTCTCGCGAACCCCTGGCTCGTCGTCGGCAATCAGGATACGCGCCCTGATTTGACCGGGCGCCGGGGGCGGGCCGGTGCGAGCGGCCGACTGCTTATTCATCTTTGTGTCTCTCCTGGTATGCCCCGCGACTCAACAACCATGCCAGAGCGAAATTCATAGGCTCCAGCCACCACGGCGCGCCGTCGCTCCGCGAATCGGATCGCAGGGAGCACCAGTTTCCAGAATCTGAGACGGCGTGGCGGCGGTCAGGTTGTTACCCCTGACTAACAGCTCGCGACCGGCCCGACCGACGTTTTTCCGCAACGACGACCTTGGAAACCAGGTGTGGCTGGGTATCCTCCACCGCCAACCCGCACCCCTGCATCATGGTCGCGAGATCGTCGGTCAGGTAGCCGCGGTAGAAGGGCTCGTGGTAGCTGCGCGGGAAGCTCAAGAGGATATCTTCGATGACGGCGCTATCACTCATCTGTGCCGAGTCGCAGACGACGAATCGCCCACCCGGCGCCAGCACGCGAACAGCCTCGCGCGTCACCCGTCGGCGCACCGGTTTCGGCAATTCGTGGAACATGAAAACCGACGTGACGACATCGAAGAAGCCAGAAGAAAACGGCAGTGACTCACCGTTCTCGACGACCAGGCTGACGTCGACCTCGGGGTCGAAGCGACGTCTGGCCTCGCCCAGGTAATGCTTGCTGAGATCGACGCCGTAGAGCCGCGCCGCGGGCAGGGCGCGGGCGAGCTGGCGCAGGAAGCGCCCGGTGCCGCAGCCGATGTCGAGAATCCGCAGCGGTTGCGTCCGCCGGGCGGCGAGTTCGGTGATCGGCGGAATCGCCATTCGTCGCATGACGTCGGCGGTGCCGCCGAAAAGGAACTCGACGCTGGCGTCGTACAGGCGCGCCGATCGGCTGCTCAACCAACCGTCCGTCTGCCAGTGAAAGGTTCGCAGATAGTAGTCCGGGTAGCGCTCGGAGCTGTCGTGTACCGGAACGTCGGCGAAGTTGCCCTGGTAGGATCGCCAGAGAAAGCGCGGCACATCGGTCAGCGCCTCGGGCAGGCGGGTCAGGTACTCGGCGAGGGGAAACTGGTAGAGAAGATCTCGCGGGTAAGCGCCTCGTCTTACGTTGTCGAGATCGCGGTCGATCAGCGCGTCGAAGCGCCGGCGCAATTCGCGCAGCGAGCTGGCGCTCGGCGGCGCCTGCGTCGGTGCCAGCAGTTGGCTCCACAAGCGACCGCCCACACCGAGAGACAGGGCCAAGCTGCGCTGTTGCGCTGGGTAGGCGACACGGTCGAACGTGTCACTGAGGTTGGGAAGCCATCCGCCCGCGGCTCCTGCTGCCATGGGTTCCCCGCCTACTCGCCGTCAGCCAGCGCCTGTTCACGCGCCTTCTTGGCGCGCTGGCAGGGGCATCCGCCGTCGTCGTCCGCGGCTTTCTCCTTGGCGTACTTCTGCCGGATCTGGCAGGCGGAACAGCAGGCGCCGCCGCCGCCGCAGGTTTCGCCGTGATCGTGCGCCGCGGCGGCCGCCGGCGCGACACTTTGCCCGCTTACGGCGTCCGGCGGAGAGGCATCGCCGTCGGCGGCATGAGCCAGCGTCACCATCGCGCCTAAAGCCAGCGCAGCCGTCATCACGATCGCAAATCGTCGCATCTTTAAAATCTCCGAGTGTTCCGCATCGTACGGCGGGCGACGACCGCATGCAATTGCAACCAGGGGTGCAGAACGCCGCGAATCTTCGGACAGGGATGTTCGAGGTAGTACCGTCGCGGGAGCAGAATCCCTTTTGTGGCCTGGTTCCTGTTTCTCCTCGGAATGCTAGGATGCCCTGGCATGAAACGCGTGGTGGTTGGGGTTGTGGGGTTAGTGGTGTTGCTTACGTGGCCGGGGGGCGTCCGCGCCCAGTTGACAGATTTCTGCCCTCTTCTGGAGGCGCGCATCGTTGCCGATGACGGGCAGTTTCTCGGCCGCATCACACCGGACACGATCGCTGTCGACTCTCTCGTCAATCCCTTCGGCGCGCACGGCAACCAGTTCAGCACGGTCTCGATCTTCAATTCGAACAGCGCCTACGGTGGGACGTTCTCGCTGTTGTCGCCATTTCATCCGACCACCTTCTCGCCGCCGCGCATCATCCGCAACAGCCAGACGCTGGCTCGCCTGACGATCAATCCGGCCTTTTCCCCGCGAGTCGACCCATTCGGCCTCGTCGCCTGGCTGCGCTCGAGCGGACCACAGCAGTGCTCGGCGCCGACTCCGATACCGTCGTCGACGCCGACTAGCTTGCCGTTGTCGACGCCGACGCAGACGAGTTCACCGACGCAAGCAACCCCTCTCGTCACGCCGCCAACCTCGACCGCGACGCCGTCGCCTTCGCACACGCCGACGCGGACTCCGACGGCGACGATCACCGACACGCCGACGATCACCCGCACGCCGACCGCGACGTCGACGCCGAGCAACACGCCGACACCGGGACCGTGCCACGGCGATTGCAATTTCGACGGTACCGTCGCCATCAACGAGCTGATCATCGGCGTCGGTATCGCCCTCGGCACCCGGCAGCTGTCCGACTGCTCGGTTGTCGACATCAACCGCGACGGCGTCGTCTCGATCGGTGAGCTGGTCACCGTCGTCCGCGCCGCACTGCACGGCTGTGTGCCGCTGTCGACACCGACGCCGACGCGTCCGACCGCCACCCCTTCGCCTTCGCCGACGCGCACCTTCACCCAAGCCTCGACGGAGACGCCGACTGCCGTGCCGACAGCGACCGCGACGCTCCCCGGCGGCTGTCCGGCAGTGACACCGAGTGCCAGTGAGTTCCGCCGGCTCGGCAGCTTGAGCGTCGAAGAGGTGGATCTCAACGAACTGGCAACGGTGATCGAAGTCACCGACGTCCGCCAGAAGCACCACCTGCGGGCGACGCTGTTCGCCTGTCACGACGAACCGCCCGGCAGTGCGACGTTTCTCATCTCCGCTCCGGATCTGCCGCCGCGCAGCATGACGGTACCGATAGAGGCACTATGCGGCGACATCGCCGACGCGACGTTCGCCACCACGTTCGAACTGCCGCTCGGCACCTATCCGCTCTCGGTCGTCGTCTCCGGCGAAGGGACCTATACCGGCGGCAGGGTGGACGTGGGCGAGCCGCCGTTCGAGTTGCGCGAGACGCGCGAGATCTTTTCCGCTCTGAGTTTGCTCGCCGGCGAGTCGGAGATCCCGGACCTGCGGGTGTCACTAGAGGTCGAAAGTCCCTGCGACGTCTTGCAGGTCTCTGTCCGTCTCGTCGTCGCCGGGCTTGCCCCTGCCATCGAGTACCAGATCATAATCGCCACCGAGGGCCAGACCTCGCGGCTGTCGCAGACATTCGCTGCCGGTACCGCAAACAACCCGACGACCGGTGAGTTCACCACCACCTACGCGGATCTACCGCTCGGCGCCCGCAGTTTCAGCGTCTTCGTCGTCCAGACCGGTGGCGGTCCGGCGCTCTATCAACGCGATTCACTTCTCGAATTGGCCATCCGCTGAGGTAGTTTACTAGGCGCGAGGAATGGTGTGACAATCAGATGCACGCAACGGCGGCATGCGCCGCGCGAGAGGAGGCAACCCATGCGTCACCACCCAGCCGTCAAGGCACTGCTGTCAGCGACCTTCGCAGCTGTCCTGCTCACCTTCGGGTGCGGTAGCGACGATGACGCCGCGGGCGACTTTCCCGAGGTGATCGAGCGGACCGATGTCCGTCCGGTGATTTTCGTCCACGGCGGCGCCGGTTCGGGAGCGCAGTTCGAGACCCAGGCGATGCGGTTCGCCTCGAACGGATATCCGCCGAGTTTTCTTCGGGTTCTCGACTACAACTCGGGAAACGCGAGTGACCCGCAGATCCCGATTCGTATGGACCAACTCGTCGAGTCACTCTTGGCCGAGAGCGGGGCCGATCGGGTCGACGTGCTCGGCCACTCCCTCGGCACCCGACTCATGCAGGACTACCTCGCCGACCCGGTGCGCGCCTCGCGGGTGGCGCACTATGTCAACATCGACGGCCAACCGGCCGACGCACTGCCCGGCGGTGTCTCGACCCTCGCCCTATGGGCGGAGTTGCGCGGCGACCGCGAGATCGTCGGGGCTCGCAACGTCTACTTCCTCGATCAGGCACACGTCGAGATCGCAACTTCGCGAGAGTCGTTTGCCGAGATGTTTGCGTTCTTCAATGACGATGAACAAGCCGCGACACTCGACATCCTGCCGCAGCGATCCGAACAGATCGAAATCGCCGGCCGCGCCGTTCACTTCCCGCAAAATGACGGTGTGCCGGAGGGCTCGCTCGAGATCTACGAGGTCGATCCGGACACTGGCTACCGCCTCCATGGCGCGCCGACCGAGGTCTACGAACTTTCCGGCGATGGCGCATGGGGGCCGTTCTCTGCCGACCACGGTGCGAGTTACGAGATGGTCATCGTGCGCGGCCCGCAGGACCGCCTGCATCACTTCTACCTGCAGCCGATCATCCGCTCCAATTATCTGATCCGGCTCAATTCCTCACCGCCGGACGGCGGGCTGGCGGCACTGATCGAGCAGAGCGACGACGCGGTGGCATTGGTGTTCTCCCGCTACAAGGAGTGGTGGGGCGACCGGGGCGATCGCAACGACACGCTCGAGATCGACGGGACGAACGTGTTGAATTCGGACACTAGCCCCGCTTCGAACAATTCGATCGGTGTGTTCGTCTACGACCTCGCCTCGGATGGCGTGAGTAACCTCGACCAACCGATCGCGGCGCTGTTTGGCCTGCCGTTCCTCACCGGAATGGATTATTTCGTGGAAGCGGCCATTCCGCCGGACCGCACCATCGCCATCGTCAACGCGCCGCGCGGTGACCGCGACCACCTGCAGATCGTCAACATCCCCAACTGGGCCTCGAGCCAGCACGCCGTCTCGATCCACCTGCAGGACTTCGTGCAAGACGGGAGGTAGTCACCGCCTCATCGTTAGAATCGCAGCTAGTCAGCAGCCCGTTGAATTCCTCGGAGTCACCCCGGCGAAAGCCGGGGTCCACGCCGTTGAAATCTATGGATTCCGGCTTTCGCCGGAATGACGAAGGGTGGGGATTCGCGTCTATTTCGACGGGCTGCTGACTAGGTAGGTCCCGCCACCCGTGTCCGCCGCCGCCATGTCCCCCGTCCTCGGACTCTCTGGGCAATTCAGGTAGCGCGATTCGCGCAGCCACTTCGTATCCGGGTAGTATGCAAATATGGCTGAACCACCCGCTATACTGTCGATGATCCGTGGCGCCACGTCCTCGGGAACCGCGGGGCATCCCCAGCTCAGGCCGACCCTACCCCAGCGGGCGACGAACGAGTCGCTGACGTCCGAGGCGCCGTGCATGACGATCGCTCGTTGCCGGGCCTTGTCGTTGATGGTGGGCTCGAGCCCCGACAACCGCAGCGAGTATCCGAACCGACCCGTGTATATCTCATCCGTGCGAAACAGCCCGAGGCTGGATTGATGAGAACCCGTTTGATTGGAGAACGCTACGGCCATCGTGCCGCCACCGCTTCCCTCGCCGTGGGCGACAAGCTCGTGGAAGAGCACCTTCCCTTGCTGCATGTCGATGACCCACAGACGTCGTTGGTTCGACGGCAAGCTGTAATCGATGACGGTGAGAATCGGCCGTTCGAATCGCCCTTGACGTTCACCGCAGCGATAGGCGGTGCTGGCGAGGTCGAGTATTTCCTGTCGCGGCCAGGCGGGGCTCGCTGTCTCACTAATGGTTACCACCGGGGGCAATGGCGGCGGTATGGGCGGGGGTGCGGTCGCGCAGGCCGCAATCAGAAGAAGCGTGAGAGCCGGCGTGAGGCCGGCACGACATCGCTTCACGGCCACCTCAGCCGCCTCTCGCCGATGCGTGACGGGTGGCGCAACCTGGAGACGCGGGGGACACCGATCGCCCCTGCCGGCTGCCTTGATTGGAGATCAACGTGATTCTGAACCTGGCTCACGAACCATCCATTCCCCTTCGGGGCCGAACTGTGGCGCGGTTCCCACAGTCCCACTCCCCCGCGGACGGGGCGGATTGTAACCGAACCGACGATATTTACCAGCGGAAAATCGACGCTGCTTGCGGGCCTACTGCCCCGGGCCGCCAACCCACGAGCGGTCGGTTGGTCGCAACGGAACCCGACCCTCCCCGCTCCCGTCGTTTGGCATGCACCCTCGCACTACTGCTGGCGCTGGTTGCCGTCACCACTAGCGGGTGCGCCGATAGGCGCCCGGCGCCCTCTGCTCCCGCCGCCGCCGTGCCGGCGCGGCAACCCTCTTCCCCCCCAGTGGCCGCAAAGCCGGAGCCGGTGCATGTGCCACCGGTCCGGCCCGGGCAGTTCCGCGTCTGCGGGTTCTCCTTCCACAGCCCGCACGAGCTGGCCGCCATCAAGTCCCAACTGTCGAGCGACGACTTTGTTTTCACGGACTTGACTCCTGCGTTCCCCGATCCCGGCGAATCCGACGGGTCGGCCCTGGCGCGAAGCAAACCGACCTGGTTCATGGATCGATGCCGGTCGGACCTGAGCTGCGACATCGTCATCTATTCGGGAGAGTTCGCCGGAGCTTTCTTCGGCGCCTACGGACACTATGTCACGGTCCAGGAAATGGAGGAGGCGTCCTGCCAACAGCGCTGTCGAGGGCTATTCAGCGACCCGCGCGAGGTCTTCTTGTTGGCTTGCAACACGCTGGCGACGAAGAGCACGGATCACCGCACCCCGGAGGAGTATCGCAACGTGTTGCTCGCGCACGGATACAGCCACGCCGACGCGCAGAGGGTCGTCGCCGTGCGGTACGGTCCGCTCGGACCGAGCTTTCGCGAGTCGCTGCGCCGCATGTTCATGGGCGTACCGCGCATCTATGGCTTCTCCTCCGTGGCTCCCCTCGGCCAGTTCACCGCCCCGCGCATAAACGACTACTTTCGCCGCAAGGGCGATTACGCTCGATATCTCGAGCAGGTCGGGCGCGACACCACGACGAACGCGGAGCTACTTGCCTCGTTCTCCGGTATGGGTTTGATTCAGACGAGTGGGGTGACCGCGGGCGATCCGACCGGAGCTGACCGCGCACTGGTCTGCCGATTGTATGACGATACGGAGACCGTGAGTGAGCGCCTCCGCACCGTCAAGGAACTGTTCGCCCGAACAGACTTCCTGTCCTTCCTCCCGACCGTTGAGGTATTCTTCGGGCGCAACCCACCGGAACAGTACAGCAGCGGCGAACGCCGACTTCTCGAGGAGATCCAAGCGCTCGAGGAGCCGCGTCGGCAGGTCACCGAGCTGGTGCACCAGTTGGATCTCTCGGTGTTGAAGATGCAGTTGGCGAATTTGGCGCGGCAACTCAACTGGCTTTCTCCGCAAGAGCACGAGAGCCTGGCCGCAGCTGGACTGAAGCAACTGCTCGCGGAGCCGTTATCGACCGAGGTCGCCGACATCGGTTGCGAGTTTAGCCAATACACGGATGCAGGGACTGATCTGCGAGCGGAGGACATACCAGAGCAGCTTCTCTGGCACGCCGAAGGCTATCGCCTGCTCGATTGCTTGGCTCCGACCGACCCGCGGATCAACTCTCGCATCCTTAGCGGGCTCGCGAACATCGACGACGCCACGCGGGTTTGGGCCGTTTACGTGCTGTGGGGTAGGCGCCCTCTAGATGACGACGTGCTCCTGGCAATGGCTTCGCGCCTGAATGATCCTTCCGCCGACGTCAGCGACCGCGTTCGTCGCATTTTCCGGGCTGAGTCGCCGCTCTCTCCCGAGGTGTTGGCAGCCGTCCGAGAGCGCGACGCAGCGCTGGCCGCGACACTGACGGCAAGGGGCGAGCCCTGACGCGCCGAACACGAGACACCGGTAGCGAGGACCCAACGCGTGGTGACCGAAAAGACGTTGTTCCTGAAGACCCATCCGTGTGTGCGGGGGCTGGCTGACGAGGCTGTTGGCGAGATTGCCGAAGCTTGTGAAGTGATGCGTTTTAGCCCCGGGGAGATCGTGCACAGGGCAAACGACGTCGTCACGGCGATCTACTTCGTCGTCCAGGGTCGGCTGCGCTTGTCGACCCTCGATCTCCGCAACAACGAAACGCTGCAGGGATTTCAGACCGCGGGCGGCCAGTTCGGCGGACTCGCCGCGATGACGTCTGAGCCGTTGGCGGCCACCTGTTCCGCCGTCGATCCGACGCTGATCCTGAGGCTGGATATAGGTCGCGCGATCGAGCTGACGAGACTTCACGAACCATTTCGGATCAACGTCGCGAGGTTGGTGTCGGAATCCGTCAAGCAAACGCTATTTCCCGCCAAGCGTCCGCGAAAGCCAAACTTCGTCGCCCTACTGCACCACTCGCCAGAGACTCGACAGGTGAGCCGCAGGCTCTACGCTCGGTTGACTACTCTCGGCGAACGAATCGCGGTCCTGCGAGACGATTGCGAATGGCCTCCGATCGATGGAGTGCTCGAGAGACGCGTCGATCCATTGTCTTCTGAAGAGACCCGCCTGCAGGTCTCCGACTGGTTGGAGCAAGACTGCAGGATATTCTTCGATGTGGGCACTTCGATCGATCCGAGGCGTGGCAAGGTTGCGCTGGAAGCATGCGTGCAAGTGTATTGGTGCGTGACGCCGGCTAATTGGCAATCCTCGGTGGACTTGCTCCGGGAGCTGCAGTCAGATGCTCCCGCCCTGCGCGAGAAAGTCATCATCGTTTGGCTACTCGATCGGGAAACCGAGGCTCCGTGTGCGGCCAGCCTGCGCGAGCTCTGCGCAGGCGACATCAAGATGACGCTGCGATCGCCGCAGGACCGCGAGAATCTGGTACTGGCCAACGGCTTCGAGCGCCTCCTCCACATGGTTCGGGGACTCCAGATCGGCATCGCCCTCGGCGGCGGCGCGGCTCGTGGCATGGCTCACCTGGGAGTTCTGAAGGCGTTGGAGGAGAACGGAATCTTCGTCGACCAGATCGCCGGAACCAGTGCCGGTGCCATGACGGGAACGCTCTACGCTTCCGGCATGGGCGTCGACTATTCCGTCGAAAGCTTCGTGAATGGCCTGAAGCCGTCTTGGCCCTTCAGCATAATGCCGCGCGGCGACGAGTGGTACCTGCTCTACAAATACCGTCGACGCCATTTTGATCCGATGTTGCGAGAATACCTTTCGGACAAACGCCTCGAACAGCTACCCGTCGTCATCAAGACGATCACGCTCGATCTGATCTGCGGCCAGGTGGTCATCCGCGATCGCGGCGACGCTGTTAACGGAATCCTCGAGAGCATCAACCTGCCGGTCTTGTCGCTCCCCATAATTCGCGACGGGCAGGCTCTCATCGACGGGGGCATGATCAACAACGTCCCGGCGGACGTGTTGGTTTCGTCGGGCTGCAATTTCGTCATCGCCGTCAGCGTCACGGCGAAGATGGAACAGGAATTCGCATACAACAAACCAGATACACCTGCCGATGCGATGAAGCGCGCCTCCACCATCCAGACGGTGATGCGGACCTACTTGGTGCAGAACACGAGCATCAACGCGCGCGGCGTTCAGCCGGCGGACATCGTGATCGAGCCCGACGTGTCGCAGTTCGAGCTCACGGAGTTCTCCCGCACCGACGAACTGGCGATGATCGGCGAACAGGCGACGCTCGAAGCGCTGCCCGCCATCAAGGCTCTTCTACATCAACTCGATCCGCAACTGTTTCCGGTCGTCGATCCGCAACAGCCGCGGTAATGCCAGGGAACCCGCCACCATCAGCTCTGATTCCAGTTTCATCCTGGATCTCGTTGCTCCCGTCGGTTTGCGGCGCGCCCTGACGCTCCCCAAGTCGAGGTACGGATTCATCGAGTTCGCCTGACGTACTTGCGGAAGTCCGGCTTGCGTTTTTCCTTCAGGGCCTGGACGCCCTCGCGCGATTCGTCGGTGTCGTAATAGAGCTTCAGCGCGTACATTCCCATGCCGGCGATGCCGGCCTGGTGAGCGGTATCCATGTTGAAGCTCCGCTTGGCCAGACCCAACGCCGTCGGACTGCGTTCGCACAGCTCTTCGGCCCATCTCTGCACTTCGGCGTCGAGCTGGTCCGCCGGCACGCAGGCATTTGCCAGACCGATTGCCGCGGCTTCCTGACCGGAGTAGCGCCGGCACAGATACCACATCTCGCGCGCTCTCTTCTCGCCGATCACCCGCGCCAGAAACGCCGTGCCATACCCCGGGTCGACCGATCCCATCTTCGGGCCCACCTGGCCGAAGATTGCCTGGTCCGAGCAGATCGTAAGATCGCAGATCGTCGCCAGGACATTACCGCCGCCGATCGCGTACCCCTGCACCCTGGCGATCACCGGCTTGGGCACGTCGCGTATCGCCGTGTGCAGCTCCTCCACCGGTAAGCCGATGATGCCGCGGCCTTCGTAGCCGCCTTCGTGCGAGGACTGATCGCCGCCCGTGCAGAACGCCTTGTCGCCGGCGCCCGCCAGCACGATGACGCCGATGCTGTCGTCATAGCCGGCTCGGTAAAATGCGTCGATGAGCTCGTCGCACGTCTTGCCGCGAAAGGCGTTCAGCTTCTCCGGCCGGTTGATCGTGATCCAGACGACGCCGTTGCGCTCTTCGTAGAGAATATCCTCATATTCCATCGGAGTGCCTGCCTCTGCCAGTGCCTTTGCCTACCTGTCCTCCGAAGCTCGAAGAGCGAAGGGGGATGCCTTTACGAGCGAAGCGAGTTTCCCAGGAGCCGCTGCCAAGGTCGGCTCAGGTCTGCGTGCCCCCCAGCTCGGCGACCCAAGTGCGCAGGGTCGGCAACGCGTCTTTGTCCCAAGTCGCGGAGGCGCGTGTGCGGCAGAACGCGGCGAACAGCCAGTCGAGAACACCGACGGCATCTTCGATGTCGGCCAGCCGCAGGAAGAGATCGTTCTCGAACGCGGCGCGTCGGTCGTCCGCCGCTCCCGGGTCGCGGTCGCCGAGCGGTGGACAGCGCAGCGAGTCGTAGGTCAGCAGCCCGCCGTCGAGGGTGAGCTGCCAACGCCGTTCCCCGCGGGTGATCGACAATTGCGCGCGATCGATGAGCTTGCCGCGACGAAGCCCGGCTCCGAGCTCCGGGCGGAGGTCCCCCTCGTCGACGAGCGAGAGGCGAGCGCCGGGATCGCCACCTTGCTCGAGGACGACGCGGTTTCCGAGCGCCAGCTCGACGAATTCGCCCTCGATCTCGATCCGTCCGCCTTCCTCCTCCAGCCGCCCAACCAGCCACGTGAGGAACTCGCGCCCGAGAAACCTCTTGGTCTCGACGACAGAAAGGAAGGACTCTTTCATGAAATCTCTGCGCGCAGCGACGCTGGGGCTGTGCCGTTCGACGTCGGCGTGGCGGCCTCGGCGACCAGGCGTGAAGGTTCGACCGCGCGCACCCGGTCGACGATGTCGGCGGTGATTCCGACGCGCTCCGCCGCCAGGTACGGGATCATCGGGATCGGCGCGACTCCGAACGTATCGCGAAAGAGCGAAGCGAACGCCTCGCTTGCGCTTTTCAGCTTGCCCGTGAAGTAGACGACCTCGGTTTCGAGATTCCAGGCGCACTCGTAGAGCTTCGGATTGGGAAGTGCACGCGACAGTAGATTCGATTCAACATCTTCCTTGATCTCGCGCACGGTGGTGCGGCCGAGACGTTCGACGCCGGCCTCCGCCTTGCGAGCGCTCTCCGCCCGCCGACGCTCCATCCAGGCAAGCTTGGCCGGCACGGTGCGGGTGTCGAATCGGAAGCCGATCACCAGATACTGCTGGAAGAACAGATCGCCCGTGTCGAAGTCGGTAACCAGCGGATCGTGCATCGCCACCCAACCGAACGTCTCCGCCTTCAGCAGCCCGAGCCCGTCATGTTCGTGAAACCCGCGCTCGGAGGCGGCGCTGGCGATGGCCACACGGTCCACCTTCCTCGGTGGCTTGGCGTGGAATCGAACGATACTCGAAGTAGGCGAAAGGAATCCCATCGGGGTCGCGAACTTGCACTGTCCGATCGCGCCACGCAAGCGACCAGGCGAAACGCGGTCGAGAAAGAGAGACGGGACATATGCGTGCGCTACGAGAGGCGCGGAGGGCCAGAGGTAACTGTAAGAAAACTTTAAGAGAAATCTCGAAGCCACCCATCTCAGGAGAAAACTTGAAGACACCCATCTCAAGTTCTGCATGTGCCCGCGGCGATGCCTTACCGCTTGATTGCCCAGGAGTAAAGACGTAAAGCGTCTTTATGATTCGCAGCCGAATTTCCCCCAAGGGCCAGATCACCTTGCCCAAGCCGGTGCGTGAGGCGATTGGCGCCAGCCCCGGAGACATGGTGGTCTACGAGGTCGAAGGGAATGCCGTCCGCTTGCGGCGGCTCGATCCCTTCGACGTCGAGTTTCACGACGCGCTTTCGCGCACGCTGAACGAATGGACCAGCGAAGAGGACGAGGTTGCGTTCCGTGATCTCTGAGCGATGGGATGTGGTCGTCGTACCGTTCCCCTTCACGGACAGCCCGGCGTCGAAGCGCCGCCCGGCGCTCACCCTCAGCCGATTCGAGTTCAACTCGCACGGTCAAAGCGTCTTGGCGATGATCACGACAAAGACCGAGCCGTCCTGGCCTGGCGATTCCGTGCTCGACGATCCCGCCGAGGCGGGGCTGCCGGCGGCAAGCACCGTACGCCTCAAGCTCTTCACGCTCGACAATCGACTCATTACCAAGATCGCGGGCGCGCTCTCCTCCGGCGACCGCACCCGGGTAGCCGCGCAGGTCGATCGTTTCCTCGTCTGAGGCAAGCCCTCGTGCGTTGCGCTGATTGCGGGCAGGGCAATCGCGATGGGCGTCGATCGCCAGGAACACTTGCGCCGACGCAGAGATCCACGGCGTCGAGCGGCTCGGCGCCCAACCCCTTCACCGGGAAAAGCGATAAATCTCTTCGACAGTGATCGACATGAGGACGAGTCAGACGGAGTGGTCGATGACGCTGCGGACGTTCGCAAGCACCTCCGGCATGTAACGCAGAAAGCCCATGTGGCTGGAGTCGTACCAACGGATCTGCGGCCGCTTCCAGTCGCGCCACATCTTCTCCACCACCTTCGGATCGAAGAAGCGATCGTCGGCAGCGGCGTAGATGAAAATCTGCTTTGCCGGCAACAGCGGCCGCAGCGCGGGTAGACCGAGATCGGCGACGAGCTGGGCAAAGTCCTCGCGCCGCCACCCGAAGCGGCGCAGATCGCGGCGGGTACCGCTCATCACCGGAGCGTCGGCGACCATCGCCTCCAGGTCCATGTGGGCAATGAGGGGGATCGAGAAATCGAAGCGGGGTTCGACGCAGGTGAGCATCGCAGTCACGGCGCCGCCGAGACTCAGGCCCATCAGCCCTACGGGACGCGCATCGCCTTGCAGTAGCCAGCTGAGCAGCGCCCGGGTGTCGAGCACGTGTTGGCGCATCGCCTCGATGCTGCGAACCAGATCAGCGGTCCAGTAGAGCTCGCCGCCGAGACGCGCCGTACGCGGCGAGCGGCGCCCGTGGTAGGGCGGCTGCGGTTGCAGCAGCTCGACGTTGAGGTAGAGAGCCATGCCGGCCAGCAGGGTCATCTCCTCGAGCATAGTTTCCGGCTGCATGTAGCCATGCAGATAGATGAGGCGCGGACGCGCGCCGGCGGTGGCCGGGCGAATGCGGCGCACGTACACGGTATGGTTCTCTGGGTATTCGTTCTCGTAGCGGCGGCGGAATCCGGGTTCGATGGGGCGGTGCGGAGACTTGAACGCGAGGTCCTCGCTGATGACGCCCGGAATCTGCCAGCGGCGCACGACGCTGACGCGCGGCGTCCGCGCCGGCGCCGGAAAGAGCCGATCGCGTGCGATGCCGCGATACACGTCCAGATCCGCGAGCGTACTCTCGACCGGCAGCGAGATCGCCTTGCCAATGAGGCTCAACGTCCCCACCACGTCATCCGCATGCGGCAGCTCGAAAGCCCACCTCGCTCTCCTCGTCATCGCCGCCACGCATTCCACCGACCGACCGCCTCCGCAACCCCTTCCACAGCGGCGGGCGGGCGCAGAAGGTAACGAGCGTCCCCTGTGAGCGAAGCGAACTGGCTAGATCGGCCTGGCGGCGCTTTCGATGCGAATTCGACGGCGGAAATCTGGCTGCTAAGCGCGAAAAGCGGGGCTGAAATCGTAAGGTGTCCAGCGAAAGCAATCGCTTGCGCCGGTAACACCAAGCTGGCGCAGCACCCACTTCCACGAATGCCCACTGCGCGAGCCAAGTCTTTCTCAACGGGCTGCGAATAGCGACCGATGTGCTAGCATCCCCGGCCAGGATGAGTGCCGAGGAGCGAGTGGAGGACATCGCCCGCGCAACGGCCCGGGATCATCTGCTGATCCGGGCGGCGCGGAGATCCGGGAGGGTCATGGCCGAACCCGATAAAATTGCCGCGCTCCTGGATGCGGTAGAGGTCCTGGAGCAACTAGGATCGCGCTATGCGGTCATCGGAGGTGTCGCCGTAGGTATCCACAGCGGCGTACCTCGCGCCACCCTCGACACCGACCTCGCCGTCCCCACATCGTTTGATCGCGTTCGCCTGATCGATTCGATGATCCAGGGCGGCTTTCGCTGTGTAGGCGAGCACGAGCACAGCGTCAACTTCCGTCATTCGAGCGAAGAGCCGATGCAGTTTGCCTTCGACCCGGCATTCGACGCGATGATCGAGCGCGCGAAAACGATCATCGTACACGGACGCGAAGTGGCGATCGTGCGCAAGGAAGATCTGATCGCGATGAAGCGGCGCGCGGCCGCCGATCCTGCGCGGCCGAGAAGCAAGGCCCTGCGCGACCAAGCGGATGTGGAACTCCTACTAGGCGACCTGCCCGACCCCGACGAGGTCTGGTAGAATCAGCGGCCCTCTCTCTTCGAAATCCGGTTCCTTACCGTGAAATGCCCGTCGAGTGGAAATTGGGGACCGATACGGGACGCGTGAACGACTGCACGAGTTGCACCGTGCCGTGCTGTCGTTCCCGCGTCCCGAAAGCGCCGACTCTGTCGGCGGTCGTTGCAGCGCTCGCACTCGTACTCATGACCTGTCGGCGGTTCTCCCCCGTGCCGCCTGCTCAGATGGCCGATGCAATCACGCCGGCGTTCCCCTTCGCGATGGCAATTACGCGTGTCGGGTGTTTCTTGTCGGGATGTTGTGGCGGCAAACTATGCGAACTCCCGTGGGCGGTGCAGTTTCCCGCTGCCACCCAAGTATGGGGCGCACAACACCGCGCCGGACTGGTCGATCCAGCGGCCACGCTCAGCCTACACGTCCACCCGTTGCAGATTTATTTTGGTATGTTCTCTCTCGCCGTGGGGATTTTCATTCTTTGGTTCTTTCCGAAGCGACGTTACGATGGTCAGGTGTTCTTGGTGTTTATTGCGGTCCAGGGAATTGGCAAGTTCATGCTCGAATCACTTCGCTTTGTTGAAATGCCGGAGATTCGGAATGCGTCCCTTTTCCTCGGGCTCGCAGCCTTGGGGATTCTAGGGTTGAAAGCTCGATCGCGCGAAGGGAGCGTCTGCGGGCTTCCCCACGTGCCGGGCGCATGGTCATGAGAACGGTTCAATGTCTGTTGGCGGCGGCGATTTCGTGGGGATTGATGTCTCCGGCACAGGCGATCGCCGAGGCATCCTTTCGCATCGAGATCTTCGACAATCGGGATTTCGGCTTCAATGATCCTACGCCGGTCGCTCCGATCGGGGGGAACGAAGCAACGACCCTCGGGGAACAGCGGCTGAACGCACTGCGCGAGGCAGTGGCGATCTGGGCAGCTGCGATCGACAGCCCCATCGAGATCGTGATCTTGACCAAGTGGTGGGACGGCGTTGGTGGACCATTAGCGTCCGCAGGTGTTGACTTTTGGATGCGAGACTTCGCCGGAGCACCGCGAGCCAACACGTGGTATCCGCTCGCTCTGGCGAACAAACTCGCGGGCGTGGACTTCTGTCCCCCTCCCGAAGGTGGCGAGTGCGGCGGCGACTACGACGTCTTCATCAGTTTCTTCACCGAGCATAGCTTCTATCTCGGCCTCGACGGTAACCTCCCAGACGACGAGTTCGACCTGGTGAGCGTCAGCCTCCACGAGATTGGGCACGGTCTGGGAGTCACTACGAGGTTCTCCTCCCCGCAGATGACCCAAGGGCCGCCAGAATCGCCCCGTTTCTCGAACGCGATTTATCACTACTTCCTCGAGCACCACTTCTTCGACCGAACGTTTCCGCAGATGACGTTTTTCGAGCGGTCGGTCGCCGCTGTCGGGGGTCGCTTTCTGCATTGGATCGGCCCGCGAGGCATGGCCGCCGCCGAATCCCTCACAGTAGGTCGAGACCCGTCGGGCCATCTCTTGCTCTTCGCCGGCGCCAACAACGTCTCGATGATCCATCTCATCCACGATGTATCCCCCCCGAACTTCATGTCGGTTTCCCTCGCGGGATCGCCGCGCGATACGACTTTGGCATACAGCATGTTGGCCGATCTCGGCTGGGAGGAGCACTGTCCCGGAGACTGCAATGCTGATGGCAGAATCACCATCAGCGAACTCCTCCGGGCCGTGCGCATGGCGTTGGCGCGGGAGAGTTTGGTGCGATGCGCGATGCTGAACGTCGACGACGACGGCGTGGTGAGAATCACCGAGCTGATTCGGGCAGTGAACTCGTCTCTGTACGGTTGCGGGGGCGCGTCGGTGCGATCGAAAGCGGAGGATCGGGCCGTCTCGATCGAGGTTGTCCGCAGAGATCCAGCGCAGAGTACCGCGTTCGCTCAACCGGAAGGAGAAGAGTTCGAAGCCCAACTGAGCGGGCCGGCCGGTGGCGTGATTGGTCGTGAGGTAGGTAGCGGCTACGCCATGAGACCTTTCGTGGACTCTCAGGGAAGGCTATGGGCGGGTTGCGGTGTGGGAACAGATCCTTCCCTCGATTGAAATAGGTACGGACTATGGCTGGATTCGGAAAGGTTTCCGCGGCGCTACGATCATGCAAAACGGTCTTGATGGATCTGCGTGGGCTCCGAGGCAACCGGTGAAGGGTGGGCAGGCCCAGGTGGCCGGTTCGCTTCGCTTTCGGGACGTGCCTAACTTCTTAACTTTCGCCTGAGGCTTGCAAAGTCGCTCGCGCTCATCAGGACCCGTGCGACATCGGCTGGGAGCACACCTGCTGCCTTACCCTGGGCCCCTTCGATGGCTTCGTTGATAAACCGCGACGGTCACGAGGGCCACCAACAGGGGCGCTGATAGTGACGCCATCCTCTCCAGACTTCATTTGGTGGACTGAACCGGACTCGACAGTGCCAAGGTCTCCTCAGGATTCACCTGGGGCTCGGCGCTCCCAGGTTTGTGCGTCATGCCAACCGAACCCGAGGGGAACGGGGAAACGTATGTCACGACGCGACCGAGGCAAGTGTCGGAGGGGCGTATCGGTTCCTTCGTATCTCTCGGTAGAGCGGGTGCCGCGTTCTCAATCGTACCAACGGGGCCTTCCACAGGCTGGGATACAGCCTGGTCGACTTTCTCGACGGCTGGCCGCCGCAGCTCGGGATCATCGCGCGCCCTTGGCGACTCGGTCGCGTCGTTACATACGTCCCATCCTCCGCCCAAGCCTCGACTTCGTGAACGACGACGGAACGATCAACCAGCGGCACTTCGCCTTTTTGGTGAGCGAAGCCGAGTTCGACTCGATCTTCGGTAAGATCCGCGACCGCGACATGTCGTACTGGGCCGATCCCTTTCGCAAGAAGCCCGGCGAGATCAACCACTGGGACGACGGCCGCGGCGTGTACTTCGACGACCCGAGCGGCCACCTTCTCGAAATCATCACGCGCCCATACGGCAGCGCCGGCACTACCGCCGCCAACCCCCATCCGCTCGTCGCGCCGACCATCGAAGTCTCCTGAGTCGGAACTTCGTTGATAAATCGCGGCCGCTGTCGCGAGCTCTTCCCTCTTTCAAGAAAGGTGGGACCACCTTCGGCGTCCGAGGAGTATGTGAGCGAACTTCCGACTCAGGACGCGGGTGACACCACGCTGGCGGGTGGGCGACACCCCGCCAGTGCCGAAAACTATTCGGTGCGTGCGGGCGCTTCAGCCGAGTTCGTGGACGCGTTCACGCAACCGGCGCTGGCGGATCTTCTCAACCGACGCGGGCGCGATCTCCGCCATCTCCGCGGAGGAGAGGCGCGTCGATAGGATCCGCAGCGCGTCCTCCGGGTCAGCGCCCCAGGCTAGCTTCATCTTGCCGTTCCGCATCGCGAACAAAAACAGCGAGTGAGATCGCTGCGCTCGCGGTGCTTCTTTCTCGACAGGCGCGATTTGGGTCGCCGCGGCGACACCACTCGCGCGCAGCTCGCGGTAGAAATCGTAGTCGACGCCGCGAACCTTTTCGTCGCCGGGAAAGCGGTGGTAGTTGTCGGCGCTCATCATGCTCTTGCCCTCCGCGATCAGCTGGTGACCGAGCGCCGAGCCGGGATACGGAGCGTAGTAGGACATGGACGGCAGCGCCCGTTTCATCCGCTGCAACATGCGCAAGGTGGCCTCGGCGTCCTCACGCCGTTCCCCGGGGATTCCGAGCATAAAGTTCGCCCAGAATCTGGGCGCGTCGCGCCCTTCCGCCTCGAGGTCGTCGCCGATCCGGTTGAGCAAATCGATGGCGAAATTGTTGTCGTCTTCAGTGCACTCCTTGTTGAGCAGTCGCAGAACGCGGTCGCTGCCCGACTCGAAGCCGATGGAGATGACGCTCCAGTTGGTGTCGCGCACCAGCGCCTCGAACAGATCGGGCCAGCGGCGCACCGTGTCGGACCGCGCCGCCGCCCAATAGGGCCACGTTCGCCGCGCGCGCCGCGGATAGGTCTCCAACCACTCGCGCAGCCACGACGGATTCTGGAAGAACATCGAATCGTGGATGACCACCGAGCCAATCCCGTACTTCTCGTCCAATCCGTTCAACTCGTCGATTACCGATTCAACCGACCTGCGGCCCATCGACGGGATATACGACGCCTCGTTGCAGAAGGCGCACTGCCACGGACACACCCGACTGGTCAGCACACTGGCGACAGGCGCAGGGCCCCAGCCGCACGCCGGCTCGAGAGGCCACGGGATCCGCCGGCGCGCCCGCCATCCAACCGGCCGCGGCCACAGTTCGCGATCGATGACCGGCCAGTCATCCATGCTCTTCGCGCCGCGTCCTGGGAAGACGCGCGGGAATGCGGACGGGTCGCGCACCAGGTCGACGATCGTCCCTTCCCCGGGGCCGGCGCAGATCTTGTCGAACTGTTCGACACCCTTCATCTCGTCCGTGGCGACGGCGGCATGCATACCGCCCGTCAGCACCAAGCCGCCCGGATTGACCTCCTTGAAGAGCCGCGCCGCCCTTACGGCGAGCGGGAACGTATAGCTGCGCACGTTCATCAGCAGCGTTCCGTACCCCGCGAGATCGGCTGCGAGATCGCGCCAATCCGTAACCGCGCGCGTCGAGCGGACGTCGCTATGCAGCCCATCCCGGTGCAGAATCGTCCGCAGCAACCCGAGGCCATGGTCCTGCCACTGCTCGTGCACCCCCCGGGGGCGCACCAGCGCCCCGAGGTCGCCGAGGTCCAACCACACGATCGCCGACTCGCGCCGCGGGCCCCGTGGCCCCCGAGACCTCATCGCCCCTCGATCTCCTCGGACGGCCCGTCACCGACCGGAACGAGAGCGCGCAGGATGGCCCCCGCGTTGGCCCAGCGGCGATAACGCAACCGGCTGGCAAAGCGCCGCGCAGTGAGAATCGTCGCGGCGGAACGCGGCCACCGCGCATGGCGCCCCAGGAACCGGACCGACGATCGCGTGTAGTGGAAATCGCGCATCGGATCGCAGAAGGCCAGCGCGCCCCGCCCTCGATGGGTCACCTTCGACGCCGCGGCGACGGCAAGCCCCCAACCGGCATTCCGCAACCAGAAGGAGAAGTCGGCGTCCTCCCAATACAGGAAGTAGCCCTCGTCAAACCCGCCGACGTCGCGCAAACTGCGCGATCGCACCAGTACGCTGGCGCCGATCAGATAGTCCGGACGTGGCGCGTCCGCCGCCCGCACGTGCGCGGAGTAACCATTCCAAAGACTGACGTTCGCGCCGTACACCAGCGCGTCGCCCTCGTCGAGCACGCTGCCGACGGCGCCGAGCGTGGGCTCCGATTCCGCGAGGGCGATGAGCGCCGAAAGGGAATCGGCGTCGACCACGGCGTCGCTGTTCAGGATCCATACGTAGTCGACGCCGTACTGGAGGGCTCGGCGGATGCCCTCGTTCACCGCGGCGGAGAAACCGCGATTGCGATCGAACCGGACCAGCTCGACGTGCGCCGCCCCGCGCAGGAGTCGCGCAAATCCGTCCGCCTCGGAGGCGTTGTCGACGAAGATGAGCCGCCGATTGCGGTAGTTGATCGCATCGAGTGCGTCGAGACAGCGCAGTGTCTCGTCCTCATGGTTCCAGCACGGCACGACCACAGCTACGGCCGGTTCGCTGACGTCCACGTCAGGCCCCCTCGCCCCGCACGGAGCGCAGTCGCCGGCGCATCTCGCGCAAGGCTCCAAGAAGCTTCGGGTGGCGATTCAAGCGTCCCTTCAATTGTGCGCGCATCCGCAGGACGCGAGTGCGCCGCGAGGCGACCTGCGGGTCGAGCCGCGCCACGGCGATCGGCAGCGCCGCACTCGCGTCGAGCGGCGGGCGGGGTTCGAGGCCCTCCCAGTGGAGGAGTCCGCGAATCACCTGATCCCACGCCATGATCATCGCCAACGCCTGCGAGAGGTCGCCGTCGACTGAACCGGCGCGGCGTTCGGCAAGTTCCCCGTACGCGCGCGCTAGAGCATCGCTGAACGCGAATCCTTCAGGTTCCGTCGGGTAACGGTCGTTGATCGCGTAGGCTGCCTGGCGCTCGATGAACTCGCGCAAGTCGCGGAAGTTGCGATGGTGGATGTGCAGGCAATCGGGCGGGGTCAGATGAAGCAGCCGATTCAGGCCGGTGACGACACGGGGCGGTTGGTGGGTGGTATCACTCCACTCGACGGTGCCGCGGCGGAACAGTCGGATCTGATGATCGGGGTACCAGCCCGAGCCGCGCAATACGTGGTCGCCGATTCGATTGAACCGCGGGATGGCGAAGGCATCGAACGCGCTGGCGTGCTCGTCGAGCAACCGCTCCACGGCATCGGCGGCGTCCGCCGCCACGGACTCGTCGGAATCGAGCACGAAGAGCCACTCGTTCGACGCCTCCGTCAGATATCGATTGCGGATGCCGTCGACGCGCGGGGCCGGGGACGCCGTGAGGATTCGAGCACCATACCGTGTCGCGATCTCGCGCGTGCCGTCGCCGCTTTCCATGTCGACGACGATCAGCTCAGATACCCAGCGCAAAGACCGCAACGCGCGATCGAGCGTCGCCTCGGAGTCGCGGGTGTGAACAATCGCACTGATCTCCACCGCGCTACCCGTCGACCGTGTAGCGACCGCGCCAGCGGCGATCGAAGAGCGCACGCGAGGCGACATCGAGCTCGACGCGGCCCGGCGTCATCGACTCGAAGTGAAGCGAATCGGTGCGGTTGCAGCAGACGATCCGCCACCCCATCTGACGAGCGCGGAGACAGAAATCGATGTCCTCCAAACCAAACCCGTATTGCTCGTCGAATCCGCCGAGTTCGGTCCACACCTGGTGACGAATCAGCACGCACGCACCCGTAACGGCCTGGAGATCGCGGTCGGTGCGGTGAACGATGTCGGCGGGCTTGCGCCGGTGATCGTGATACGGGCCAACGCTGGAGGAGAACACGACACCGCAATGTTGGATGGTGCCGTCCGGGAAGAGCATCCGCGTGCCGCACACGCCGACATTGGCGGCACCCGCGATGACCGCAAGCATATCGGCGACGGATTGCCGTTCCATCAGGACGTCGTTGTTGACGAGCAGATAGAAGTCGGCCGGATACTCACGCACCGCGGCGTTGTTGGCCGCGGCGAACGACCGCCCGCAGTCGAAACGGAGTAGCTCGACCCCTGGAAACGCCTCCCTCAGGTACGGCGATGGCGAGCCGTTGTCGACAACGACGACCGTCCACCGATCCAACGTCGCGCAGGCGTCGAGTGCGCGCCCGAGGGCCTCGAGACAGAAGCGCAGCAGCGTGTCGAGACCGCGTGACACCACCACCGCGGTGAGGGTGTTCGGAACAGGGAGAGTGTTCGCCGACGGAGTCATCCGCTGCTCCCGGCCTCAGGACAATAGTTCCGCGAGCGCGCCGTCGCGCAGCGCCGCGAGACGGCGCGCCTGCACGGAGCGGTGATAACGATACGCCGTTGCGACGGCGGCGTGACGGAGGCGCATGCGCACGGCGGCTTGCTCTGGACGGGTGATCCACGCCAGCCGTTCGGGCAAGCAATCCGGCTCCGCGACCAAGCAGTTCTCACCCGATCGCAAATACTCCATCCCGCCCCGAACCGGAACCGACAGCACCACACACCCCGCGGCCATGGCTTCCAGCGCCGGCAAGCCGAAGTCTTCCGCGACCGAGGTGGCGAGGTACACACCGGCGGACTTGAGGACCCGCGCGACGTCTCCCTCCGGGCGGCCGTCGATCGCAACGAAATCACAATCGCGCACCGCCGCGACACAATCGTCGACGATCTCGCGCCCGCGTCGCGGCATGAACGCCACCCGATTGTCGATGGCGACGTCACCGCTCGTGAAGAACCCGTCCGAGATCGAGATTCCCACCTGCACCGGGGAGCGGCCGAAATGCGTTTGAACGTAGCGGGCGCTGTGATCCCAGCAGGACAGAACGAGCACTTCCGGGTCGGTGAAGACGGCCTCCATGTTCGTCACCCCCTGGGCGTGGTTCACCAATCGCGCCGGCGTCGCCTTCAGCACTGGGTAATGGGGCGGCCACGTCAGCATCGCCCAATCGGTGGCGGCGAGCTCGCCGAGAACGATCTCCGAGTCGACGACCGGCACACTACACGCGAACCAATCCGGCGCGGCGCCACCGGGCAGGGCCACCACCGCGCGAGCGCCTAGTTGCCGCAACAGCTCGACGAACTGACAGGCGACCTTGACGCCGCCGTGAATCCCCGGGTCGGGGAGGAAGTATGCGATCACGGCGTCACCCGGACGTCCGAATCCGATGGTCGGGAACGCGGCCCGTACATCAATTGCCGGACAACGTGCCCCAGCAAACCGGGAGCGCTGACCGCGGCGACGGCAAGAGTGCGCCAGAGGCCGTGGTGGCGAGCGGCGTAACGCACGCGCGCCGCGTCGAGG
>JBGTMF010000433.1:0-7954 GCA_041743795.1 Thermodesulfobacteriota bacterium | reverse complement strand
CGACCGTCTACGAATACACGGAGAGTGGCGAGCTGCAGAGCAAGACCGACGGCACGGACACCACCACCTACACATACGACGCGCTCGGCAACCTGCGCCACTTCGAAGGCCCGGGAGGCACGCCGGAGATCGAGTACCTGGTCGACGGCCGCAACCGCCGCATCGGCAAGAAGCTGAACGGAGTGCTGACGCAGCGTCTGCTCTACCAGGACTAACTCAACCCGATCGCCGCTATCGACGCGAACGGGGTACCAACAGAGTACCAACAGAGGACATCCACTCACCCGAACGGTGGTTGAAATGTGGGGTACCCTATTTCAACCCTGCTGCGAGGTCGATCGACGTTGACCGGCCGCGTCGCGGATTCTCCCGGTGTGCTGTATCCCAAGGGAGTATCCCTTGAACGTGTGCGAATAAGTGTGCAGGATTCTACACATGGCGACGAATCTGGCGATCGACAATGCGCTCCTCGAAGAGGCCGTGGCAGTGAGTGGCGAGCGGACCAAGAAAGCGGCGGTCACGAAGGCGCTGGAAGAGTTCATTGCGCGACGCCGGCAGAAGCGTATCCGCGCACTCTTCGGCCAGCTCGAGTGGGACGCCGGATACGACTACAAGCGCGAGCGCACCCGTCGTTGAGGCTCTTCGTTGACACCAGCGTGTGGTCGCTCGCGCTCCGCCGCGATCGTCCGGCCGAGGTTCCCGAAGTCGCCCTGCTCGATCGCGCCCTCGAATAGGGGGACGAAGTGTTCACTACGGGACTCGTGCTGCAGGAGTTGCTGCAGGGTTTCCATGGCGCCAGAGCGAGGGAGCGAATCCTCGACGCGTTCGGCTCGGTGCCCTTGTTGGTGCCGGACCGCGCCGCGCATGTGGCAGCGGCGGATCTCCGCTCGGCCTGTCGTCGGCGCGGGGTGCAGATCGGTACGATCGACGCACTCTTTGCACAACTATGCCTCCAACACGGCTTGACAATACTCACCACCGACCGTGATTTCTTGAACCTCGCAAAGATTCGACCGCTAGTAGTGTGGCGGCCGTAGAGGGGCGGAGAGGGTGGCGTGGAAAGGGCGAAGCATCCGGCAAATCAATCTGGGATCGGGTCCCCTAGTGGGAACGAAAGAGGAGTCGATCTGGACACCCATTTTGGCCCGATCCCTCGTCGGGTGCGCGGTAGGAGAAAAAGTGGGTGTCCTCACGTCTCTCCCTGGTGAACCTGGAGAGCGCCTATACCCCGCCGGACTCTGCCCCGACTGTTGAAGTCGCGTAGCCCGCGGCGAACTGACTGGCAAGGAGGACGAGCCAGTGAGTGAGCTGAGGAGCGAGTGGTTGAGGCAGGAAGCCCGACGGGTGTTGCGCGAGTGCGGCACGCGGGGGGACGACGCGCGTACCGGAGACGGCGCGACGGATGGTAATGGCGTACGTTGCCTAACTTCCACAGGTGTGCCGTCGCCTCCGCTGGCCAGATGCCGAGATGGTGCGGTATGCTGGTCGACACCTGCGCCTTTACCGGTGGGTTCCCGACCGCTACACTCCCGTGCCATGTCCGAAGAGCTCCTTGCTGCCGTCTTGGCGTTGCCTGCATCGCAGCGCGCTGAGCTTGCCCATAGATTGCTACTGAGCTTGGAACCCGACGCATCACCAGATGTGCAGCAGGCTTGGGTCGATGAGCTCGTCCGACGGGCACGCGATCTCGAAGAGGGATCAGTGAAGGCTGTTTCCTGGCCCGATGCGAAAGCTGACGTACTCGCCTCGTTGCAGCAGCGCCGTGCGAGTCGAACTTCATCCTGACGCCAAGCTCGATCTTCTCGAAGCCGCCGATTGGTACGATCGGCGAGCCGAGGGCCTCGGGGACGACCTGGTCGCGGAGTTCGACTTGGCCCTTATATCGATCCGCGAGATGCCTCGAACCTGGCCGGTGTGGCCTGGTGCTCCGACCCTCGAGCCCCCTCTCCAGCGGTTTCTGTTGTCGCGATTCGCTCACTATGCCGTAGCGTTCCGCGCGTTCTCAGATCGCATAGCCGTGCTCGCGGTTGTTCACTCGAGCCGCAAGCCGTTCTTCTGGCTCGATCGGACCAACAGTGGTTGAGGGGTGGCTCTGGGGGGACCTGTCAGGGCCTGATTCGGCTGGGCCCTCTCGGGTCTCCACTCAGATAGGCCGATGCGCCGCGACACGGTCATCGATCCTGAAGGCCGCGAGATCGAGTTCGGCTATGACGATGCCGGCCGTGTGACGGAGCAGAGTTTCATCACCGACGGCCGGGAGGTGGCGTTCGGGTACGACCCGAACGGCAACCTCACCGCTCTCGACGTGCCGGCAGCGAGCGCCCCGGCGCCGCGGCACGAATTCGCATACACGCTGGTGAATCTCGAGAGTTCCTACACCCCGCCGGACTCCGACTGGCCGGGCGATGGCGCGGCGGTTCCGACCGGCTATAGAGCGTGACGACGAATGACGCCGTGCTGAGCTTCACCTACGACGGTTCGCTGCTTACCGCCGAGCAGTGGAGCGGCGGCGTATCGGGGACGGTGACGCACGGCTACGACGACCGCTTTCAGACCAGCTCTCTGCAAGTCAACGCTCTGCCCGAGGTGGAGTTCGACTACGACCGGGACGGGCTGTTGACCCAGGCCGGCGATTTGGAGCTGGCACGCGACGCCGACCAGCTCTGACAACCTCGCGATTTGAATTCCGTTTCTCATCTGAATGATCTGGAGCCGGCGTCCCGCCGGCTCACTAGTAAACTCCCAGCATGCGGCCGGCGAGGGCGACGACAGCAGCGGCGATGACCGGACGGATTAGGCGTTCGCCACCGCGCACGGCGAGGCGGGCACCGATGGTTCCCCCCAACGCGTAACCCGTAGCCAGCAACAGCGCCGGGGCCCAGCGCACCTGCCCGTGCGCGATGAAGACTGGCAGCGCGGCCAGCGTGAGCACCGAGTTGATCACGACCTTGATGCTGTTGGCGCGGACGAGATCGTGGCCGCTGTGAGCGAGTGCCAGCACCAGGGCGATGCCGACGCCGGCCTGGAAGGCGCCGCCAAAAAGGCCGATGGCGAAGAAGACGGCGAAGGTCGTGGCCCGCGACCAACTGGGGCGCCCTGCGGGTGGCGGCTTCGGAGACAGCAATATCGTTGGTAGCAGCGCGATCATGATCAAGCCGAACAGCCACTCGAACGTCTGGTCGGCAACCCTGGCGATGAAAAAAGCGCCGAGGAAGGATCCGATGGCAACCGGCGGCACCAGCGGCAGACCCAGCCGCACGCCCGAGACACCGTCAGCGCGGAATCGCAGTGCGGCGGCGGCGCTTTGGGCGAAGATTCCCACCCGGTTGGTGCCGTTGGCCAGAGTCCCGGGCAGCCCGACCATGACGAGGAGGGGCACGGACAGCAGCGATCCTCCGCCCGCCAGTGTATTGAAGACGCCGGCAACGGCGCCGCCGACGATCAGAACGAACGATGCGTAGGCGTCCAAGGAGCCGTCTTAGCCTTGATCTGACAATAAATCACGGCGCAGACCGCCTGCGGCTCGCGCCATAGCACGCCATCTGCGGCCGTGCTCGCCTCTCCCAATCCTCATTTACAATGAAGTAAACTCCGGTTGCTCGAAGACTGCGCTCGGCCACATCTGGCGCGCTCTGACGCGTTTCCGACTCGCGATTTATTGTCAGATCAAGGCTAGCAGTCGGGGCCGAGAACGGGAAAGAGAGAGTCGAATGGATCGCGCGTGGACCGGACTTTCTCGCAGGACTGGGATATCTGTAACCTTCTGCCTGTCTCGCACGTGTCGCTTGTAGAGAGCGGAGGATTGCATGACAAATAGAGATCACCAGGTGGAAGTAGTAGTCGTCGGAGGCGGTCTCGGCGGCCTCGCTACGGCTGCGTTACTCGCGCGGGCCGGTCGTCGTGTCGTATTGCTGGAAAAAGCCGCCGCCGTTGGCGGTCGCGGGGCGACGCATGTGGATTCGGGATTCCACTTCAATCGAGGCGCGCACGCCCTATACCGCTCCGGCCACGCGATGCGGATTTTGCGCGGGTTGGGAATCGAGCCGGCCGGCGGCACGCCGAGCCCGGCCGGTGGATTTGCCATCCGGCAAGGTCGCAAGCACACGCTTCCCGGCGGCCTCATCTCGTTGCTGACGTCGGATCTGCTCGGTCTCGGCGGAAAGTACGAACTCGCTCGCCTGCTGGCCTCACTGCAGCGGATAGACGCGGGCGATCATGCGGGAACGTCATGGGCGGATTGGCTGGAATCCCGCGTGCGCGACGATGTCGCACGGCAACTCGTCACCGCGCTGATACGCTTGTCGACGTATGCCAACGCGCCGCGGACACTCAGTGCCGGAGCTGCGCTGCGCCAGTTGCAGATGGCGCTTTCCGACAGTGTGCTCTACCTCGACGGTGGGTGGCAGACCCTCGTCGACGGGCTGCGTCGCCACGCGGCGGCCGCGGGTGTCGAGATCCGCTGTGGTGCCCGCGTGCAATCGGTTCAGGAGGCGGATGGCCGGATGGTCGTCGCCACCGCCGATGGTGCGTCGATCGGAACCGCCGCCGTGGTACTGGCAGCGCCGCCGGCGGCGGCCGCGGCGATCTGTCGCGGCACGGCCGCAACGGTGATCGAGAAATGGGCGGCGGAGATGTCGCCGGTTCGCGCCGCCTGTCTCGACGTCGGACTTTCTTCCCTGCCAAAGTCGCGCAATCTCTTCGCTTTGGGCGTCGACGCACCGCTGTATTTCTCCGTGCATTCGTCGGTGGCTCGCCTGGCGGAGCCGGGTGCTGCGTTGATTCACGTCGCCAAGTACATCCCGGTTGGCGACAAAAGCGACGCCAAGGCCGACGAGCGCGCGCTGGAGGAATTATTGGATCTCATGCAACCGGGCTGGCGCGACGTGCTGGTCGAGAGGCAGTTCTTGCCCGATATGACGGTTTCTCACGCGGTCGTCGAAGCGCGTACGCGGGCGGTGCGTCCAGGGCCCGCCGTGCCGGGTGTCGCCGGCCTTTACGTCGTTGGCGACTGGGTGGGTTCGCGGGGAATGCTCGCCGACGCCAGCCTGGCGAGCGCCGAGAGCGCAGTTGAATGCATTCTCGTCGCGAGCCGGCCGGGAACCCTGGCCGCGGCCTGAGCGGGACATTGGAGCGTATCGAGGCAATGGCATCGGCGGTGGACCACGGCGAGTTGTTCGCCGCCGACCACCGGCTGCTCTGGGGCATGTGCTACCGCATGACCGGCAGCGCGGCTGATGCCGACGACCTCGTGCAGGATACGTTCATGCGCGCGCTCGAGCGCCCGCCGGCACGACCTGACGAACCGTGGCGCCCATGGTTGGTGACAGTGGCGATGAATCTTGCGCGCGATGTGTTGCGCCGCCGGCGCCGCCGCGGTTATCACGGGCCCTGGCTGCCGTCACCGATCGAGACGGGGAGCGAGGATGCAGTCCCAATACCGGCGGGCGCGGAGAACTCGACGGAAGGGCGCTACGAACTGATGGAAAGCGTGTCGTACGCGTTTCTCGTCGCTCTCGAAGCGCTCACTCCGCAGCAGCGGGCGGTCCTCTTGTTGCGCGACGTGTTCGACTACACAGTCAACGAGACCGCCGATGCGCTGGGTCTCACCGAAGGCAACGTCAAGACCAC
The DNA here is from genome assembly GCA_041743795.1 of Thermodesulfobacteriota bacterium. Taxonomy (GTDB): domain Bacteria; phylum Desulfobacterota; class Binatia; order HRBIN30; family CADEER01; genus CADEER01. The sequence continues at coordinate 2,326 of JBGTMF010000433.1, read as the reverse complement.
ACTGCACAGAGCGCGCAGGGCGATGCGCGCCTACGACGAGAATCGCAGCCGGCCGACGGCGCAGCTGGCGGCGCGGACGAGAGACGCACTGGAGAGGTTTCTCGCGGCGCTCACCGCGGCAGACGCTACCACCTGTCGCGCCCTGTTGGCCGAACAGGTGGTAGCGCTCAACGACGGCGGTGAGGAGTTTCTCGCCGCCAAGGTGCCCGTCGTCGGCCGCGAGCGCGTGCTGAAGTTGCAACTCGGATTGATGCGCGTCGGCGGTCGCGAAGTCGTCCGCGTCACGATGCGGGAGATCAATGGACTGCCTGCGGTCGTCATCGACTTCGCTCCGACTCGAGCGCGCCGCGCACCGCGCGCCGTTCTCCGTTGCGATCTCGATAGCGACGGTCGCATCGTCGCCTTGCATGCAATTCTGGCGACGGCCAAACTGACGGCGCTGGCTACGGAAATGCGATCGGCACCGGTGTAACGACGAACGCACGATCGGCGCCGGTGTCCGCCAGACGGGCGACTCGGTCGGGTATCGGTCCGGGATCCCTGTCGAAGGAGAGGACGACGAACTGCGCGAAATCGCCGATCCCCGGAGCGTCGGCCGCGAATAGGTCGAGGGGCACTTGGACGACGTAGTCGAAGTCGCCGTCGACCGTGGGTGACGGTACGGGAACCAAGATCGACCAGGCGGACTCGCTGTCCACCGCGCGCACGGCGACGCGGAAGGCTGTTGTCGCGTCGAAGCCCTGCGCGGTGAAGCGTAGCTCGTTGCTGCAGGATCCAGCCGCGCCGCTCGGCGGACAGCTCAACGAGTCCGAAAAATCGGTCGCGTTGGTGCGTATATCCGCCTCAACTACGGTTGTCGGTGAAGGCGTCGGAGTCGCTGCCGGGCTGGCGGTGATCGTCGCGGTCGTGGCAGGGGTCGCGGTCGACTCGGGTTGCGCGATGGTGGCGGTTGGTGAGCCGAGGGCGACCGGTGTCGTCGCGCTTGGTGTCGCCATTGGGGCGGAAGTCGGCGGAGCGGAAGTCGGCGGAGCGGGCTCAGTGGCAACCGGCGTCGGCCCGTCGACGCCGATGGCGTCGGCGGGACAGATGATCAGTCCGTCGAATTCCTCACACTTGCGATTGTCGTTGACGCGCTGTAGGGCGGCGCTCTCGAGGATGTCGAAGCCGCTCGATCCGCTGCCCCCGACACAGCCGGCGGCCACGACGCCAGCGACGATCAAAAAGGTCGCGGAGCGGAGAAATCGGCGAGCAAACATTTTGGCAATAGCGATCATGACTCCCCCGAGTCGTATGGTGTCGCGGTGACGAGGATGTTCATGAATCGATTGTGAGCCGAGGCATCGTCGGCAAACTCCTCGGCGAGTTCCTGTAACACCTCGTCGAGCCGTTTATGGAATTCGCCAATCCGTTCGGGCGCGATGTTGAAATAGTGGTCGCGCAGGTAGGTTCCCGTGTTCTTCTCGGGCAGGGCCAATTTGTCGAGCAAGCCCTTGGCGAAAAGGGCGCAGAATTCGAGCGCCAGCGCCTGCCGCTCGTCCGTGGTCTGCGCAGTGAAATGCCGGCCGCGGCGTCGCACTTTGCCAGCGCGAACCTCTACCAGTTCGCGGTCGCGCAACACCTGCTCGACCCGCTTGCTGAGCTCCGCCGGGACCTTTTGCTCCTTTTGACGTCGCCCCTTCACCGTGCGGAACGCGCCGCGCCACTTGCTTACGGGGATCCAGCCGCCGTCATCGGGCAGGCCGGCAATCGCCTGGCTGGTGAGAACGGCGACGTCCGCATCCTCGATGTCGGTCAACGAGCGCGGCGCTGCCAGGACCCGCCGCATCTCCTTGCCGAAGCCATGCAGCATTCGGTCGCGCCAGAGGAGCGCGAGGAGTTCCTGCGCATCCTGCTTGCGAACCGCCGCCAGTCGCCGCACCAGGGACTCGCTGGGAAACCGCTTTCCCTTTTCGATGTAGCCGAGCATGACGGGGTCGATGGCGCTGTCCAGCACCTCCTCGGCAAAGCGCCGGATGGTGTAATCGCGCCCCAACAGTACCCGTGTCTCGTAGAAAACGTCACGAATCCGCTTTGGCGAGGACTTCTGGGCGGCCATGGCCTCGGACTATAGCAAAACAAAATTCGTTGACAAGCTAACAGAAATTGTTTAGAAGCGGGTCGGGTCGAACGTATGCAAGCACCCGCGTCGGATCGGTGCGAGAAAGGTATGGGAGATGAAGCGCAGAGAGATGACAATGCGCGGCAGTCGGTGGCTCGGCATGGCCGGCATTTTGTGCCTGAGTCTGGTTGCTTGCGGCAGTGACGATGACGGCGCCGAGGCGCCGAC
>JBGTMF010000432.1:0-2686 GCA_041743795.1 Thermodesulfobacteriota bacterium | reverse complement strand
GGGCGTGCGGCAGCAGGTTGCGCTGGCCGGCGTACGGCGCGGCACGGCGGCGCGCGAGACGGCAACTGCGCTGCGTCGAGCCGTCTTGGCAACGACCGACCTCGGTTGGCTCAGCCGAGGCGATACAGTGCTCATCAAGCCGGTCTGCAATTCCGGCAACGAATACCCGGCGACTACCGATCCGCTGGCACTGCACGCGATGATCGCCTTGTTGCGCGAGCACGGCGCCGGTCGCGTCATTGTCGCTGACATGTCGGGCGTGCAGTTCGTCCGCTTTTCCGCCGACGACCTATGGGGCAGTACGCGCGCCCTGATGCAGAACAACGGCCTGATCGCCGCCACCGAAGCGGCGGGAGCCGAGGTTCATTGCTTCGAGGAGCAAGGGTGGGACGCGTTCTACGACGAAGTTCCGACCAGCGGGGCCAACTGGCGCCTGCCGCTGTTGCTGCCCAACATCCTCAAGGAAGTGGATCACGTCGTCCTCATGCCGCGCTGCTCACGCCATTTGCTGGCCGGCAGCACGCTCGGATTGAAGGCTGCGGTGGGGTGGTGGCGGCACGATTCGCGTCTCGAATACCATCACGACGCGCGCACGTTCGCCGAGAAGACGGCGGAGTCCAATACCGCGCCGACGCTGTTGGCAAAGCAGCGACTGGTGGTCAGCAGTGCGACCAAGGTACTCACCACCTTCGGCCCGGACGAGGGGTATATCGCGGAACCGGACACCGGTCTGATCATCGCCAGCGAATCGGTGGTGGCGCACGACATGGTTTCGCTCGCCTGGTTGATCGAGAACCGGCGCATCACTCCCGACGACAGGAAGGACGGGATTTTCGACGATCCCAATCAGTCGGCGCTGCTTGCGAGCACGGCGAACCGAGTCGTCAATCTGTGGCTCGGCGGTCTCGGCAAGGCGATCACCGCCGACGCCCTCGATCCGTGGAGCATCGACACCGTCTGGCACGACAAGGTTCTCAATCGTGCCTTCGCCGTCTTTGGCGGCGTCCCTGAAGTCGAGTTGGCCGATGCCAACGACGGTGTTTCCGAAGCAATACGGCAGAATCTTGCAGACGCGACACGCCTCTAGCTTGCTTTTCTCACCGGGTTTCGTAGCGAGAGCGTGGAGGGGCGTGCGGATCACGGCCGCACGGACTGAGGCGTCCGCAGGCATACTCGACAGTATGTCGAGGACCGCCGAGGGAGTACAGCCTTGAGACGCATGCCCATCCGCGCTCGCAGTAGAAAGCTGGTGAGAAATGCAGGCTAGCGTCTCGAGCCGGACTCGTCGCGGCGCGGCGGTTCGGCGCCGTCGGTATCCGATCTCCACTCGGCGAGGTTGGCGGCGATTTGCTCGCGCACCTGCTCGAAGATGTCCTGGGGCGATGCGGCGGGCGAGCGAGCGATCGGGTCGTCGAAACGAACCCGCACCTGCACGCCGTACGGCACCGGAAACAGGTTGTGGCGCAGCAGCTTCCATGAGCCGTCGATCGTCGTCGGTACGACTTCGAGGTCGGGGGCGGCATTCAGCAAGGTGATGGTTCCGCCCGGCTTGAAAACGCACAGCTCTCCGTTGCGCGACCGCGTGCCCTCCGGGTAGATGACCGCAGAAACGCCGCGCGCCTGGGCTCGTTCGCCGAGCGCGCGGATCGCCTCCTGCGCCTGGGCACGATCGTCACGGTCGATCAGCGCGTTGCCGCCGTACTTCAGGTTGAAAGAGATGCTGGGGATGCCCCGGGCCAGCGACTTCTTCGACACGTACTTCGGGTAGTTGGTGAGCAGCAGGCCACCGAAGATCGGCACGTCGAACATGCTCTGATGGTTGGAGATGATGATGTATGGGGTGCCGGATTTGACCTTGGCGGATCGCTCGACGTGCAGGCGCATGCCGGACAGTCCGAAGGCGGAGATCAACAGGCGTTGCAGGATGCCGACCGTGAACTCCTGCGGTCTCTGACCGAAAAGGCGGGCCACGCGCTGCAGTGGGTCGAACACCAGAAGCAGAAGGCCGAAGGCGATGAGGAACGGCACGGTAAACACCCAGTCGATCGGGTGTGGCGGTTGCCGGGTCGCGTCGACGGTGGACGGCGAATCCATGGAGTCCTTGTAGCGAAACGCGGCGACGCTGTCACCGGCCGGAGCGCGATCCAATCGGTGGCAGCGAGTGGTTGCGAGCGCAGCTGTGGCTTGGGGAAGGGCGCCGATCGCGCTATGGGTTGCCGGATTGCGGTGCGCCGCGCGGGCGCGCCGGGAGCGGCGAGGTGCGATGCGATGAAGGTGAGCCTGTGTCTTCCCTACATGGAGCGCGAGTACGACCGGGCGACTACGCTGGAATGGTGTCGTCTCGCCGATGCCGGGCCGTTCGAGAGCTTGTCGTGCGGCGAGCGCATCACCGCATACACGCAAGACATGCGGGTTGTACTCAGCGCCGCGGCAGCGCTGACGGAACGGGTGCGGATCGTTCCGTCGCTGTACGTCCTGCCGATGCATTCCGCCGTGCGCGTCGCCAAGGAACTCGCCACCATGGATGTATTGTCCGGCGGTCGCGTCACGGTGACGGTCGGCGTAGGGGGGCGTGCCGACGACTACCGCGCCCTCGGCGTGCCGTTCGAGCGACGACTGCAGCGACTCGACGACGGCGTCGCCGAGATGCGCCGCATCTGGGCAGGCGAACCGCCCTTCGCCGGCG
>JBGTMF010000431.1:0-6216 GCA_041743795.1 Thermodesulfobacteriota bacterium | reverse complement strand
AGTGCTGGTGGTCGCCGGCGAACTGGTCAAGAAGGCAGCCGAACGCGCCGGCGCCAAAGTCTATCCACTCGACAGCGAGCACAATGCCATCTACCAGGCGATGCACGGGCAGAATCGCGACGAGGTGAAGCGGATCATTCTCACCGCCTCCGGGGGGCCGTTCCTGCACACGCCGCGGCACCAGCTGGAGGCGGTGACGATCGAGCAGGCGCTCAATCACCCGACCTGGAAGATGGGCAACAAGATCACGATCGATTCCTCGACCCTGATGAACAAGGGCCTGGAAGTGATCGAGGCGTTCTGGTTCTTTGATGTCCCGGTCGACCGCATCGAGGTGGTGATCCATCCGCAGAGCATTGTCCACTCGATGGTCGAGTACGTCGACGGGTCGGTCATCGCGCAACTCGGCATTCCCGACATGGCGGTGCCGATCTCCTACATTCTCGGTTATCCCGACCGCCTGCCGTTGTCGCATCTGCCCTCGTTGGATCTCGTCAAGGCCGGGCGGCTGGAGTTCCACGCTCCCGACACCGATCGCTTCCCCTGCCTGCGCCTCGCTTACGAAGCGCTGCGCGCGCGCGGCACGGCTCCGGCGGTTCTGAACGGCGCCAATGAAATCGTCGTCGCGTCGTTTCTCGACGGCAAGATCGCCTACCTCGACATTCCGCGCATCCTAGAAGGCGTTCTTGCCGATCATCCGCGCGTCGACGATCCCGACCTGGCGCAGTTGCTCGAGGCCGACCACTGGTCGCGGGCACGGGCAGGGGAGAGAATCGAAGCCGGCACCACCACCGGCGGTGTCGCCGGATCATTCGGATGAGATAAGAAAACTTCCATGCATCGCGCGTAGCGCGCACATCCCTATGCCTGTGCCTATGCCCCTGCCTCCGCCTACGAGCGCAGCGAGTTTAATCCGTTGCGAAGGAGCCCCTCACCTTAGCGGCTATCTGGGCAGGCGTGCGGGCCGAGAAGGATGGCCGCCGTTCTTGCCGCAATCCGCCGCCCTTTGCCGACGCGATTAGTCTTTCTTTGCCAAGGTGCGATCGATCTGCCCGGCTGGGACCCTCTCTTTCGCGCTTGTGCCAAGTTGGTGGCGGTGGTAGCCAAGTGGGTTCGGATAAGGAGTTTTCCCCTTGGAAGAGAGAGAGATCGAGTCTTTCCGACTCTTGTTGCAGGACCGCCGCAAGGAATTGCTGGACGGGGCGGGAAGGACCGTACACCGGATGACCGACGGCAAGGAGAACTATCCCGAGCCGGTCGATCGCGCAGCCTTGGAATCGGATCGCAATGCGACTCTTCGCATCCGCGACCGCGAGCGGAAGTTGATCGCCAAGATCGAGGAGGCGCTCGAGCGCATCGCCGACGGCACCTTCGGTGTCTGTGAGGAATGCGGTGAGCAGATCGGTGCCGACCGCCTGCACGCGCGCCCGGTGACGACGCTGTGTATCGAGTGCAAGAACGAGCAGGAGAAGCGCGAAAAGCGCGTATGACGGGCAGGGTGCCCTGACGGCTTCACGCCATCCCTGCTGCCCTCCCGGCAGTTCAGCGGGGTAGGCCGAGTACCTGCATGGCGACGATGCCTTTCATGATCTCCGAGGTGCCGGAGGCGATGCTGGCGCCGGGGGCGCCCAAGTAACTCGCCTGCACCCATTGCGCCGGATCCGGCCTTTCGCCCGGCTGCGGAGCATCGTAGAGCTGCGCGTATGGGCCGAGCACGTCCATCGACACCTTCGGCATACTCTGCGTCAGGGCCGTCCAGTGCAACTTGATGATCGAGGCCTCAGGCCCGGGCATGCCGGCGCGAAGCAACTTGTCGAGGGTGCGCTGGCAGGTGCTGCGGAAGGTCTCGACACCGAGGTAAAGCTCGGCCAGTTTCTGGCGTGTCAGCGGATCGCGACGACTGCGCTCGTTGCCGCGAACCAGCTTGACGATCTCGTCGCGCTGCCGCTTGAGGAGGATCTGCATTTCGACGACGTACATGATGCCGCGTTCGTTCTGCAGTGCCGATGTGACGATCTGCCAACCGTTGTGCAGTTCGCCGAGTAGGTTGGCGCGCGGTACGCGCACATCTTCAAAGAAGACCTCGTTGAATTCCGCCTGGCCGTTGATCTGGCGCAGCGGCCGCACGGTGACTCCGGCGCTCTTCATGTCGACGAGGAGAACGGAAACCCCGTTGCGCCGCTTCGATTCGGCATCGGTGCGGCAAAACACCATGCACCAATCGGCGTGTTGGGCGAGCGAGGTCCAAACTTTCTGGCCGTTGAGCACGAAGTGGTCGCCGTCGAGCAGTGCCTGGGTGCGCAGCGAGGCGAGATCGGAACCGGCGCCGGGTTCGGAGAAGCCGCAGCACCAGATGTGTTCAGCGCTGAGAATCTTCGGCGCAAACTCCCGTTTCTGTTCCTCGCTGCCGAAAGCGAGTATAGGCGGACCGACGATGCCGATACCGAGGCCGTTGACGACCGGCGGAGCCTCGGCGCGAGTCATCTCCTCAACGTAGGCGATCTGCTCGGAGATCGTCGCGTCGCGGCCGCCGTAGGCGCGCGGCCAGGTGATGGCGACCCAGCGATCTGCCGCCAACCTGGCTTGCCAGCGGCGCAAAATTTCGATGCGGTCGTCATCGGCGAGTTGGGCGATGCTGGCGCTGGTCAGCTCGGGGTCGTGGTTTGCCCGCAACCACGAGCGCAGTTCGTCGCGGAACTCCTCCGTCGGGATCGTCATCGCCACACCATCCAGGATTTGCCCTGATTTGAAAAGATCGGCTGCCCCTGGAAGCGACTGCGGTGCGCCGTGGATGTTCCGGCGGTGTCCGTAGTTGATCGGGCTGCGGGGATCCGTTAAAGCACTGCTGGTCGGGGCCGTAGCTCAGTTGGGAGAGCGCTAGAATCGCACTCTAGAGGTCGTGGGTTCGACTCCCATCGGCTCCACTCCTTGAACGACGGGGCGTCTTCGTGGTCGAAGGCGCCCCGTGTTCGCTTGCGCGAGGGTATTCTGGGGCGATGGTTTGCCCGGCGCTTGCGGGAGCCATACGATGCCCGGATGCGATGGGCGATCTTAGCCGTACTCGCCGTGCTGGCGTATCTGGTTGCCGGCGGCGAACCGATAGCGGGTCCGCCGGCCGTGGAGGATGGGACGGCCGATCGAGACCTGGGGCGCGGCGGCGACGAGCAGCCCCGCGTCGTCGGCTCGGCGGCCATCGACGGCGGCGCCAGGGTGGCGACGGTGGTGTGGAAGTACGAAGAAAATGGCCGGCCGGTCGAGACGACGGTTCCGCCGCGCATGCGTGTCGTACGGATGACGTCGGATGTGCGCCGTATCATGGTGAAACTGCCGAGCGAACTGTTCGCCATCCGCATCGGCGATGACCTTCTGCGGGAGTTCGAGGAGCCCTTGCTGGTGCACAGCGACCAAGTGGTGACCTGCTCCTGCCAGATGCGCGAAGACTGCGTTGCCGGCGAGACGTTCCGCTGCGAAATCGAGGCGTATCTGGAAGCCGTGGCGCCGGCTGTCTCGGGCAGAGGGCCGGGCGCCGCCGGTTCCAACTCGACTGGCGGCGAACGGCGTGATTGAGTTACGGACGATGCGTATTTTCCTGAGTATCCTCTCGCTCTCGCTATGCTTGGCAGGCAATGCGGCGGCAGTGGCCCTGTGCGGTGATGATGTCGACGGCAGCGATGTTCCCTGTTCGTGCGGCGACATCGTCGTCAGCGATGTCGTCCTCGGCGACCTCGATCCGGTCGTCTCCGAGGTTTGCGGCGGCGACGGCCTGTTGATCCGCGCCGCGAGTCTCGAGGTGATCACGATCGACCTCGCCGGCAGGACGTTGCGGGGCGCGGGCAAGGGACACGGCCTCGTCGTCATTTTTGGCGGGGATCGCGGTGCGCGGGTCATCAGCTCCCAGGGAAGGGCGGTTCTCTCCGGCTTTGACAGCGGCGTCGTCGCCAGTGGCGCGGATCTACAACTCCTCGCCGGCATCGATGTGCGCGACGTCATTCGCGACGGGGTGCGCGTGCGTGGACCCGGGTTGGTGGTTCGCGATGTCACCGTAACCGACGCCGGCCGCGACGGTTTCGCCTTCAGCGGGCGGCTCTACCGCTCGATCGACAACCGCAGCGAGTCCAGTGGGCGACACGGCTTTATGTTGATGGGGCACGAAGGCGGCCTGAGCGGAGCCAACAAGGCGAGCGGCAGCGGCGGCTCCGGAATCCTGGTGACCGGCGGCGGCCATTGGATCGAGGACTGCCATGCGCAGGGCAACGGCAAGAGCGGCATCGATCTGGTCGCCAGCAGCGTCTCGATCGACCGCTGTGTCGCGGAGGGCAACCTGGAGAGTGGCATCGGCGGCCATGGCGCCCACTTCCGACTGGCGCACAACATCGCTGAACTCAACGGTGGTGACGGAATCAATTTGCGCGGATCGGCAATGATCGACGTAGGGGGCAATCGCGGCTTCAGCAACGGCTACCGTTCGGACAAGCCGGTCGAACAGTGCAGCATCGGCGGCACACCGTGCCGCACGGAGGAGGCGCCATGAGTCTCGCCGATCGCGCCTGCGTGCCTTGCCGCGGCCAGGTACCGCCGCTGGCGGCCGATCAGATCCAGCAACTCAGCGCCGAGATTCCGCAATGGCAGGTGGTGGAAGTCCACCACCTGCAACGGACCTACCGCACCAAGGACTTCGTCTCGGCGCTCGAGTTGGTCAATGCGATCGGCGGTATTGCCGAGGCGGAGTTTCACCATCCCGATATCGAACTCGCCTGGGGCCGGGTGGGCGTGAAGATCTGGACGCACAAGATCGATGGCCTCACCGAGAGCGATTTCATCTTCGCGGCAAAGTGTGATCGCGCCTACGCGGCGCTGCCAAGCGACGCCCGATCGTGAGGCGGCGCCAGCTCGCCCCATAGAGAGAAATGGCGTGCAGCGCGCCGATGCAGAGCATACCAAGCAACGGTGTGGCGCCAAACTTCCGCTGATTCCGAAGGTCATCGAGGAACGGATTGACTAGATTCTAGTGTCCTGAGTCAGAGATTCGTCACATGATTCGGCGGCCCTTGGCGCCCATGCCGGCGTTGCTCCTCCTCGAAATATTGCAAATATTCCTTCATCGTCGCGCCTTGGCACAGGCGCCAATTGCTCGCCGACTCATGCAACGAACTTCCAACTCAGGACACTAGGATGTAGCGGTGCCGTGCTCTCATCTCTGTGTTCCTGTGTCTCCGCAGTGAAGAGTCCTTTTTCGAATTGGCTGGCGTTTATCTCGGGGCTGGGCTTCGTTGGCCTCTTCGTTTTCGCCGACCCGTTGGTGGCCGAGTTTTGCGACGGCAGGGCGATCGCCGCCTGCGGCGGCGTTGGCGGGAGATTCGCTCTGGTGACGCTTCTGCGTGCCGCCTTCGGCATCCCCCTGGTCGCGCTGTGGTGGCGGCCGCCACCGCGCCCACGGCTTCCTCTGAAGCGGGGCGCCATGTTCGTCGCGGCGCTCGCCATGGCGGCGATGCTGCTTGCCGGCGCCGCGGCGTACGAGGTTCTCGTCGGAGGCCCGTCCGAGTTCGTCGTCGAAGTCTGGCGCACTGCACGGCCTCGCTGGCTGCTCGGCCTGGCCGTGCTGGCGGCGGCGCCATTGTTCGAGGAGTTACTCTTCCGCGGCCTTCTCTTCGACTTGTTGCGGCGCTGGAGTCTGTCGGCGGCGGTGGCGGGTAGTTCCCTGGCATGGACGGCGGTGCACGGCCAATATGACCCGAGCGGAATGTTCGTGCTGTTCTGGTTGGGCGTACTGCTCGCCTTCGCCCGCTTGCTGGGCGGCGGGGTGCTGCTTCCGGTGTCGTTGCACGCGTTGTGGAACTTTCGCGCTCTCGCCGCGACAGCGATTGGCGGTCAGGCATGAGCGCGTTGCGATCGGCTGTGCGTAAAGGGTGCTTGCGCTGCCGTCCGAGGAGTGATTTTTCTGCCGGGTTGCACTACCACCGGCGTGAACGCCGGAGGATCATTCAGATGAGAAACGAACAGCGCCGTGGAACGCGTGCGGCGCGCAGAAATCCTATCAGTCCGTCGAGAACTCAGGACGGGCAGCAACTGAACCTTCCCCCCACCGATTCACGATACGGAGCGCGCAATGAAGTTCGATGTATCCTCGACTGTTCTAGCCCATTTCGAAGGCGATCTGCTCGCCATACCAGTGTTTCAAGGCAAGCTGGATGAGGCGCCGTTGACGGACGTGAATGG
>JBGTMF010000430.1:0-10510 GCA_041743795.1 Thermodesulfobacteriota bacterium | reverse complement strand
CCGAATCGTTTTCAACATCAAGGGCAACGACTACCGGTTGGTGGTCTCCGTCGACTTCGAGAAGCGAATCGTGTGGATCAAGTGGATCGGCACCCACGCTGAGTACGATCGAATCGACGTGAAGGAGGTGCAACGATGAAGAAGATTAGTCCAATCAAGACACGCACCGACTACGACGCGGCGATGGCGGAGATGAGGCGCCTTTGGGGGGCAAAGTCGGGGACTGCCGACGGCGACCGTCTCGACGTTCTCGCCACGCTGCTTGACGACTACGAGGCGCGACACTTTCCGATGGACCCGCCCGACCCGATCGAAGCAATCAAGTTCCGCATGGAGCAACAGGGCCTGACGCGAAAGGACCTAGAGGATATTCTCGGAACCCGCACACGCGTGGCGGAGGTACTGAACCGACGTCGTGGCTTGTCGATCAACATGATTCGACGCCTACACGAGAAGCTCGGCATCTCAGCCGAAGTACTGATCCGTCCGAGTCGGCGCGAGAAGGCAGCTTGAATCGCAAATCCAATCGATCCCTCTTCCTCATCGCTCTTCTCTGCTCCTTTGGCTGAGGGTCAGATTGCCCCATTTCCAAAGCGTGTGGGTAAACTGCGAGCCCGGATGGCGAGCAAATTTTCCTCGTGCCTGCGCACGCTCTCGCCGGCATCGATCCGCCTTGTCATGCGGCTTGGCGCTGAAGATTGCCGGGGGAGGCGGATCCTTCGCCGATTGGATTCGCGCCGATGTTGCACGTTGCGCCTTCGTCTCTTAACGCGGAGGTCCGGGATACTCGCCTGACCGGGTTGAAGATTGTTGGGGGAGGCAGTGGGTTCGCCGATTGGGTTCGCGCCGCTGTGGCACGTTGCGCTTTCTTCTTAACGCCAAGGCACCAAGACGCCAAGCCGCCAAGGGGTGACCAGTTTCTTGCACAAATCAATACTTTGTTCGTGGAGGCAGTGCCCTTCGGGGATGGGTTCGTACAGGTGATGCAACGAACTTCCGCAAAGGGGGCTTGCAATGACACTCTCGCCTGGTTGTCCGCTATGTCGATTACGAGTGGGTGTCTGGGAGCTCCCTGCGCGCCGTGCAATGCGCTCGGTCCGCGAATGGACTCGCATGCAATCCAGTTGCGACATCATCAACTGGTCGTTCGTACCTGCTGGTTTTACCCAGACGTCTTGTCTGATAGACTCGCGCCTATGGTCAAAAGGGTCGTGCGTACGAGGAACCTTCGGGATGAATCCCCTCGCGACGACCTGGCCTACTGGTTGAGCCGTACCGCTGAGGATCGGATCGAGGCGGTCGAGATCCTGCGCCGGCAATACAATGGAAGTACAGCCCGACTTCAGAGATCTGCTCGCGTTGTTCAACGAGCATGAGGTTGCGTACATCGTCGTCGGCGGTTATGCACTCGCATTCCACGGGGCGCCGCGCTTCACTGGCGATATTGATCTCTACGTCCGACCGGATCCCGAAAACGCGCGGCGGGTAATAGCCGCGCTCTCAGATTTCGGATTTGGCTCGGTGGGTCTATCCGACGACGACTTCGAGCGGCCCGACAAAGTCATTCAGCTGGGCATGCCCCCGGTGCGGATTGATCTGATCACCGCTCTTACGGGCGTTACTTGGGAAGAGGCGGAGGCCGGCAAGGTCGCCGGGGTATATGGAGATGTCCCCGTTTTCTACCTCGGCCGACGTGAATTCACAGCGAACAAGCGGGCAACCGGGCGCAGGAAAGATCTCGCCGATCTGGAAGCGCTCGGAGAATGATCGCGGTTGCGAGGTAGAGATTCCATGGATCGCCCCACTCCGCTGATTCGATCCGTATCGACCCCGGCACCGCGTCAGGTCGTCATCGAGACCAGTGACAGGGATGCGCTACAGCGCCGACCTTTCGCTGTTCGAGTCCGTCTCGTACTTCCCGGCCGATGAAGCAGCGTGGTCGCGCGTCTCGATCGACGGCTACGGCTTGGCGCTCGTCTGGTCCAGCAGATTCGAAGTACACATCGACCAAGTCATCGGCCTCGCAGACAAAATTGAACCCGTGGGCGCCGACGCTTGACGGCAGCTGATCCGGGCGCGGGCGCGAGGGTTTCTCGATAATCTAGCTTCAACGCCCACCTGGTCGCACTTCGCTGTGGACCCGGCCTCCCCTTGGCGGCTTTGCGCCTTTGCGGCTTGGCGTTGAAAATTGCTTATGGAGCCAAAGCCCTTCGGGGACTGGGTTCGCGCCGGAGGTGCACGCTGCGCTTTTTTTTCTCAACGCGGAGTTCCGGGATACTCGCCTGCCCGGGTTGAAGATTGTTGGGGGAGGCAGTTCGTTCTCCGATTGGATTCGCGCCGCTGTGGCACGTTGCGCTTTCTTCTTAACGCCAAGGCACCAAGACGCCAAGGGGTGACCAGATTCTTGGAGCCACAGAGTGTGGATTCGATTCTCTGCTCCGTGTCTTCGTGGTGAAGGTCTTTTACGCGGCAACGCCTCGCAGCAGCGGGCGCAGGTAGCGACCGGTGTGCGATGCGGGTACGGCAGCCACGGCTTCGGGCGTTCCGGTGGCGACGATGGCGCCGCCGCCGGCGCCGCCTTCGGGGCCGATGTCGATGACGTAGTCGGCTGTCTTGATGACGTCGAGGTTATGCTCGATGACGACCACCGTGTTGCCGCTCTCGACGAGGCGGTCGAGGACCTCGAGCAGCTTGCGGACGTCGTCGAAGTGGAGGCCGGTGGTCGGCTCGTCGAGGATGTACATCGTCTTGCCGGTGGCGCGCTTGCTCAGTTCCTTGGCGAGCTTGATGCGCTGCGCCTCGCCGCCCGACAGCGTCGTCGCCGCCTGACCGAGTCGGATGTAGTCGAGGCCGACGCCGACGAGAGTCTCCAGCTTCTGGCGCGCCGGCGGCACGTTGGTGAGGACACCGAGCCCCTCCTCCACCGTCATGTCGAGGACCTCGGCGACGTTGCGGCCGCGGTAGCGCACCTCGAGCGTCTCGCGGTTGTAACGCGCTCCCTTACAAACTTCGCAGGTGACGAAGACGTCGGGCAGGAAGTGCATCTCGATACGGATGACGCCGTCGCCGGAGCAGGCCTCGCAGCGGCCGCCTTTGACGTTGAACGAGAACCGTCCCGGCCCGTAACCGCGCGCGCGTGCTTCCGGCAGTTGCGCGAAGAGGTCGCGGATGTGGGTGAAGAGCCCGGAGTAGGTGGCGGGGTTGGAGCGCGGCGTGCGGCCGATCGGCGCCTGATTGATGTCGATGATCTTGTCGATCAGCTGCCAACCGACCATCTCGCGGTGCGTGCCGGCCGTTTCCTTCGAATGGTTCAGACGCTGGGCGAGGCCGCGGTAGACGGTGTCGTTGATCAGCGAGCTCTTGCCCGAACCGGACACACCGGTGACACAGGTGAACGTGCCGAGGGGAATGGCGACGTCGATGTCGCGCAGGTTGTTGTGGCGGGCGCCCTTCACCTCGAGCCTCCATCCGTTGCCGCGGCGGCGCCGTTCGGGAACGGCGATCGACTGCGCGCCGGAGAGATAGCGGCCGGTGATCGACGCGGGATTGGCCTCGATCGCCGCCGGTGTGCCCTCGGCGACGACGCTACCGCCGGCGACGCCGGCGCCGGGCCCCATGTCGATGACATGGTCGGCGGCGACGATGGTGTCGCGGTCGTGCTCGACGACGATCACCGTGTTGCCGATCTCCTGTAGCTGGCGCAGGGTCTCCAGCAGGCGCGCATTGTCGCGCTGGTGCAGGCCTATCGACGGCTCGTCCAGCACATAGAGGACGCCGGTCAGGCGCGAGCCGATCTGTGTCGCCAGGCGGATGCGCTGCGCCTCGCCGCCGGACAGCGAGCCGGCGCGGCGGTCGAGGGTGACGTAGTCGAGGCCGACGCTGACGAGAAAGCCGAGTCGTTCGCGAATCTCGCGCAGGACGCGCTCGCCGATCGCCAGCTGCATCTCGCTGAGGTCCAGATGCTCGAACAACTCGCAAGCGGCACCCACCGAAAGCGCCGAAACCTCGGCGATGTTCTTGTCGCCGATGCGCACCGCCAGCGCCTCCCGGCGCAGGCGCGCACCATCGCAATCGGGGCAGGGGCTCATGCTCATGAAGCGCGACAGTTCCTCGCGCACCCACTCCGAATCGGTCTCCTTGTAGCGACGGTCGAGGACGCCGATGACCCCCTCGAAGCGGCGGGCGAATTCGTAGCGCCGCCGCCCCTTCTTGTAGACAAAGGTAATCTCCTGGTCGCCGGTACCGTAGAGTATGCCCTGCCGCGCCTCGGCCGGAAGTTTGCCGAAGGGCGTCGCCAGCGACACCTTGAAGTGTTTGGCCACGGCGGCCAGCACCTGCTCGCGGTAGCCGGCCGCCTGCTTGCTGACCCACGGCGCGACGGCTCCGTCGGCGAGCGAGACGCTGTCGTCGGGAACGATCAGATCGGCGTCGAAATAGTTGATGACGCCGAGGCCGGTGCACTTGGCGCAGGCCCCTTGCGGACTGTTGAACGAAAACATGCGCGGCGCCAGCTCGGGGTAGGAGATACCGCATGCGGTGCAGGCAAAGCTCTGGCTGAAGAGCAGCTCCTCGGCGATCGCGTCGCCGTCGCCGAGAATGGCGATCTGGACGACGTCGTTCCCCTGGCCGAAGGCGACGGCGAGCGAGTCGGCGAGGCGCGGCGCGATGCCGTCGCGCAGAACCAGGCGGTCGACGACGACTTCGATGGAGTGCCTTCGCTTGCGGTCGAGACCGATGTCCTCGGACAGGTCGCGCAGCTCGCCGTCGATGCGCACCCGTACGAAGCCGGACTTGCGCAGATCGGTCAGCTCCTTGCGATACTCGCCCTTACGGTCGCGCACGATCGGCGCGAGGATGTACAAGCGCGTGCGATCGGGCAGGCGCAGGACGCGGTCGACGATCTGCTGCACCGTCTGCGGTTGGATTTCGCGGCCGCACTGGTGGCAGTACGGCGTGCCGACGCGGGCGAAGAGCAGGCGCAGGTAGTCGTAGATCTCGGTGACCGTGCCGACCGTCGAGCGCGGATTGCGGGCCGTCGACTTCTGCTCGATGGCGATTGCCGGCGAGAGGCCTTCGATGGAGTCGACGTCGGGCTTCTCCATCTGCTCGAGAAACTGCCGCGCGTAGGCCGACAACGACTCGACGTAACGGCGCTGACCCTCGGCGTAGATGGTGTCGAAGGCGAGCGAGGACTTGCCGGATCCAGACGGACCGGTGATGACCACCAGTTTGCCGCGCGGAATGACGACGGTGATGTTCTTCAGGTTGTGCTCGCGCGCGCCGTTGACGACCAGCGTTTCGGACATCTGCAATCATCAGCTACAGGAATCGGCGAAGCTCGGGTATAGCACCGCGTTCGGGCCTACCGTCCTAAACGTTCGTTTCATACATCACCGCGCCGACCACAACTGCCAACTCCTGGCGTGCTGTGCGGAGACCGTTCTCGCCGAGTTCAAATGAAGTCGAAGGGGCACGAGAGCGTCCTTACGGGGTAGTGTCCTGCTGACCCAGCGACTCAATGGGATAGCGTTCGAGCGCCGCGGCGCCAGATGAACGGCGAGTAAAATTTTTATTGCCATCCTGCTGCAGGTCGGCTATAAGCACCCAAGTATCCTGAAAAATCGGGTAGATAGCTCACCTCGAAGCGCTCGGAGTACAAGTGGCGGAACACGGCGTTCGAGTGCCGGGCATCGCACCATCATCAATCCATACACAGAGTAGAAATTAATCTCCAAACGGCGTTTCTTTCTTGCGCGGCCGGGGGCTCGGTTGCGTACGAAGCGACTGAAAGGCAAGTTCAAGAATCCCAAGTTGTGGAGGATGAGGGAGAGTCACCGCGGGCGTCCCGACTCACTTGTCGGTCGGCGCTGCGGCCTACTAACGTACCGGTCGTGCTTTAAATGCGGGGACCGGCAGTCAGGGAGGGATGGCAGACCATGTCGGATCGTGGCCTCTTCGAACCAGATGTACTCTTGCGAGATCAATTCGGCGTCCGCAGTGGCGCTACGGTAAGT
The DNA here is from genome assembly GCA_041743795.1 of Thermodesulfobacteriota bacterium. Taxonomy (GTDB): domain Bacteria; phylum Desulfobacterota; class Binatia; order HRBIN30; family CADEER01; genus CADEER01. The sequence goes on along the minus strand of JBGTMF010000430.1, from coordinate 4,496 downwards.
CGGGAGAAGCGCTTGATGTTGGCAGTTCTCGAAAACGCGCTCGACTCCTACCAGAAGTACGTATTTGCCCGCGACGGACAGGGCCGGCAGATGTACGAAGAGGCGGTCGAGTGGCTCGATTCGACCAATACCGACTGGTTGTTCTCGTACCGCAACATTTGCGATACGCTCGACATCAACCCCGATTACCTGCGACGGGGATTGGAAGGATGGCGCCAGCGCGCGGCGGTCGCTCGCGAAGCCGAGGTGGTTTCCCGTCAGGCAGAGATCGAGGCGGCGCAACAGCTAGAGCACGTCATGGCGGTAATGGGCTGAGGCCATTTTCCCAGCCAAGGTGAAAAACCGGACGGCGCGATACCGCGCCGTCCGGTTTTTTTTCGCCGCGGCGGCGGGGGCGGAAGCTGATGCCGCCGCGCTCGCGTTCTCCGGTAAGCTGCCGCTCTTCCCGTCGGCGCGCCGCACCGCCGGTTCAAACCGACCCGCCAACGGCGCTACGGCTTGAAGGGACACGGTGGCAACTACGACCATCGTCGTATACCTTCGCGCTCGGTCGCAGCCATTTCATCCGTTCCCCGGATTCGCGCTGCCGGGGCCCGTAGTCGAAGATATGGCAACCTCGGCGACCCGGTGATGATGGCCAATCGAAATCGAATGTTGGCAGCGCTTGCGCTGCTCCTCGGCGCAACTGCGCTGAGCGCCTTCGTCGTGCAGCGGAGCCTGCCATGGATCGACGCGCGTACGCCGGGATTCTTCGTCGATCCAACCCGCCACATCTCGTTGCTCTCGCTGCCGGCATGGCCGCGGCCAGACGCGCCGTGGCCGAGCGCCGTAACGCGAGTCGACGGTACCGATGTGCAACGCCCTGACCAGGTCTACCAACTGGTGCGCGGCAAGCCCGACGGCGAGCCGATCAGCTACGAGACCTCGCGCCTCGGCGTCGCCGGACCGGGCTTCGCGGCAAACGCACGCGACCTGACGCGCGGCGAGTATGCCGCTCTATTCCTGGCAATTGTCGGCAACGGGCTACTGGCGATCATCCTGGCGACCTTGGTTTGGCGCAATCGCCCCGACAGCGAAGCGGCCTCCGCGTTGCTGATCGCGGCACTCGCGACCGGCACACTCGCCATCACCTCGGTCGCCGTCGTCGCCGATGGCTCGCTGGCGCGCGTCAACATCTTTGCGCAGTCCGCCGCCGCTGCCGGCATTCTGCATCTCGCGCTGATGTTTCCGGCCAAACTGGTGCACGGCGCGAAAACCGCGGCGATGTTCGCCGTCTACACGCCTTTCGCCGCGCTGGCCCTGATCTACCAACTGACCTGGCCCGACAGCTACGGCAGCGGACTCCTGCACGCCACCGCCAGCACTGCGATTATCGTCGCCGTCCTCCTGCTGCTCGCAGGCATGATTCTGCGGCTGGCGCCGCGACAGCCGATCGTCGTTCGCCGCCGCGCGGCGCTCGGCCTGTGTGGCGTCGCCGCTGTCGCCGCCACCAGCGTCGCATGGGCGGCGATGACACAGTTCGAATGGCGTGCCGTTTCGGCCGCGATCTTCACCACCGGCACACTCGTGCCGCTGGCCATCGGCAGCGCCATTGCGGCAGCCGACTTCTTTGCGCTCGACAAACGCCTGCGCGCGGTCGTCGCCTACAGCGCGGCGATCGCCGTCGTCGTTCTCCTCTACCTCGGAGCCCTGCGCCTGATCAGTCCGCACCTCCTCGAATCCGGCCAGGCGTTCGCCGCAACCTTGCCATTCGCGCTCACCAACCTCCTCTTGCTCTTCGCCCTGGCGCCCATCATCCGCATCGTCCGCGCCGGCGTCGACCGCTTCTATTCGCCGCGAACTTACTCGGCCGAGCGCAGCATCTCACACCTCAACCAAGGCCTGTCGACGGCGCGAACGACACAGACCCTGGTTGCCAATACCATCGAGATCCTCAAGCGCACCCTCGGCGCGAGGAAGGTCACGGTGCTCCTGCGCGGGCGCGGCGCCGGCTTTCCGCTGTTCGCCTACGATGACCCGGATGAGCGCCGCATCGCCGTCCCCGCCGAGCTCGCCGAGCGGCTCGAGTCGGGCGAAGACGCCATCCGCTACCATTGGGACGATGGATCGGGCAGCGCCGTACCGAATCTGCTCGATCGACTCGACTTCGATCTGCTGATGCCGGTCTACCGCGGCGGCTCCTGCGTCGGCGTCATCGCCCTCTCCGGCAAGGAATCGCGACGCCCCTACGACGCCCGCGACATCGCCTTCATCCGCACCGCCGCCAACCAGATCGCGCTGGCCCTGCCCAATGCCGCGGCGCAGGACAAGCTCGACGTTCTCTACAAAAACCTCGACGAACTCACCGAGAGTCTACGCGTGCAAACCAACCGCACGGAAACGCTCAAGGCGATGAACAGCGAACTCGGCCAGGCACTCAACAAACTGCGCGACACGCATCTCCAACTCGGCGAGAACCACCGCGCCATCCTGCGCGCCGAGCGGCTGGCCGCCCTCAATCGGCTCAGCATCGGCCTGACGCAGGAGATCAGTCGTCCCCTCGCAGCAGTCCTCAGTTCCCTGCAGGGAATCGCCCGCGTCGGCGGTGCGCACGTCGGCGGCGCACGCACCCCCGAGAAGCAGGCCGCGGCCATCGACGAGATGGTCTCGCACGCGCAAAGCGGCGCTGCTTGGCTCGAACGGGCGATCTCCTACCTGCGAAGTTTTCAGGCGCTTGGCCGCGGCGCCGCGGCCGGCCGCGACGAGAGCTTCGCCGTGCGCGACGCATTCAGCGAAGTCACCAAACTCCTGCGCCAGCGCCGGCGCGACAGCACCTGCAAGGTCGAGTACTCCGAAACCCCCGCGGCGCTGGAGATCTACGGCAGCCGCCAGCGCTGCGCGCTGATTCTCGTCGACCTGGTGTCCGCGGCAATGCAGGCGTACGCCGACAACCAGAAGACCAACGGCCACATCTCCGTCGAAGCGGAACTCACGTCGGAAGGCGTCTGCGTGCGGGTGATCGACTGGGCCGGCGGCCTGGCTGCCGCGGCCGTGCCCCGCCTACTCGAGCAACTCGGCGACGACGATGTCGTCGGCAATCGCCGCGGTCTGTGGATGGCGAAGAATCTCGTCGAAGAGGGATTCGGTGGAAGTCTCGAGGCGTTTACCAACGACGAGCGCACCTGTTTCACCGCCATCTTTCCCAACCTGGCGCAGCAACGCGGGCCCCTGGTGCCGCCGCCGACCATGCAACGCGCCGCCAACGACGCAACGCGCTGATCGGCGATCAGCAACGACGGTCCTCGCCTCAAGCCAGCGCCGCACGGGCGTCGTAGTTGTTGGCCCCTTGCTCCCGATTGTAGAAGGCCAACGCCGCCGATAGGCGGTTCTTTACCGAGAGCTTGGCGAAGATGCGGGTCAGGTGCGTCTTCACGGTCGGTTCGCTGATGCACAGACGCTGTGCGATCTCATTGTTGCTGATGCCCTGTGCGACGCATGCCAGCACCTCGCGCTCGCGCCGCGTCAACGACGCCAACCCACTGTCGCCCCGCCCTTCCATGCTGTGTGCCCGCCGCTGGAAAACGTCGAACACTTTGCGCGGCAGCGACGGGTCGACCCAGATGCCGCCGGCCGCGACCATCCGCACCGCGTCGGCAACCGCACTCAACTGCGTCGACTTCAAGATATAACCGCTGGCGCCGCCGTCGGTCGCCTGTCGCGCCACTTCGAGGCTGGCCGTGCCGGAAAGGACGATGACGAAGGTATCGGCGCTGCGATCGCGCAGGTCGCCGATCAGTCGGCTGAAACTCTTGACCAGCGGCATCTTGTAGTCGAGCAACAAGACGTTGGGCCGCAACCGACCGACCACCGCCAGGACATCCTCGGCATCGGCCGCCTCGCCAACAATTTGGAATTCCCCGCCGCGCGGCAATGCAATGCTGAGCATCTCGCGAAACATCTCGTGATCGTCGGCAACGACAATTCGAATCATTTCTCGTGTCTCCCAGCCGGAAGAGAACCAATTTCCATTCCAAGCGCTAAACCTACGACTCAAGTACGACAATCGCTTCGACTCCACGGCAAGTGCGTTACCGGAACGCCGTAAGCCAAATTCTGCTCTGCCAATGACGCTGCCCTGCCACATCGCACATTTGTGTTATTTTCTCGCCGTTGATCCATCAGGGCGCACATCATGGTTGACGGTCGAGCCTCTACCACGCCGATCGGCACAGAGTATTCCGAATGGCACGAGCGTTGCTTCGATAATGTGCAGCCGTGGTTGATGAGAGCGCCTCCACGGGTGGTTTGGGTTGTGGAGCGGAGGAGGCGCGTTGGATGTGGTTTGGGGCTTGGGTAATGCGGGCCGGAACTCATGGTTCCGGCCCGCATTTTATTCGCACGCCTTGCAACCGCCTGCCGCCCCTGTTTGGATCTGCCGCATGCGCCCGCTTTGCCTTCTGGCCATTGCCCTGACGGCTGCCGCCGTCGGTGCTGCCGGCGCGCGCAGCGCGGCCGCC
>JBGTMF010000429.1:0-17402 GCA_041743795.1 Thermodesulfobacteriota bacterium | reverse complement strand
AGCCGGATCGTCGGCGCGGCGTCGCGCACGCGCACGACCTCGATCTCGCGCCAGGCGACGCCGCGCATGCCGGTGCCTAGCGCTTTCATGACGGCCTCTTTCGCCGCAAACCGGGCCGCAAAGCTCTCCGCATCGTGCTTGCGCCGCTCGCAGTATGCGATTTCTCCATCAGTGAACACTCGCTGGCGGAATCGCCGTCCCCACAGTGGATGATCGATCGCCCGCCGGATGCGGCCGACTTCCGCATGGTCGACACCGATCGCAACGATCATCGAAATCTCCAATGACGGCTCAACAGGCGGCGCAACTCGTGCACGTCGCCGTATCGCACGGCGCCGTCTGACGTTCCGACAATGCCTTTCGCCGCTCGATCCACAGGTAGCTCTTGTCGATGCGGTGGTCGATGAAATCCCAGGCAAGGGTCTCGCCCTCGTCGTAGGTGCGATGAACGTAGTCGTCGGGATGCGGCACGCCGTCGATGCCATTGCGACGCCACTCGCCGAGCGTCGCCCACCAGTCGCCGCCGGCGCGGTGGATCTCTTCAAGGACTCGAGCCACGCGCCGGTCACCGCGCGAGAGCAGCGTCTGCAGATACCCTTCGCGTGGCGACTCGGTATCGACAGTCAGATTCGGAATTCGACCGCACAAGCGGCGCAGGTCGCGAAACCCGCGCCGCAACTCGCTAAGCGGGCGCATGGGATCCCATTGGAAGGGCGTCCACGGCTTCGGTACGAAGGGGTTCACGGAAATGGTGACACGGCCGACCCTGTGCGGTCCCTGTGCGCCGGCGCCGAGACGGGCTCGGATGGATTCGACGAGGTCGGCGATCGCATGCACGTCCGCGTCGGTCTCGGACGGCAAACCTATCATGAAATATAATTTGAGATGATCGACGCCGCGGTCGACCATCATCTCCGCCGCGCGCAGAATGTCGGCCTCGGTCAGGTTCTTGTTGATGACCCGGCGCATGCGCTCGGAGCCCGCCTCCGGCGCGATCGTCGCGCTGCGCGTCCCCCCGCGCGACAGCGCGTCGGCCAACTGCGGGGTGACGCAGTCGGCCTTGAGGGACGATGGAGACAACCGCCCGCCGGCGGCCATCGCCTGAGCCGCCAGCTGCGCTACGCCCGGCACACTGGCCATTTCGGCGCCCACCAAGCCGATCGTGCTGCGGTGCCGCAGTCCATCGGCGACGGCCTGCGCCAGATTCTCTGGACTGCGAGTGCGAATCGGCCGATACATGAACCCAGCGGCGCAAAAGCGGCAACCCCACTGACAGCCACGGCTGGCTTCGACCATCACCATGTCGCCGAAGACCGCCTCGTCGGACAATACGCGGGTCGACGTCGGAAAACGGTTGAGGTCCCAGATCAGGCGGCGTTCGACGATCTGGCGCGCCGGGCCGCTATAGCCGTGATCGACCAGGCGCGGTCCAGCGAAGGTCGGTTCGTAATGCGCCGGCACGTAGGCACCCGCCACCTCTCGCGCGACTTCGTTCAACAGCTCGGCCCGCGGCACGACATCGTGCGCAGGGCCGTAGACGGCAAGGAACTCCGGCAGCATCTCCTCCGCCTCGCCGATCAGGCATAGATCGATGAAGTCGGCGACAGGCTCGGGATTGAGGAACATCGCCGGGCCGCCGGCCATCACCAACGGCGCCCCGCCGCCGCGTTCGGCGGACCGCGCCGGAATGCCGATCAACGCGAAGAGACGCGGCAGATTGAGGTAGTCGGTTTCGAACGAGATGGAGAGCGCCAGGAGATCGAAGTCGCACACGCGACGACCGCTCTCCAGCGTCGCCAGGCTGCCATCGCCGATCGCCTCGTCGTCGTCGGGAAGAAACGCCCGCTCGCAGACTGCACCCGGGAAGCGGTCGAAGATCTCGTAGACGGCCTGGAAACCGAGATTGCCCATCGCCACGGCGTAACGATTCGGGTATGCGAGGCAGATTCGCAGGGGCGCGTCCCTTGTCTTGTCGAACAACAAGGTTTCGTTCGACAGACGCTGCCGCGCACGAGGCGCGGCGTGGGATCGCGGGGACACCCCCTGAGCATAGACGGGATCGAATCGCCTGGGAACCCGACACCGGCGGCACTCTCCGATGGGACCAGAAGCGGTCGGCGATCGGATGCCGAGTGCTCAGCATCGATCGCCGACCGTCAGGCTCGCGGAATTACTTCGCGGCGCGAATAAACGCCGGAATGTCGAGATCCTCCTCGCGGGTGGCCTCCTCGGAGAGCGTATAGCGGTCCTCGTCGCGCTCGGATTCCTTCTCCGCGTACGGACGAAAAACCGGCTCGCCGCCCTCCTCCGAGAGCATCCCCAGGCGGCGCACCCGCCGACCGGGATCGCCACTCGGAAACAGCGAACGGCGCAGTCCGCTACCGACCGCGGCAACCGCCACCACCGGCTCCACCACCTCCTGCACAGGCTCGGCCTTCTCTTCCGCCTCGCCGAAGCCCGTGGCGATGACCGTGATGCGCATCTCATCGCCCATGTCGGGATCGATCACGGCTCCGAAAATGATGGTCGCATCCTCGTCGGCTTCTTCCTGGATCAGGGTCGCCGCTTCGTTGACTTCGAACACCGAGAGGTCGCTGTTGCCGGTGATGTTGATCAGTACACCCCTTGCGCCGGCGATCGACACGTCTTCCAGCAGCGGGCTGCGAATCGCTTTCTGAGCGGCCTCGACTGCGCGGTTCTCGCCTCGCGCCGTGCCCGAACCCATGATCGCCATTCCCATTTCCGACATGATCGTTCGCACGTCGGCGAAATCCAGGTTGATCAGACCATGCACGGCGACCAGGTCTGAGATGCCCCGTACCGCCTGGAAAAGGATGTCGTCGGCCATGCGGAACGCGTCGACGATCGAGGTGTTGCGCGCCGCCGTTTCGAGAAGTCGTTGGTTGGGAATGACTATCACCGTATCGACGGCGGCCTTGAGCGCCTCGATCCCTTCCTCCGCTTGCCGGCGTCGCTTCTTGCCCTCGAAGTTGAACGGCTTGGTCACCACGCCGACCGTCAACGCGCCGATCTCGCGCGCGATCCGACCGACCACCGGGGCCGCACCCGTACCGGTTCCACCGCCCATTCCCGCCGTGACGAACACCATGTCCGCCCCGTCGAGATGCGCGCTGAGGATGTCCTGGCTGCTCTCCGCCGTAGACCGACCGACGGCCGGATCAGCACCGGCTCCGAGACCCTTCTCGCCCAGCTGAACGCGAACGTCGGCACGATTGTTCGCCAACGCCTGACCGTCGGTGTTGGCGACGAGGAACTCGACGCCACCCAGCCCCGCCGAGATCATCGTGTTGACGGCGTTGCCGCCACCACCACCCACCCCTGCCACCTTGATGCGTGCCCCCGATTTCTGTGCTCCAGCCAACTCAATCATCCCAACCTCCTTCTGCCCAACCGGATCTTTCCGGTGCCGGCGATCTCACATCAAACGAAGTCTCGGAACCAATCCGCCACTCGACGCCCCATGCGTGCGAAGACGTGTCCGCCATCAACCAGCGGCGGCAACGCGTCGGACGAATCCAGACCGCGTTGCGTCAAGCCGAGTGCCGTCGCATAGCTCGGTCCCGACAAGACCTCTTCCACTCCCTCGAATCCGATCGGTACGCCCATGCGCACCGGTAATCCGAACACCTGCTCCGCGAGATCCACAGCTCCCGCGGTCACTACACTGCCACCCGTCAAGACGACGCCAGAGGCCAGACGCTGGTCGAGCCCCGATTTCTCCAACTGTTGGCGCGCCATGGTGAAAATCTCCCGGTAGCGAGGCCCCATGATCTCGGCGAGTAGCCGCCGCGGGAACCGCCGCGGCTCGCGCGAACCGACCATCGACACCTCCAGCATGTCGTCGTCGGCCACCAGGCCGGTCATCGTGGCACCGTGCCGCAACTTGAGCATTTCCGCTTCGCGCAACGGCGTGCGCAGCCCAGCCGACAAGTCGTTGGAGACATGGATACCGCCGATGGCGAGAACCGCGGTGTGCTTCACCGCGCCCGCTTCGAACGCGACCACTCCGGTAGTTCCAGCGCCGACGTCGATGACGGCGACGCCGAGATCGCGCTCCTCGCCCGTGACCACCGTCTCCGCCGATGCCAGTGCCGCCAGCGAAAGACTTGCCACGGTCAGGCCGCTGCGCAAGCAGCACTTCATCACGTTCTGCGCCGGCGCTACCGACGAGCTGATGACGTGCACACGCGATTCCAGTCGCACCCCCGCCATACCGATGGGATCTCTTACGCCGCGCAGGGAATCGACTACATACTCCTGGGTCAGTACGTGCAGGATGTCCTGGTCCTGCGGTAACGGCACCGCGCGCGCCGCTTCCGAGGCGCACTCGACGTCGGTGGCATCGATCTCCTTGCCCTTGAGCGCCACCACACCGTGACTGTTGAAGCCCTTGATGTGACTGCCGCCTACAGAAGCGTACACCGAATGAATCTCACAACCGGCGCTCAGCTCGGCTTCGCGCACCGCACTGGTGATCGCCTGCACGGTCGCTTCCATGTCGACGACGACGCCCTTGCGCAGCCCCTCGTTGACCGAGACACCGACGCCGATCACCGTCATGCTGTCGACGCCGGGCTCGACGACGACGGCGGCCACCTTCGCCGTGCCGACATCCAAGCCGACGAGCAAATCTCCGCAATTCGCCATCGTCGCACTCATGTGCTCACCTTGGCGACCGCGGCGCCGCCGGCGCGAATCGGACGCTGTTCGCGCAATTCGATCACCACCTGATCGCGGAACCGCAGATCCACCCGGGCGATTCGCTCCGCCGCGCCCTGCCAGCTCTGAAGCGCGCGATTGGCCCGCTGCAGTCGGCGCTCCCACCCGCGCCAGCCGAGAAATAGCGGCACCCGCGGCGTCGTCGGGTAGAGGATCAGTCCGTCCACCGGATCGAGATGGATCTCGGAGATCTCCAGTCCCAGTTCGCTGGTCTCGCTACGCCGCAACAAATGCAGCGCCCGCCGCAGCGCCCAACGCCGCTGCCCGTCGGCATCATCCGGTAGACCCGTGAATACCGGATAGTCGCGGTCATGGGCGGTGTCGAGAGGTCCGAACTTCTCCCCGCTCCTGTCGACGTAGTAGAGCTGGTCGACGACGGTGATTGCCGACGGCTGCCGCTCTCGCACGCGGATCTCGAGGGTGTCGGGAAATACCCTCCGCACTGCTGCGGCGCGCACCATCGGATGCGACTCCAATCGCGCCTTCAATGTCTTCGGCGCGGCGTCCCACAGACTGTCGCCACGGCGCACCCCCAACCAAAGGCGCACTTCGTCCTCGCTCACCAAGTTGCCGACACCGCGAATCTCGATTCGCTCGACACCGAAGTAGGGATGCTCGCGCACCACTTCCATCGCAATCTGGCGCTGCCGGTATGCCATTGCCGCGCCGGTGACGATGAGACCGACCAGGCCGATCAGTAGAGCCACGCGCAGCGCGGCCATCGCGGGAATCGCGCGACGGCTCGCTTCGACCGCACGGGTCCAACCCGACTTCATCAGCCCACCGTCTCCCAGTCTCCGACCAAACGGATCTCCGGCACCAGACGCACCTGCTTTTGCCGCCACACCGCATCGACGATCCGGTCCATCAAGCACTTGACGTCCTCGGCGCGTGCGCCGTCCACGTTGACGATGAAATTTGCGTGCGCCTCCGACACCATCGCGCCGCCGACCCGCGCGCCCTTGAGGCCAACGGCGTCGATCAGCCTTCCGGCATACTCCCCCGGAGGATTCTTGAAGATCGAACCCGCGTTGGGCACGCCGAGTGGCTGTTTCGACTCGCGGCGGCGCTTGGCGTCAGCCATTCGGGCGCGAATCTCCGCACCGTCGCCAGACTGCAATGCGAAGTTGACGGCGGTGATGATGACGCCGCCGGGGAGATCGAAGCGGCGGTAGCCGAAACGCAGTTCCGCTTTCTCGTACCGCACCTCGCCGCGCTCGACCTCCGTACCCTCGATTGACTCGACGACGTCGGACATCTCGCCGCCAAAGGCGCCGGCGTTCATCAGCAATCCGCCGCCGATCGAGCCGGGGATGCCCTCGGCAAACTCCAGCCCGGTGAGTTCGCGCGATGCGGCCTCGAGTACCAGTTTTTTGAACGGCAATGCGGCGCCGGCATGGGCCCGCATTCCGCGCGGCGTCGCCGCCCAGGTGATGCCGCCGAGGCCGCGCCCCAACTTGGCGACCACACCGCGTACGCCGCGGTCGCTGACCAGGACATTCGTGCCGATACCGATGACGAAGATCGGTGAGCCTTCGTCTCGGGCGACGCGCTGGACGGCGAGCAGCTCGGCGGCGTCGTTCACCTCGATCCAGACGTCGGCCGGGCCGCCGATACGAAACGAAGTGTGACGCGAAAGCGGTTCGTCGCAACGCACACGCGCGCCGAATTGCTCCTGCATCCGCATTTGTAGAGTCGATGTCACTGGACAGTCCACGTCCCCTGCTGGCCCGCCATCTGCTGCACCAGGTCTTCCGCCACGCGGTGGATGTTGCCCGCACCCATGACCATGACGACATCGCCCGGGCGTAGCTGCGGCTTAACCTCGGCGACGAGATCCTCGACGCGGGGGACGTACGACACGTCCATGTGACCGCGCCGCTTCAGCGCCCAATACAGGACTTCGCCACTGAGGCCGTCGAGGGGTTCCTCGCCGGCGGCGTAGATGTCGGTGAGGAAGACGTGGTCGGCATCGTCGAAACACTCGAGAAACTCGTTGAACAGATCGCGGGTACGCGTGTAGCGGTGAGGCTGGAATACGGCCACGATGCGCCGGCCGAATCCCTCGCGCGCGGCGGCGAGCGTCGCCCGCACCTCCTCCGGATGGTGCCCGTAGTCACTGAACACCATCACTCCGCCCGATTCGCCGCACAGTTCAAAGCGGCGGTGGATGCCGCCGAACTCGCCGAGAGCGGCGCGGACCTGGTCGAACGGGATGCCAAGCTCCAAGCTGACCGCGATCGCCGCCAGCGCGTTGAGCGCTTGATGCCGGCCGGGAATGCGTAAGCGGACGCTGCCGAGCGACTCGCCGCCGCGATAGGCCTCGAACAGCGTGTCCATGCCCACGACGCAGAGATCGCGCGCCTCGTAGTTGGCGTCGGCGGTCGTTCCATACGTCACCACTCGTTTGCGAATCTGCGGCAGCAGTGCGCGGACGTTGACGCTGTCCAGGCACAACACGCCCAGTCCGAAGAACGGAACTCGATTGACGAAGTCCGCATAGGCGCCGCGGACGCGATCCATGTCGCCGTAAAAGTCGAGGTGCTCGGGATCGATGTTGGTGACGACGGCGATCGCCGGATTCAACAGCAGGAATGAGCCGTCGCTCTCGTCCGCCTCAGCGACCAGCAGATCGCCCTTGCCGAGGCGGCTGGCACCGCCGAGAGCGTGCACCTTGCCGCCGATGACGGCCGTCGGATCGAGTCCGGCGCGAAACAGGATAGCGGCGATCAAGGAGGTCGTCGTCGTCTTGCCGTGCGTACCGGCAACCGCAACGCCTTCTTTCAAACGCATCAATTCGGCGAGCATCTCGGCGCGGGGAATGACCGGAATGCCGAGCTCGCGCGCGCGGCCGATCTCCGGGTTGGAATACTTCACCGCGGACGAGATGACGACGACGTCCGTCGTCGGACCCACCGCATTGGCGCTGTGTCCGTACGTCACCAACGCTCCATGCTCGACGAGGCGCCGCGTCACCTCCGTCTCGTGGATGTCCGAGCCACTGACCCGGTGTCCGATCGTCAGCAATACCTCGGCGATCCCGCTCATGCCGATGCCGCCGATACCGACGAAATGAATCGAACACGGTCCCTTGAATAGTCTGCTCATGCTCTTCCAGGCTCCCCAACCAGTTGGCGGCATAACCCGACCACCCGCTCGGCCGCGTCCGGCACGGCGAGCGCCGCCGAAGCTCTCTCCATCGCCGCGCGAAGTTCGGCGGATCCAGCGACGCGTTCGATCTCGTTCCCCAATCGTTCGCCCGCGAGGTCGCGGTCGAGGATCATTTGCGCCGCCCCGGCGGCCGCTACGACTTCCGCATTGGCGCGTTGGTGGTCGTCCGCCGCTTTCGGATACGGCACCAGGATCGCCGCCTTGCCGACGCACGCCAATTCGGCCAACGTCGTCGCCCCTGAGCGACAGACGACCAGATCCGCCTCGGCGTAGGCGGCACCCATGTCTTCGATGAACTCGTACACGTCGGCGCGGACTCCGAGTTGGGCGTAGCGTTGGCGCGCTTCCTCCGCTGCGCCCCGCCCGGTCTGGTGGATGAGGCGAAAGTTGGCGATCGCGGAAGCCAGGCGACCCGCCGCCTCGTACATCGCTTCGTTGATGCTCCGTGCTCCCTGGCTGCCACCGAAGACGAGGACGCAAAAAGACTCCGAGGCGCGTTCTCCGCGCGGCGACACCGCCAATGCTCGAACCGGGTTTCCGGTGACGACTACACGATCGCTGGGAAACGACGATTGCGCCGCGTCAAATGACGTACAGATTCGCGTCGCAATACGGCCGAGTACGCGGTTGGCCATGCCGGGCCGCGCATTCTGCTCCAACAACACCGTCGGGATGCCACGCCGCCAGGCCGCCACAACCGCTGGGAAGGAGGCGTAGCCACCGACGCCGAGCACCACGTCGGCGCCGAAGCTCGTCACCTCGCGCCCGGCCTGCCGTACGGCGACGGGGATCCGCACGAGGAAGTCGACGACGCCGAGCAGCCCGCGTCCGCGCACGCCACTAACTTCGAGAGCGCGGAACGGAAAACGCGTGCGCGGAACGACACGCGCCTCGATGCCGCCCGAGCTGCCGACGAACATCGCGGAATCACCGTCACCGAGAGCCTCGGCCACCGCCAAGCCGGGAAACAGATGGCCGCCCGTGCCTCCGCCCGCAACAATCATCCTCATCCTCAACCCGTCATCCGTGAGAGCGCCGCGAGGATCCCGATCTGGATCATCGAACTGAGGAGTGCCGACCCTCCGTAGCTCACGAACGGAAGCGCAAGCCCCTTGGTGGGTAGCAATCCCAGCACCACCCCCACGTTGACCACCGCACTCAAGGTTATAACCGAGATCAGGCCAAATGCCAAAAGACTGCCGAAGGAATCGGGATGTCGCGCGGCGATGCGGTAGCCGCGAAACGCCAACAGCGCGAACAACAGGAGGACGGTGACTGCGCCGATGAGCCCGAGTTCCTCGCCGACCAGAGCGAAGACGAAGTCCGTGTGCGCCTCCGGCAGAAAGTGCATCTTCTGGCGGCTGTTGCCGAGGCCTACGCCGGCGACGCCGCCGGAGCCGAACGCGATGAGCGACTGGACGAGTTGAAATCCGCCATCCTGGCTCTGCTCCCAGGGGTCGAGAAACGCCAACAGGCGGCGCATGCGGTACGGCGCCGCCAGGGTGCCGGCGGCGAAAAGCCCGGCGCCGGCGAGGACCAGCCCGGTAACTTGGATCGGCCGCGCCCCTCCGGCGAAGAGCATCAGCAGAGTCAAGGCGCCGATGATCGCGGTGGTGCCGAAATCGGGTTGCATCATGACCAGCGCGGCGCAGACGCCGACCACGGCCAACAGTGGCAGTATGCCTCTGCGAAAACTCCGGATCTCGTCGCGGCGGGTGCTTATCCAGCGGGCGGCGAAGAGGACGATTCCCAGCTTGACGAACTCCGTAGGCTGCAGGCTGAAACCGCCCAATCGCAGCCAGCGCTGCGCGCCGCCGCGCTCAATGCCGATCTGCGGCAGCAGGACGACGACCAGCAACAGGAGCGTACAGAGAAAGATCAGGTTGGCACCGCGCTCGAGAAACTCTATCCGCAAGCACGATGCGGCAAAGAACAGCGCCGTGCCGACACCGAGAGCGACCAGGTGCTTGCGGAAGAACAGTAACGGATCGCCGAAGCGATGTTGCGCGTGAAAGTAGCTGACGTTGAAGACCATGACGACGCCGAGCCCGATGAGGGCGGCGGCAGCGCCGATCAACCAGGCATCGGGACGACGCAGGCGAGGCATCAACACGCGTCGCTGCAAAGGGGAGAGCGGGCGCAAGCGTTTCATAGAGCTTCCACCAGCGCGCGAAAGCGACGCCCCCTCTCGCCGTAATCGAGAAACTCGTCGAAGCTGGCACAGCCGGGAGCCAAGACGACCGCCTGACCGGGTCGCGCCCGCGAGGCAGCCGACTGCACCGCCTCGGTGACTCCTGGCACTACGTCGCATGGGGAAGCGCCGTCCAACTGCGCGGCGATCGACGGACCCGCGGCGCCGAAACAAACGACGCGCTCAACGCGAGCCGCGATCACATCGCGCAAGGTGCGAAAGTCACCGCCCTTGTCGTAGCCGCCGAGCAGGAGGACGATGCGGTCGTCGAAGCTGGCGATGGACTTCTCCACCGCACCGATGTTGGTCGCCTTCGAGTCGTCGTAGAACCTGGCGCCGGCCTTCTCGGCGACGAACTCCAATCGGTGCGGCAATCCGGTGGTCGCCGCCAGCGCGGCCTCGAGCGCCGCGAACGGGACGTCGAGCACGGTCGCCACGGCGATGGCAGCCATCATGTTCTCGCAGTTGTGGGCGCCGCGCAGCGGCCGCCCGGCCAGCGCAACGCGGCGCTCACTGCCGGCGCGGCGAACTACAGCATCACCACGCTCGAAGAAGACGCCCTCGGCGACCTCCGTGAAGCCGAAGGAGAAGACTTCGGCGCCGACCTCGTTGCGGTGGCGCCAGACGCGGGCGTCGTCGCGGTTCAACACCGCCACATCGCCCGCGCGCAACTCTCGCAGCAGATTCGCTTTCGCGTCTTCGTAGGATTCGACGCCGTCGTAGCGGTCGAGATGATCCGGCGTCAGATTCAACCAAAGGGCGACCCGCGGACGAAACTCTTCAATCCACTCGAGCTGAAAGCTTGAAACCTCGACGACGGCGTCGTCGTAGGCCACGCCGTCGGTTACAGCCTCGGCCAGCGGCGTGCCGAGGTTACCACCGACGAAAACGCGTCGGCCGGCCTGCCGCAAGATGTTGCCAATCAATACCGTCGTCGTGCTCTTGCCGTTGGTGCCGGTGATGGCGACCATTGGGCACGTCAGGAATCGCGAAGCCAACTCGATCTCACTCCACACCGACACACCAGCCGCCACCGCGGCAGACAATAGGGGATGATTGCGCGCCACGCCCGGGCTGGGCACGACGAGACTGGCGCCGGTCAGCGCGCCGCCGTCCGTATCGCTGCCGATCTCCACCCGCGCCGGCCAAGCGTCCGCGGTACTCGGCGGCTTCTTCTCCAGCAAGCGAACACGCGCCCCCCGCTCGAGGAGCAAGCGTACGGCGGCGCGCCCGGCGCGCCCAGCGCCGATCACCACCACCGTCTTGTCAGCGAGGTCGATCATCTCAATTTCAGGGTGCTCAACGCCACCAGCGCGCAAATGATCGATACGATCCAGAAGCGAACGATGATCTGCGGCTCGGGCCAACCGAGGAGCTCGAAATGGTGGTGAATCGGCGCCATGCGAAAGATTCGCTTGCGCCGCAGCTTGAACGATGCGACCTGAAGAATCACTGATAGCGTCTCGACGACGAACACCCCGCCGGCGACCAGTAGAACAATCTCGTGCTTGGTGAGGACGGCGACGATCCCCAGCGCCGCACCGAGGGGAAGCGCGCCGACGTCGCCCATGAACATCATCGCCGGGTAGGCGTTGAACCAGAGGAAACCGAGCCCCGCGCACAGCAAGGCCGCGGTGAAGATCGCCAACTCTCCCGCTCCCGCCACGTATGTGATCTGCAGGTACTCCGCATAGCGAAGGTTGCCGGCCACGTAGGCGAAGATCCCGTAGGTGAAGGCGGTCGTCATGACAGGCCCGATGGCCAGGCCGTCCAGACCGTCGGTGAGATTCACCGCATTGGCCGCGCCCACTACCACCAGCGCGACAAAGGGAATGTACAGAAGGCCGAGGTCGATCGAGATTTCCTTGAAAAACGGCATGTAGAGGTGCGTATCGAACTCCGGCTGCAGGAAGAGAAACGTCGCCGCCAAAGAGGCAATGACGAACTCGCACAGCAATCGCACCCGGCCCGGGACACCGTTGGCATTGGCCAGCACGAGTTTCCGGTAGTCGTCGGCAAACCCCACCGCGCCGAAACCCAGTGTCACCAGCAAAACTACCCAGATGTAAGGGTTCGACAAATCGGCCAGCAGCAGAGTAGCCAAGCTCAGCGAGAAGACGATCAACGTACCGCCCATCGTCGGCGTACCTGCTTTCGACAAATGCGCCTGTGGACCATCGGATCGGATCTGCTGGCCGATCTGTCGCGCGGTCAAGCGCCGGATCAACCACGGACCGATCAAGAACGAGAGCAACAGCGCGGTGAGGGCGGCGAGGACGGCGCGGAACGTAATATAACGGAAGACATTCAGCACGCCGTACGTGTCCCTCAGGGAGAAAAGAAGAGAGTAGAGCATCAGGCACGTGCCCCCTCCTGCAGCATGGCGACGACCTCTGCCATGCGAGAACCATAGCGCCGGACAGCCGTATCGTCATCCGGACCGCGCGAGCCCTTGACCAGGACGACGTCACCCGCTTGCAGCTCGCCGGCGACCAACCGGGCCGCAGCCGCGGCATCGGCGCACTCGTACACAGCAATGCGGCCGCCAACGGCGCGCGCGGCGTTCGCCGTTTCATCCGCTAGCGGTCCAACAGCCACGAGAAAATCGATTCCCAGCGCCGCCGCCTCGGCGCCGACCTCGCGATGCAGGCGCGGCGCGTGTTCACCCAACTCTCGCATCTCGCCGAGGATCGCCCAACGCCGCCCCGGCGAGGCCGCCAAGGCGCGCAATCCAGCAATGACACTGGCGGGATTGGCATTGTACGAGTCATTGATCACGACCGCGCCGGTATCCAGGCGAATCACCTGCATGCGCATCGCCGGCGGTCGTGCCGCGGCCAATCCCCTGGCGATGATCGGCAGCGAAAAACCGATCGCGCTGGCAAGGGCGGCGGCGGCCAGTGCGTTCTGCACGTTGTGGATTCCGGCAAAGGGCAGCTGCACCGTCTGAGAGGCATCGCCGATGTGCAGATTCAGGGAGAGTCCGTCGACACCGCGATCGACGACATCGCTGGCGTGGATTTCGGCCGTGGCACCGAACTCGATGCGACGGCCGCGAAACCCATCCGCCACGCGCACGACCCGCTCATCGTCGACGTTGACACAAATCGTGGCGTCGTCGGGCATGCCGGCGAACAACTCCCCCTTGGCGGCGGCGACGCCGTCGAGACTGCCGAGACCCTCGAGGTGGGCGGCGGCAATGTTGGTGATGACACCGACGTTCGGGCGCGCGATCTCGGTGAGGCGCGCGATCTCTCCCAGCTGGTTCATGCCCATCTCGAGAATCGCCAGCGATTCAAAGCCATTCATGCGCAGCAATGTCAGCGGCAGGCCGACCAGATTGTTCTGGTTCCCGGCCGTCTTGAGGACGGAGCCCGGGTTGTCCCGCGTCGCTTCGTCGCAAATCGCCGCGATCATCTCCTTGGTCGTCGTCTTGCCATTGCTGCCAGTGATGGCGATCACCTGCAGCCCGGGTACATACTCACGAGACCAGTGCGCCAGATCGCCGAGTGCGTGCAACACATCGCCAACGACGAAACAGGACGCGGCGGCGACGCCCTCCGGTACGCATTCAACGACGGCCGCGGTAGCTCCGGCGGCGAGCGCCTGCGCCACGTAGCGATGCGCATCGTGGTGGGGACCGCGCAATGCGAAGAAGATCGACCTGGCCGCGATTTGTCGCGAGTCCGTCGCGACCTCGGTGAAGAGGCAACGACGCAGATCGACCGGCGCCATCGTCGTCGAGGCCCCGGTCGCCGCCACGATATCCTCTCCACTCCAGCGCATCGGGTCCACGGCGATTTCGGTCGCAAAGGCCGCCGGCATCGCTCCCTCAGCGGTCCATGGCAAAAGTCAGGTTCAATAAGCCATCGGGCTCGGGCGCTCCCGGCGCGGGGTCCTGCGACACCACGTACCCCGAGCCGTCGACGCGCACCTGCCATCCGCGCTGCTGGGCACGAACCAGGGCCGGCCGCATTGCCATGCCGATGAAGCTGGGCGTTCCTTCCAACGCGGCAACAAAGTCAGTCGACGTAACGCCGAGCGGGCTGTAGGCGGCAAGCAGGAGCTCCGCTTCGCCAGTCGGCCTC
Organism: Thermodesulfobacteriota bacterium; assembly: GCA_041743795.1. Taxonomy (GTDB): domain Bacteria; phylum Desulfobacterota; class Binatia; order HRBIN30; family CADEER01; genus CADEER01. The sequence continues at coordinate 3,212 of JBGTMF010000429.1, read as the reverse complement.
GGTTGCTCGAACATGGGAACTTCCTTCGCGTATACCCCGACCTGCCCCAAAGCGTACTCGGCGATGCGCTGAAAGACAGGAGCCGCAATGACTCCTCCATACGTCGAGTCGCGCCTCGGCGTGTCGACCATGACGAGTATCGCAAGCGCTGGTCTCTCCGCCGGTACGAAGCCGACAAACGACGCGATGCGATCCGTAGCGTGATAGCCGCCGCGCACCGTATCGATCTTCTGCGAAGTTCCCGTCTTGCCGGCAACTGCAAAGCCGGCAACCTTGGCGCGACCGCCTGTGCCCTGCTCGACGACGCGGGTGAGAAGGTCGGCGACGGTAGCGGCAACGGCCGGCTCGACGACACGGGCGGCGAGTGTCGGCTTGCGCTCGTGCAGGATCGCGCCTCTTTCGTCGAACACGCGGCGGACGATGAACGGGCGCATCATGGCGCCGCGGTTGGCGATACCGGCAAACGCAGCCACCAGTTGCAGCGGTGAAACAGCCACTCCCTGGCCGAAGCTGGCGGTCGCCACGTCGATCGGCGCCCAGGATCCACGGGGTCGAATCAACCCGGACGTCTCTCCGGGCAAATCGATCCCAGTCTTCTGACCAAAGCCGAACTCCGCAAACGCCGCATGAAGTCGGTCGGCGCCGAGCCGGCTACCGACCTTGGCGCAACCGATATTGCTCGAGTTGGCGATGACGTCCGCGAAGGTCAGGAGATCGTAGCGATGATGGTCATGAATGGTTCGCCGGCCGATGCGAAAGCTTCCGCCTTCGCAATCAATGACCTCGTTCGGGACGACCGCGCCGTGGCTGAGTGCCGCCGCGGCGAGGATCGCCTTGAACGTGGATCCGGGCTCGTACATGTCGGTGATGGCGCGATTGCGCCAGCCGGACGGATCGGCCCCGCGAAAGTGGTTGGGATCGAAGCGCGGCACATTGGCCATCGCCAGAACTTCGCCGCTGCGCGGATCGAGGACGATTGCGGTGCCGGCCTTGGCGGCGAAGCGATTCACCGCATCCTCCAGCTCCGTTTCGGCGACGTGCTGGATCCCGGCATCGAGGGTCAACTCGACGTGCGCACCGCCACGCGCAACCGGAGTGCGTCCGTCCATCGATGCCAGGTTGCGTCGGTCCCAGGCATCGCGCTCAACGCTGTACGAGGTGCCTTCTCCCCGCAATTCGTGTTCGAAGCGGCGCTCGATGCCTTCGATACCCTCTCCATCGAGGTTGGTGAAGCCGACCACATGCCCTGCCAATGGCCCGCGCGGATAGACACGCTCGCGCGTCTGCTCGCGGCCGACACCCTCGAGTTTCAAGGCGACGACATTTCCCCAACGCTCAGGTGACACTTGCCGCGCGAGCCAAACGAACGGCGCCGCCGACCGGGCACGGCTCACCACCACGTCGACAGGCAGTTCGAGAATGTCCGCAAGGCGCGCGAGGTCTCTGTCGCCGGCACGCACCTGGCCCGGTCTGAGGAAAATGTCGACCGACTCGCGCGTCAATCCGAGCGCCTCGCCGGCGCGGTCGACGATACTTCCCCGCCGCGGCTCGAGCGCCAGGACACGCGTATGCTGACGCCGCGCTCGGTTCTGCAGTTCCTCCCGATCAACCAAGGTCAGCTGCGCGGCGCGCACGGCCAGCGCGCAAAAAGCGGCGGCAAACCCCGCCAGTGTCCATCCGATCCTTCGGCGTGCGACACGGCCGATCACGGCAGGTGTCCCTCTTCGTCGCGATGCGGTCGGCGCATGCCGAGTCGCGTGCTAGCCAACTCCTGCAAGTGCCATGGTGCGTCGGCCGCGGCAGCCCGAACTTCTAGTTCCCGCCCCTCTCTCTCCAACCTCTCCACAAGCTGCCGCGCGTCCGACAGACGATACCCGGCCTCCACCACCTGAATCCTCACCCACACGTAACCGAGTAACGACATGATCGTGAGCGCTCCGATTGCCGCGCTCCACCCCACCAACCCACGCATCTCCGCCCGCACACCCAACCGCTGGTTGGGCGGACGCCAGGACTGTCGCAATCCAAACGACCCTTCGTCCTGAATGCGAACCGGAGCCACTGTATTCATCTCTAGACACCCAGCGCCGCGACCACATCGGGATCTTCAGGCAGATTGGCTTCACCACCTGAAAAGACCGTGTCCCAATTCTCCGGGTTGAAAACGCGCAGTTTCTCGCCGATACCGACAAAGACGACTTCCTTGTCGAGATTGGCGTAATCGCGCAGGCGTGGACACAACAGGATTCGCCCCTGGCGATCGAGCTGACATTCCTGCACCCCCGGAAGGTAGTAATTCTGGTAGAACTTGATCACGCGCGGCGGTCGCTCCTGTGGCTGTTGGAGCTTCTGCTCCAAGGCGAGCCACTTCGCCTGCGGATAAACGTCGAGGCAATTACAGCCGTCGACCTTGAAGTTGGTGACGCAGATCTCGACGCTACCGGTGGCGTCCAGGGCTTCGCGAAAGCGGACCGGAACGCTGACGCGCCCCTTCTCGTCGACCTTCGCCGTGAAATTGCCCCGAAACATTCGCCGTCAGCCCTTCACCGATGACCCATCCTCCGCCCGCAACCACCACAACATCCCACCACAAGGCACTTAGTCCCACAATTTCCCACCAAGGAACGCCCTTCTACTCGCCAAAGCGGCTTGTTGTCAAGGAAAGATTTCCGGCGGCGCGCTTAACGGCAGGCGAGCCGGCGGATCGTTCAGACGCTGTTCGACCGGCGTAGCGATCAATGCACCGCGACGAATAGCCCTATCGCCGGCCGACCGGCGATCGAAGCAGCGGCCGCGCGGCGGTACCAGAGGGACGTGGCGCGACAACACTTGGGGCGGCTGTGGAAGCCGCCTGAAGTTGCGGGTACACCCGCATCTCGAGGGCCAGAGAGGGTCGATAAGCCGGATTATGTCCCCGCTATCTCTACCCATCAGCCGGTGGGCGACCACGTGGAACTACGGGGTTGCCTTATCTTGTCACCCATACGTGGATTCCCTTAACACCGTCACGCCCGGGTCAACGCCCGGGCGGGGGGGGCAAGTCGCTCGCGCTAGTGGTGCGGTTGCGGTGGTTGAGGGGTGCGCGCGCGGCAGTCTTTGGCCGCGATGCCACGGGGGAATAAGGGAAGACCGGGGCGCGTTATTGCGCTCTCGCACGGCGGGCGGCCTACCGGGTCGCCTGCGAGTGTGTACCTCTCCGCCCTCGCCCCGTC
>JBGTMF010000428.1:0-1769 GCA_041743795.1 Thermodesulfobacteriota bacterium | reverse complement strand
GCAGGCTCTCCGCGGAGCGCGTGGCGGCGGCTTGGGTTTGCGCCGCGTCTTCCGCTTCGAAGCGCAGCAGCACCAGGCGGCCGAACGGCGGATACCCCAGTTCTTCGCGCTGGGCGATATCGCGTTCGGCAAAGGCGCGGTAGTCGTGGTCGATGACCGCTCGCAACACGTGGTGCTCGGGTTGCAGGGTTTGCACGAGAACCCGCCCCGGGCGGTCGCCGCGACCGGCGCGACCGGCAACTTGTGCCAGTTGCTGAAAGGCCCGCTCGGCAGAGCGGAAGTCGGGGAGGTTGAGCGACAAATCGGCCATGACGACGCCGACCAAGGTGACGCCAGCGACGTCGTGGCCCTTGGTCACCATCTGCGTACCGATGAGAATATCCAGTGCGGCGGCATTCCATTGATTCAGCAGTGCCGGCAAGCTGCCTTTGCGACTCGTCGTATCGCGGTCCATGCGAGCGACACGCGCACCGGGGAAGCTCTCGCGCAGGAAGATTTCGAGGCGCTCGGTTCCCCAGCCCCATGTGTCGAGGGCCGCTTGGCCGCACTCGGCGCAGGCGGTCGGCCGCGCCGTCGCGAAGTCGCAATAATGGCAGCGCAGCGCTGCGGCCCGCTGGTGCCAGGTCAGGGAGATGCTGCAGTTGGGACAAGTCACCGGCTCGCCGCAGGCGCGGCACTGCAGCGCGTTGGCGAAGCCGCGGCGGTTCAAGAAGAGCAACGTCTGCCCGCCGGCGGCCATGTTGGCCTCGATCGCGGCCGCCAGTTGCGGGCTCAGCGGCGAGGTGAGGCGCTGGCCGCGCAGATCGATGAGTTCGACGCTGGGCATCGGCCGCTGGGCGACGCGCTCAGGCAGGTGCAGCAGCTGGTATCTCTCGGTTTGTGCGTTGTGGATGCTCTCCATCGACGCCGTCGCCGAGCCGAGAATCAGCGCGCATTCTTCGAGCTTGGCGCGCATGACGGCGACGTCGCGCGCGTGGTAGTGAAGTCCGTCGGCTTGCTTGTAGGCCGTATCGTGTTCCTCGTCGACGATGATGACGCCGAGATTGGGCATCGGTGCAAAGACGGCCGAGCGGGCGCCGATGGCGATGCGCGCCTCGCCGCGCGATAGGCGTCGCCACTCGTCCCAACGTTCGCCGACGCCGAGCCCGCTGTGCAAGATGGCGATCTGCGACTGGAAGCGTGCGCGGATGCGACCGACCAACTGGTGCGTCAGCGAGATTTCGGGGACCAGGATCAACGCGTTCTTGCCGCGCGCGAGAACATCGGCGACGACGCGCAGGTAGACTTCGGTCTTGCCGCTGCCGGTGACGCCGAGAAGCAGAAACGGGGCGAACCCGCGATCGAGCGCCTGCAGGATCTGCTCGACCGCGGCGGTCTGGTTGCGGTTGAGCTCGACCCGGTGGTCGTTCGCCGCACTCTCCGCGTAGACTTGGCGATAGACCTCGCGGCGGTGCTGTCGCAGAAGGCCGAGGTCGTGCAGTTGTCGGACCTTGGCCGCTGCGTTGACGAAGGATCCGCGCAGTTCGCGCACCGTCACCCGTCGCGCCGGATGTTGCGTGACATACTCGTGCAGCGCGCGTAGGGCGGGCCGCTTGTTGAGAGTGGCGGGTTCGTTGCAGGGCAGGGCGCTGTACGAGACTTCGTGCTGGGTCGGCGCCACCTCGCGAACGAAGCGCTCGACCAATCGAATCCGTTGCCGCCGCTGCAGGCGCCGCAGGGCGGCGTCGATCTGGTCGCCGAGATCGCTGCGCAGGGCGGCGACGGGGGTC
>JBGTMF010000427.1:0-3335 GCA_041743795.1 Thermodesulfobacteriota bacterium | reverse complement strand
GCCGTCACCGCCAACCTGAACAGTCCACCGCCGCCGTGGCGCCTGGTCGACACGCAAACGCGCCCCGATAGCGCCGGAGATCGACCTTGACCGGTCCGGCGCGGGCGAGCGCCGTGGCGCGTCCGCTGGTTCGCATGGCCGATACGGATCGATTCTTCGACTACTGTCTTCAGCCGTACGATCCGCTGCGCGACCCGCGCGGCAAACTGCGCAGCGAATCGCTGTTGTGGAACAGCCTCGACGTCGCCGGCGCGCCAGCGGCGCTGGACGAAGTGCTCGGCGCCGTGCAGCGCACCGCCGGACGCGACATGACCGTCGTCGGCATCAAACACCAGCACGGGCGCCTGTGGTGGGAACTGTACTTCTACGATCGCCTCAAGGAAGACCCGGCGGTGCGCGCCGCGTCGATCATCGACGCCGTCGCGCCCTGGTTCCGCGTCGCGCCGCGCCCACGCGAGTCGGTGCCGTACTTCATGTTCTCGTTCGACGTGACCGGCGCCAACGCCGGCGGCGCCGACGTCGGCGTCGTCAATCTCTATCTGCCGTATTACGAAGTGCAGGGCGGACGTTCGTACAAGCTTTCCAGCGATTGCTTGGAGATGGACAACGTGTACCGATTTCTGCACCCGAAAACGGAGATCCGCGAGATCCTGCACGAGATCCACCAGAGTGTGTTCGTCGATTTCACCCGGGTACCGCTGTCGCGCGTTCTTCTCCCCGAGCTGATCGATTGCAATCGTATCTGTGTCGCCAAGAAACGCTTTGCCGATGCCGTCTACTACTCCGGCATCGACCTCGGCCAGCTGCTCTTTTTCCTGCGCGCCTTCGGCTATCCGGCCGCGATCGCGGAATTCGTCGAAGCCAACCGCTCGCAACTGGATCACCTGCGCTTCGACGTCGGCATCGACTACACCATGGCCCCGGACGGATCGCTGGTGATGACCAAGTCCAGCTACTACTGTACGCTGTAGTCATGTCGGCGCTGCGCGATCAGGTCCATCCCACCCGCTTCCGCGATCTCGCGGTCACGGTCGACTTTCACTGCAACAGCGCCTGCACCTTCTGCATCGTCCAGGAGGGGATGAACAATTACCGCGGCCTGCCGTTCGAGCGCTTCGTCGAAATCACCGAGGAGAACCTTCACAGCAACAAGTATGACCGTGTCCTGTTCACCGGCGGCGAGGTGACGCTCGAGAAGTCGCTGCTGCAATTCGTCGAGCACGCGCGCGACTCGGGCGCCTTTCGCCACGTCCGCTTGCAGACCAACGGCCGCAAACTGGCGGACGCTGATTACACGCGTTCGCTGGTCGACGCCGGGATCGACGAGTTCTTCGTGTCGCTGCACGGCGACACTGCCCCCCTGCACGATGCGATCACACAGCGGCCGGGTAGCTTCGACGAACTGATCGGCGGTCTCGAGAATCTGGCGCGGCATTCTGTGCGGCGCATCACCAACACGGTGGTGCACCGCACCAACATCGGCGCCTACGAGGGCATCGTCGCCGTCGCCCAGGCGCACGGCGTCAGCGAAATGGAGTTCTGGAACTACCTGCCGATGGAAGACCACGCCGACGAGCGCAACCTCATCGCGCCGCTCGGCGAAGCGATGCCGACGCTGCGGCGTGCGCTCGACCAATGCGCCGCGCTCGGCATCCGGGCGATCACCAAGTACGTACCGCTCTGCATGCTCGGCGAGCACGGTGCGACGCTCGACAACAGCCAGCCCGACACCATTATCGTCGAAAGTTTCTGGGATGAGTTCCCCCGCTTTGCCTGCCTCTACGAAGCGCTCTGTGAGCACAGCGACGAGTGCCTCGGGCTCGCCCATGATTACGTGCGCAAACTCGGCTGGGAGGAGAACAGCCTCGTCCCCGTGCCGCGTACGCGCCCGTGGGTGCCGCGATTGCGCAGCGTCGAGGGGCGGCCGGATGAGGCTGCCGATGAGTCGGCGAGCGCTGCTGGTGGTTACCCGGCGTGGGAGGCGCTCCTCGACGGTCTACCGTCAGAGGCGGGGCGCCTCGTGCGCGTGCAGCTCAACCGCAACCAGGCGCGCTACTCGCTTTCCTTCGCGCGCGGCGGTGCCAGCCTCGAGCTGGTGCTGGCGGCCCGCGACGATGCGGCGCCGGCGCTGGCGCGAACCAACTCGTTCAACCTGTTCTACACCGACGTCAAGGGGGCCTACGCCCCGGCCGACCTCGATCTGCTGCTGAGCCAGGTGTGCGAGCGCATCGCCGGTGGCGACGACGGCACGCTCTCCCTCGACAGCCGCAAGGGCCTCGTGCAACTGCCCCGCCGCGGCAAGGAACGCCCGCAGGTCACGTGATTGCGCGGCTGTGACGGCGGACGACCTACCGGGGCACAGTCTCTGTTCCCACCCGTTTCAGGTTCCAACCGGCTGCGTCGACGCGCCGAGCCGAGCCATTGACCGTCGCTGCGGCTAGCCGTATGCGAGCGCTTTGGCACTGAGCCGGGCGCAAGCGAGTCCCGCCGCGAGCAGGTGGAGGCCAGCGATTCTTTCAACCTCACACGGGAAGCTGACGACGCGCGCACTGCTGTTTGTGATGTGCTGCGTCGCCGACCTCTTCGTCCTGCGCGCGTCGTGGACCGGGCGCCAGGTGGAGGAGGGACAGTTCCGCCGCGGCTATTTCGAACCCCTCGAAAGTGGCGTCGGATTGGCGATGGACAGCGTCATTCGACCTGTCTTCCCGTCGCTGGTGTTGGCGGGCGGCGGCGCGCTGGCGGTGCCGCCCGGCATGACCGCGGTGTTGCCGCTGCTGTCTGGGCAGAGCTACGAGTTGACGTCCGAACTGCCGCTGGCGCCGTATGTCGTCATCGGCACCGAGGCATCGCTGGCCGAGGCGGATCACCCGCATCGCTTGCAAGGCGAGGGGCGCCTTACGCGCGGCTGGACGCTGGCGTCGCAAGGGGGAAACCTGATCCTCGCGGATTGGCAGGCGGACCGTCCGTGGCGCGACGACGCGCGCAGGCTGTCGGAGTTGCGCGATGCCTGCGTCGAAGCGGGCGCGACGGCGACGCTCACGGTTGTCGCCGACGATGGCTATCTCACCATTCGCCTGGGAGGCTGCTCACTGCGCCTGCCGCTAGCGGCGACGCCTGCACCGCTTCTCGCGGCGTTGGCCGGGCCGGATTGGGTCAACGTCACGCGGCTGCCAGAATGGCAGGGCAGGCGATGGTTTGTCTGGCCGCTGGTCGCCGCCGTCGCCGTCAAGGTAACGGCGATGTGGTGGTCGCTCGGCGCCGCCGCCGCGGTAGTCGTCTCCGCTGTGCTGGCCTTGGCCTCGCCGGCCTTGCCGATTGCCGCGACGATGACCTGG
>JBGTMF010000426.1:0-2496 GCA_041743795.1 Thermodesulfobacteriota bacterium | reverse complement strand
GGAGTCGGGCCGCCGCGCGGCGGACGGTGCGACATCCAATCCGCGTGCCCCGGGCGAGCCGGGCGCAACTGGCCGGAAGCGCCCGCGAGGTGTATGGTCGCGCCTCGATGATCGTTCGGCAGATTTTCGATCCCCAGTCGTCGACCTACACGTACCTGCTGGGCGGGCGCTCGGCTCGTGAATAGAGCTGATGTGACGTGGGAAGAGCGCAAGGTCGTAGTCACCGGAGGAGCGTCGTTCATCGGATCGACTCTGGTGGATGCATTAGTTGCGCGTGGCGCGTGCGTTACGATTGCCGATGATTTCTCCAGCGGTCGGCGTTCGAACATTGCGGCCCTGGTGGAAGCCGGCGCGGCGCAACTGATCGAGGGCGACCTGCGCGACCTCCAGCACGCGCTTGCCGTGATGGCGGGTCAGGGGATCGTCTTCCATCTCGCCGCCGATCACGGCGGTCGTGCCTACGTCGATCTGCATCAAGCGGCGTGCGCAGGCAATCTGGCGCTGGACGGCATCGTCTTTCTCGCGGCGCAGCGCGCTGGGGTGGAGAAGATCGTCTTCGCGTCATCAGCCTGCGTCTATCCCAATGCTTTGCAGGCGGACCCTGCTGAAACCGTGTATCTCGGCGAAGAGGTCGTCGCACCGCCCTACGACGCCGACAATCTGTACGGCTACGCCAAGCTCATGGCGGAGTTGACGCTCGCAGCCGGCTATCGCGAGCGCGGCATGAAGGCCGCTTCGTGCCGTTACTTCACCGTTTTCGGACCGCGCGGTGTGGAGAATCACGCAATCATGGCCATCATTGCGCGGGCGTTCATCCGCCAGGACCCGTTTCCGATATGGGGCAACGGCGAGCAGGTGCGCAACTGGACGTACATCGATGACATCGTTGAGGGGACGATTCGGGCGGCGGAGCGAATCGACGACGGCACGGCTGTGAACCTGGGCACGACCGAGCGGATTCGCGTCATCGACGCCGTCCACCAAGTGTTGGAGCTGGCGGGCTACGCGCCGCAGATCGAGCTGCAACCGGAAATGCCGACCGGTCCCCTCAATCGCGTCGCCGACAACACCCGCGCGGAGCAACTGCTCGGTTGGCGACCACGTGTCCCGTTTTGCGAAGGTCTGCGCCGGACCTTCGAGTGGTATTGCTCCACGCACCGCCGCGAGGACGTCGCCGCGCGTCTCGAGGGGATGCTGAAGGAACGGTAACTGTCGCTCGAAAGCAGGCGCGCCAGCGTACCGTCCGTGTCACGCGCTCAGGTCGACGCCCGCCGCTTCGGCCCATTGGGCCACGGTGCGCTGGCTGCCCAAGCCGTAGCGACCCATTTCCCGTGGATCTCCCCGGCCGTAGAAAAGATTGTGGAGACGGCGAATCATGCGATCGGTGTGCTCGGACTCCCAGCGATCGCTCTTCGTCTCCCACACCCTGTGGCGATGGCCTCCCCGATAGTTCGTGTAGTCGAGATGCCAGATCTGGATCTCGTCGGGGAGGTAGATGTCGTAGCCATGCGTGAAGGTTCGCAACGACAGTGCCGACTCATGCGCGGGGTTGATCATCGCCGGATCCTCCGGCACTTCGCGAATCCAACTGCCGTGGGTAAAGACGAAATTGCAGCAGACCAGTGCGGTGGTCTGCTGCGACTCGGATTTGCGCTCCGTCGACATCTGGATGTCGATCCAACCCACGGGCGGCAGGAGACGGCACGTCAGGAGCGGGACGCCGTCATACGGGGTCCCGCTCCATGGGAACATGATCTGCCGCTGCGCGTCGAAGGTGAAGGGCGGCGAGCTGGTGGTGAGCAGCGGCTTGGCTCCCGGCTTGCCCTCGAGTTGCGCGATCAGGTTTTCGTCCCAGCCTTGCGCGAAGGCGGTGTGGGAGTCGATCAGCAGGTGGTACTCTTCGCCCGCGTATAGTTTCTGCACTTCGGCGCGCGACCATCCGTAGCCGAGGCTGGCTTGGTAGGGGTACCTGCGGATGCGGAAGCGCGGGTCGTCGAGAAAACGATCGAGGCGTTCGCCTTCGTCCGCCTGCCAGCAGACGCCAAAGGTGAGGCGATCGGGATGCGCCGCGTTCGCCAGACAAGAGTCGATCGTAAAGCAGAGGTACTCGTCGCGGTACGAGGCGATGGAAATGAAGATGCGCGGTGCTCCGCCGGTGTTCGTGCTCATCCCGGCTCCAGATCGAGTGCCCCGGCGCTTTCCAGGCGCTCGATGACCGACTGAACGTCCAAGCGCATGACCTCCGGGGCCAGTTCGAAGCGTGTCGCCAGTTCGTGCGTCAGGTCGGCCAGGCCGCGTGCGCCGTCGCACAGCTCCCAGATGGCGGCGGCGGAGGCGTTGAGCGCGAGAGTGTCCGAACGGCCGGGGATCTCGAGCACGGTTTGATCGAGGACCCTCCCGACACGCACGCCCATGCGCGGGCGTGGTCGTAGAAAGGCCAGCGCGCCGCCGGCGGCACGCCGGGCGCGGTACTCATCGAGCAGAGCGAGGAAGTCG
>JBGTMF010000425.1:0-13875 GCA_041743795.1 Thermodesulfobacteriota bacterium | reverse complement strand
CGCCGCCTTCGCGCAGCGTCGCCACGGCCGCGGCGATCTGGTCGAGCTGCTCCTGCAGCTGATCGCCGCGCCGCCTCTCTTGATCGAGACGTGATTCGAGGAAGGCGATTCTCCTCTCGACAGTGGTGCCTGCCGGGCTCGCCGCTACGGCCGCCCCTGCCGCTTTCGCAGCGTCGTGTTGCCCCGTCCGTGCCGCCGGCATGCTCGTCGACGCGACATCGGGCTCGCCTAGCCAGAGGACCGCTGCGAGGGCGGCGGCGGAGGTCAGCGCGACCGCCGCTACCGCTCTGGGACTGGTCTGTTTCATCGGAGCCTCATCTCTACTAACTCCCTGATAAACCAGGGTGCAATTGCAAGTCTCGAAATGGGTGATCCGACCGCTCTTGGGCCCGCTCCACCGCTGAAATTGAAGGATCTCCGCCGGCCGAGCCGAGACGCCGAGCCGACGAGAATATTCACCTCGAGGGCCCGGTTGGGCCGTATTTCCTTGACACCGAGGCGCGGGCCGCTGTACGCGGTAGGAGGTCTGTACCGAATTTCTCTAGGGGGGGACGTCGACCGGTTTGTGCTCGGAATGGTTTGCGGTGGGGAAATGGAGCGCTTGCGCTTCACCGCCGTCAATTTGAACTCGCACATAAGGGTGTCGTCCCTGTATCCAAGGAGGCTGCTCGAAATGATGATGGCGACGCGCGCACTATCGAGGCAAGAACGATCCAAGTTCGACCATTTCAGAGGATCGTATCCACGAAGTCTCGCCTCTCGCTCGCATCGCCTCTCTCCGCGCCTCGCAGGTCGGCTGATGTCCGCCGTGGCGACGGTAGCAGTCTTGTCGCTGCTCGGTGGCTGGACGGCACCGGCGGCGGCGCAGGTGGAAACGGCAGACCGCAACTGCATCAACACATTCAACAAGGCACTGTCCAAAGTGGGGAAGGTCCACGGCAAGATCGTCAAGACGTGTACCCTGCAGTTCGCCGCCGGCAAACTCGTCGGGCAAACGCCCGAGGAATGCATTGCCTCGGACCCGAAGGGCAAGCTCACCAACACGGGCGCCAAGGAACTGGCCAAGATCGCCAAGAAGTGTGATGGCGTGGTGCCGGATTTCGGAACCAGCGAAGCCAACGCCGCGGTTGGTCGAGCCGTCTTGACGCAGTTCGGACTGGTGCACGGGTCGATTGGTCCCGATCTCGATCAGAACATGATTGCCGTGGCGGCGGATGCGCGCTGCCAGGCGCGGGTGACCGCGGCGCTCCTCAAGTGCGAGGAGATGCGGCAGACGGAATACTTGAAGTGCCAGAAGCTCGGTATCAAATCCGGTGCGATCACCGACGCGGCGTCGCTGGCTGCGGAGTGCTTGGGGACCGGGTTGTCGACGCAGCCCGACCCGAAGGGCCGCATCGCTTCGCGTTGCTCGGCCAAGATCCTATCCACCATCGCGAAACAATGTGAAGAAACGGATCTGACGCAAGCCTTTGCTTCGTGTGGCGCGGCAACTCCGACCGGCGTCACCAGCTGCCTTTCGCGGACCTCGGCCTGTCAGCTGTGCCGCATGCTCAACGACGCCGGTGGTTTGACGCGCGACTGCGACGCCTTCGATGACGGCGTCGACAACGGCAGTTGCGCGGCCGAATGCAGTGACGGGCTGGTCCACCCGGAGGAAGCATGTGACGACGGCAACAGCTCCAGCGGCGACGGATGTTCGGATATCTGCTTGGTCGAAGGCGGCTGGTCGTGCACCGGCGAACCGAGTGTCTGCACGCAAAACTGCGGTAACGGAGTGCTCAATATCGGGGAATCCTGCGACGACGGCGGCACTGCGAACGGCGATGGCTGTTCGAGTGTGTGCGCGGTGGAGAGCGGCTACACGTGCACGGGACAACCGAGCACTTGCGTGCTGAGTTGCGGCAACGGCAATATTCAATCCGGTCAGGGCGAGGTCTGCGACGACGGCAACCAAGCCGGCGGTGACGGTTGCTCGGCATCGTGTCAGATCGAACCCGGCTACATTTGTTCCGGCAATCCGAGCGTCTGCACCTTTGTCTGCGGCAACTCGGTTTTCAATCCCGGCGAGACCTGTGACGACGGCAACGCCAATTCCGGCGACGGCTGCTCGCCTCTCTGCCAGATCGAGACAGGTTGGTTGTGTTCAGGCTTGCCGAGTATTTGTTCGCCGAAGTGTGGCGATGGACTGATCCGCAGTATCGAGACGTGTGACGATGGCAACTTGAACAGCGGCGACGGCTGTTCATTCCTCTGCCAGGTTGAAACCGGCTTCGCCTGTGCCGGCCAGCCGAGCAATTGCTCGGCGATCTGCGGCGACGGGTTCATTCGCGGAGCCGAGAACTGCGATGACGGCAACACCATCAGCGGCGACGGCTGTTCCGGCACGATCTGCCGGCGGGAGTCGAACTTCGCCTGCGCTGGACAACCCAGCGTTTGCGGCGCCCTCTGTGGCAACGGCGTGCTCGACGGCATCGAGGAATGTGACGACGGCAACAGCGCTAACGGTGACGGTTGCAACGCGAACTGCACGACGCAGGCCGGCTATGCCTGCTTCGGTACGCCGAGCACCTGTTTTCCCACCTGCGGCAATGGCGTGATCAACACCGGCGAGACATGCGACGACGGCAACTCCATCGGCGCTGATGGCTGTAGCTCCAGTTGCAACATCGAGTCCGGCTGGCTCTGCCCAACACCGGGAGCGGCGTGCAACAAGTTCGACGTTTTCATCGACACGCCTGCACATGGTATCTTCACCACCGCGTCGACCGCCGTGATCACCGGGCACTACACGCTTCTCAATGCTGGCCAGGTGGCGGTGACCGTCAACGGCACGCCGGTGAGCAGCCTCAATACCGGTGCGCGGACCTTCTCGCACACGGTAACACTCAGTTCCGCGGCGATCTTGAACCCGGTACTGGTCACTCTGACGAACACGGCTAACGGCGACAGCGTGCGCGATCGAATCGTCGTCATTCGCGGGAATTCGGTGGCGGACGGCGCCTTCTCGTTGCAGAGCACCGCCTTGCGTCTCAACGACCGAGGCCTCGACGCCATTGAGCCGCTGGTCGGCGGCATGGCGGCCGGGCAATTTAATCTGGCGCAGCTGATGCCGCCGGGTACGCCCGTCACCTCGGGCTGTTTCATCGATTCGTTCCTGGGTTGCCTGGGTAGCGCGGACGTTCGGATTTCGAGTCCGGCGCCGTCGTTCGGCGCCCTTTCGATCGCCTTCGACTCGCAGACGAACTCGGTCTTCGGCGACATCAATTTGTCGAACCTCGTCGTCCACGCGCAGATCAACGGCAGTGGGCTGGTACCGAGTTGCGGCCTGCGTTTGACTGCCAGCAACCTCAGGTTGACGGGCAACTATGCGTTACACCCCGATTCCGTCGACCCGTCGAATATCGACGTCAACCTGGTTACGCCGATCGGCGTGGCGTTCAGTAACTTCCAGACGACCTTCACGTCGGGTCTCTGCGACGCGCCGATCATCGGCGACATCATCCAGGCACTCCTGCCGGACGTCCAGGCGCTGACTGCGAACGGAATCCGTGGGTTCCTCGAGGATCCGGATGGGAGCGGGCCGCTGGACAGCCCGATCGCCGACGCGATCGAAGTAGTGTTGTCTGGAATCAACATCACCGGGCCGGTCGGCGAGGGAGTAGGCCTGCAGTTGGAATCGCCGTTGTTCGCGGTCACCGAGGATAACGCGGGTATCACGCTCGGATCGAACTCCCGGTTCCAGGTCAGCATCGGTACCGGGCCCGGTCAATGCGTGCCGCCGTTGGGCGCCCCCGACCTCGTTGCTTCCTACTCGCCGAGCAGTTCGTTCCCATCGTTTGGCGCCAACTCTCCAGCGACAAATCAGCCGTACGGTCTTGCCATCTGCATCTCGACATCCGGCTTCAACCAGCTGCTTCGCGGCCAGACAGAGTGCGGACTGATGCGGACATCGATCACCGAGATCGATCTCGACGGCGGCGGGCCGCTGGCACCGTTGCCGATCAACTCGACGCTGCTTTCGGTGCTGATCCCGGAGTTTGGACAACTGCCGCCGGCGACGCCGCTGCGGGTCGATATCGCGCCGTCGTTGGCGCCGATCGTGACCGGCCAAAGCGGGCCGAACGGCGAGTTGACTCTTCTCAAGATCGCCCAGATCGAGATGAAGGTCGTCGAACCGGGTCCGAACAAGGTCTGGTTGGCGGGAGCGATCGACCTTCCGTTGGGGATGGACCTGGACTTCCTACCCGACGGTTCGGGGCTGGCGATTTCGCTCACCGAGCCGCAGGCCGGAGACTTGACGATTGCCATCATCGACAATCCCCTTGGGGTGAATTCGGTGGACGTGGAACAGAACGTCCTGCCGAACCTGATCGCACCGTTGGTTCCGGATCTCGCCGGTGCCCTTTCCGGATTCCCGCTGCCGCAGTTCTTCGGACTGCAGCTGGATGGGGTCGAGGTATCGCGCACCGGACAGTTCTTGTCGCTGTACGCGGATCTCAATCAGGCTCCGTGACGGGATAGATGAGTTCGATGTTACGAGAATTGGTTGCAAATCGCTCGAACGCCACGCACCCGTCGAATCGGGGCGGAGCGTTCGGGCGCATGTGTCCGCAGTGAAGGAGGAAGAATGAGCCAGGATAAAAAGAACGGGCTGCCTGCGTTGCAAAAGAAGCCTTTGGACTTCTTGAGCCCGGCGGAGGCGCGCCAGGCGGTGAAGCCGGTGGCGGCTCTCGATGCGTCGGAGGCCGCCCAGGCCCTGCGGACGGAACCGAACAGTGAAAAGATGCTCCTTGCGCAGCATATGTCACACGCTTCGCACGGGTCGCACGGCAGCCACGGCAGCCATGGGTCGCACGGCAGTCATGGTTCGCACGGCAGCCACGGCAGCCACGGCAGTCATGGTTCCCACGGCAGCCACGGGTCGCACGGCAGCCACGGGTCACATGGCAGCCACGGGTCGCACGGCTCGTGGTAGCCGGCTCGATCCACACCACACCGCAACGGTAACGGGAGACGTGATGATGACGTTAGATCGGCAAAATGGGAGAAGGTTCGCCGCGGATTCCGTTGCGGTGCGCGCGTCCG
The DNA here is from genome assembly GCA_041743795.1 of Thermodesulfobacteriota bacterium. Classification (GTDB taxonomy): domain Bacteria; phylum Desulfobacterota; class Binatia; order HRBIN30; family CADEER01; genus CADEER01. The sequence continues at coordinate 8,790 of JBGTMF010000425.1, read as the reverse complement.
GGGGGATGTCGCGAGGAGCATATCTGGGCAGCAGGCTGGCGCTGGCCGGCGTGTTTCTGTTGTTCTGGCTCAGTTCGAGCGCCTCGGCACTCATCATCTCCGGTGGTCCGGTGTACAGCCTACCTGGGGGCGGATCGTGCACGGCTTCGGGAACCGCAAGTGCCACGGGTGGCGCGACGGTCTCGTGTACTGGAATCAATCTGGGCGCGTACACCAGGGTTTATTTCGGAATCAAGAACAACACCGTCCCCAACGGCAATACGATGACGGGGTCGGCTCCGGTGGCTGGTTCGGGGGCAATCTTCACTTGGCTGAGCAACACCGCGAACTCGATTACCTACCAGAGCACGACGACGGTGGCGGATCAGGTCAACGGCTCGCAGACGGTGTCCAACCGACTGGTGCTGACCCGGACGCTTGGCACCGCCACGGTGGTCTCTACCGGCGGCAACCCCGCCAACAACACTCGCGGCGACATCGAGAGGCTGTTCGAGATCACCTCGGGATCGACGTTCACGGTGCGAGTCGACGTGCAGGCGAGCAATCCGATCTTCCCGGGGCTCGGCGTCAACGCCTTGCCGGCGGTATACGACCCGACGCGGACGCCGCTCAGCGGCGCCTCCGACATCAGCCGTGTCGACGTCGCCTTCTACTACTCGGAGTGCGGCGACGGAGTGCTCGACAGTCCCGAGCAGTGCGATCTGGGCGGAGCCAACGGCAGCGCGACGTCGTGCTGCACGTCGACATGTACCTTCCGCGCAGCGGGACAGCTGTGCCGCCCAGGTGCTGGTCCGCCTTGCGATTCCAACGAGTTCTGCACCGGCGCCGGGTCATCCTGTCCGGCTGACGATGCGCCGATCAACTCAGGCGTAGTTTGTCGTACCGGTTCGGGTGATTCGTGCGATCAGAACGAAACCTGTACGGGAACACCGGGACAGGGTTGTCCCGCCGATGACGCGCCGCTCAATACCGGCGTAGTTTGCCGCGTTGGCTCCATCGGCGGCGTCTGCGACCAGCCGGAGACCTGCACCGGTGTACCGGGCGCAACCTGCCCGACGGATGACGCACCTGGCAATCTCAACATGGTGTGCCGCACCGGCTCCGGCGATATGTGTGACCCGGATGAACTCTGCACCGGCGTACCGGGCCAGGGTTGTCCGGCCGACGTGGTCGCCAATCCGACGACGGTCTGTCGCGCAGGTTCGGGTGACTCGTGCGACCCGGATGAGCTCTGTACGGCGATGCCGGGCCAGGCATGTCCGGCCGATGTCGTCCAGCCCGCGGGCACGCTGTGTCGCGCGGCGGTGGACGGCTGCGACGTGGCGGAGCAGTGTTCGGGAACCGCCTTGCAGGCATGCCCGGCGAATGGCTTCGCCCCGGCATCGACTCCCTGCAATGTGGATGCGGACATCTGTACGACCGACGCTTGTAACGGCACGGGCGGTTGCGCTTATGTCGAGGACCTCGATTGCGACGACGGCAGCGCGTGTACGCAGGACGACTGTGATCCGGTGAATGGCTGCGAATTCTCCGGGGCGCCGTCGAACACGTGTGTGTCGGCTACCAAGGCGACGTTCAAGTACAAGGACAATGCGCTCGATAAACGCGACAAGGTCACCTTCCTGTGGAAGGGCGGTCCGGCGGTCATCGGCGACATGGGAGACCCGACGCAGACGACGGACTATGAACTCTGCGTCTACGACAACACCGGCGTACAACTCGCCATGAGCGTCCCGTCGGGTTCGGGATGGTCGACGTTGGGTAAGCCGAGTGATCCCAGAGGCTTCAAGTTCAAGGACAAGACGCAGTCCAACGACGGGGTCAAGCTGATACGCACCAAGGCCAGCAACCTCGACAAGGCGCTGGCCAAGCTCGTCGCGTCCAAGGACAACCTGCCCGACACGGCGTCGTTGCCGTTCCAGTATCCCGTTACCGCGCAGTTGTACGCGGCGGGTGGAATGTGCTGGGAAGCGGAGTTCAACGTCAACGACACAAAGAAGAACGTGGACGATCAGTTCAACGGCAAGATCAAATAGTGGACCGCCGAAAGTCGGAATCCTCCGCGACGTCGCGGGGGATTCCGATGATCGAATTGGCCACGGTTTGACGAGGAGCGAGCGCGACGGGCAACCGTCGCGCTTTTTCTTTTCCGGGGAGTTCGCTACGTTCCACCGGGCCGGCCCGGTGCGCCGAGCGGGAACTCAGGAAATTCGCTTGAGGATCTCGAGGATGCCCTGCTTGACGGCGGAGCGATGCGGGGATTCGCCGGCCGACCGGGAAATGGTCGCCTTGTGCGCCAGGTACCAGTCGTAGGACTCACAGATCATCTCTTCGTTGGATCGCGTCGGACGCCACCCGAGCTCCGCCATCGGGCGAGAGATGTCGAAGTACATGGCCCTGCCGTACATCAAGGAATGGTAGGCGCCGAGCGGCGACAGTCCGAGGACGCTGGTCAACCGCATTGCCGCGCTCGTCAGCCCCATCGGCAGCGAGTAGACGGTACTGCCGGTGCCGGCATGCCGGCACAGAGCCTCCAAGGTCTGCCGCATCGTCCCGAAGTGTTCCGCGCCGATATTGTAGACGCTCGCACCCGGTCGCCCGGCGGCTCGCACGCAGGCGTCCGCGAGATCGTCGGCGTGGACGAATTGGTAGAGATTGTTGCCGCGACCCAGCACGGGGATCCTCCGCCCTTCTTCAATCCAGTCGAACAGGATCTGGAAGATTCCCAGTCGGCCGTGTCCGAGGATGGTCCGCGGTCGGATGATCGTAGCGTCGAGTCCGTACTGCCGCACGGCATGTCCGACCGCGTGCTCCGCCTGTAGTTTAGCCTCCCCGTACGCCTCGAGTGGGCGGGGAGCCACCGCGTCGTCGACCGGGTTGGCGGCGGGGATACCGAATACCGCGCTGGAGGAAGTGTGAACGACCTTGCGCACACCGTTCTCCACCGCGGCGCGCAGCAGGTTCTCAGTTCCGCCGACGTTGACCGAACGAAACAACTCACGGTCCTTCGCCAACGGCACTTGTGCGACGTTGTGATAGACGACGTCGATGTCCCGGCAGGCGGCTAGTACGGCGTCGAAATCGCGGATGTCGGCGCGCACCAGTTCGACGTCGGCCGGGCGCTCGTCGACGTCGGCGATGTCGAGGATGCGAACCGCCGCCCCGGTCGCGCACAGGCGGTCGCGCAGTACGCAACCGAAGTAACCTGATCCCCCGGTGATGAGAACGCGGCTCATGCGATGTGTTGCCCGTTGGCGATGCACCAGCGAATCGACTCGCGCATGCCTTCGCGCAGCGACACGCGAGGTGCGTAGCCGAGTTCGCGCCGCGCTCTGTCGATCGAACAGGCGATGCTCTGTCCCATTTCGCTGAGAACGTGAACTTTCTGATTGTAGACGCCGAAACTTTGCAAGCCGCCATCGACGAGCCGAGCCACGTCGCCGACGATCGCCGGAACTCTCGTTTGTCGCGGCACGCAGGGGAGGAGGAACTCGTCGCGCAGGATCTCGCGCACGGTGTCGACGATTTCGGTGATAGTGTACGGACGATCGTCGGCGATCCAGTAGGTCTGCCCGTTGGCGCGCTCCACGCTGGCGGCCAACAGGAGTCCCTGGCAAAGGTTGTCGACGTACGTCATCGAGCGGCGCTGCGAGCCGTCGCCGAGGATGGGAAAGCGCCCCTCGCGAATCATCTTGAAGAAGAGAGTCTGCCGCGCCGGTTGGTAAGGCCCATAGAACCAGGGTGGCCGAACGATGACCGTCTCGATCTTGCCGGAGTCTTGCGCTTCGCGAATGAGCAACTCCATACGCTGCTTCGAGCGCCCGTATCCCATGTAGGGACGGTACGGAGAGCTCTCGTCGAAGAGGTGCTCCGGCGTAGGGTTGAAGCCGAACGGCGAATTGGAAGAGACGGCGACGATGCGCCTGACACCGGCGTCGACGGCGGCTTGCACCAGCTGCCGGGTGCCCTCGACGTTGACTTCGTCGAACTCACGCGTTCCCCGCGTCGGATGGATCACGCCGGCGATGTGAAAGAGCGTCGCGCCGGCCGCGCCGGCACACAAGGCGCGGGCCGCGGTCGGATCGGGTAGGGCACCGTAGACCGCATCGATCGACGGTTGCGCGGAGAGGATCCGAGCGGGGTCGGCGACAGGGTGAACGAGACAGCGAAGGCGGCGTTCGGGATCGGCTGCGGCATAGCCGTCGATGCCTGGGAAGCCGCTCGAGAGAATCTCGATCAGCCTCGTTCCGAGCCATCCCGGCGCGCCGGTGATCAGCACGTTTGGGCGCTCCGTCACCGCACGTCGCCGCGATCCGCCCGGCGGCCGGCGCGACGCGTCGAAGTGATCGACGTTGCGCAGGGCGACCGCCATGATCGTCCCCTGCGGGTTGACGCCGGGGGAGTCGGGAATGAGGCTGGCGTCGTTGACGTAGAGGTTGCGAAAGCCCGTGACCGCGCCAAACGAGTTGGTCGCGCTTACGTCTGGGTTCTCTCCCATCGGGCAGCTGCTAAACGCGTGCACCGTCGAGAGACTCATCGCCGCTGCCGGGACGGGCTCGGCGAGGAAGCCGCGACATTGTTCGGCCGAGGTGAGCACCGGGTGTGACCGCAGCGACGGGTAGATTGCCACCGCGCCCGCGGCAAAGAGAATCTCTCCGAGACGGGCGAGACCGTGGCTGAGGTTCACCCGATCGGCGTCCGTCAACCGGTAGCGGACAAGGACGTCGCCTGCAGTGCCGGGGACGCTGCGGATCGAACCGCGGCTCATTCCCCGCGTCGCGGTATAGTAAAGCGCCATTCGCACCCAATCGCGCATCGCGTGCTGCGTGGTGGCCCAGTTGTCGGCGAGAAGCATGGCGAGGAATCCGGGGGTGAAGACGGAGCCGCCAATTGCGATGTTGGGCCAGAACTCGTTGACCTGGTAGATCGGCAACACGTCCTGGTGTGCGGCGACCTCGTGTTCGAAGGCGGCGGCGACCTTGAGCATGGGGTGAATGCAAAGGTTGTTGCCGACGTTCTTGGTGATGCCGCTGCGCCGCAGTAGCGCGGCGCTCTGCACGGCGCCGCAACAGACGAATACGTGCTCGGCCGTCAACGTCTGCGTTCGTGCGGCGCTACCCTGTCCTCTCTCGACGAGGACTCCCGTAACAAGTCCGTTCGAGTGCAGTAACCGAAGCGCCTTGCAGTCGGGCAACAACCGCGCCCCGGCGGCGATCGCCCGTGGAATGTACGTGCGCTGCATCGATTGCTTGTTCCCGGGAGCGAATGGATTTGTTCCTCCACTGTCCTTCTGGCAGCGCGGCACCTCGGTGTATTGCCATCCCATGCGCTCGATCCCGTTTCGAAACAGCTCGGAGCTGGGCGGCGGCTGCGGCGTGTTCAGGCTCGATACCGATAGATCTCGTTCGAGAACGCTGAAATAGGGGGTCATGCTGTCTTCCGAGAAGTCGTCGAGACGCGCGTCGGCCCGCCAGCGGTGATAACAATCGCCTGGAATTCGATGCCAGAAGGCGCTGTTGACCTCGGTCGATCCACCTACACAGCGACCCTCGACGAACGCGATATTCGGACGGCCGAGGATCGGCGTCACCCCGGCGTTGCGGTAGAGGCGTGCGATTGCCTCGGCGGAATTGGTGGCGATCTCGCTGGTGTCGATATTCGGACCTTCCTCGAGGACGACCACTTCGTAGCCGCGTTCGGCCAACGTCGCCGCCGTCACCGCCCCACCGGCGCCGGAGCCGAGCACCAGCACTTGCGTGCGTAGCGGTGCCAGGTTCTCCGGGGGCAGAGCCGGCGTCGAGCCGCTTTTCCGCTCGCTCATCCGCGCTCCGCTAGCTGGTCTGGCGTGGCGTTGGAGCTTCGCTCCTGTTCGAGTCGCGCGCGGACCAACGGGTGGTCGAAAAACACGAGCAGTGCGGTGCTGCGAATCAGTTTGACGAAATCGCGCATGGGCGGAACCGGTGCGCGACTCCAGCTCGCCAGATACGACTCGCGGAGCGCAGGTCGCAAGCGACCGAACGGCCGGCCGTAGCGCGGCGCCGGCATGACCTCGAATGCCAGCAAGGCGAGGCGATACGGCAGCCGCAGAAACGACGGCATCGCGTCGATCTGTGCCGCGACGTAATCGGATACGGCTCGTTCGACCACCTGGCGGTCGCGCCCTTCCAGTTCGGGGTACGACGGCAGTAGCGTCGCGACGATGTCGCGCACGGTGGTTGTGGATCGTCGGTGCTGTGCGGTCTTCATTGAGAATCAACTCAGCCGGCAATTCGCCACGGCAGCGTGACCTCGTCGAGTTGCGCCAGCTCCATCTCGGCAAGGCGCAGCCCCAGTGCCGCGGCGTTCTGCCACGCCTGCTCGCCGGTCTTGGCCCCGGCCAGCGGTATCACCTCCGGCTGGGCGAGAAGCCAAGCCAGGGCGACAGTCGCCGGCGCGACCGCGTGTGCCTCACCGATGGCGTGCAGTGTGTCGATGACGGGACGGGCCGCGGCGAGGTTCGCCGGCGAGAACCACGGTGATTCCCCTCGCTTGCCGGGGGGCGGCGCGCCGGCCGTGTACTTGCCGGTCAGCAGCCCCTGGTCGAGCGGGCTGTAGGCGAGCAGGGTGACCTGCAACTCGCGGCATGCCTCGAGCACCCCGTCGACCTCGGGCGACCTGTGCAGCAGAGAGTAGCGCACCTGGTTGGTGGCGAGCGGCACGCCGTGGCGGGCCAGCGCCGCATGTGCTTCGCGCATCTCCGAAGCGCGAAAGTTACTGACGCCGACGGCGCCGACTCGACCGCTGTGGACGGCGCCGGCGAGAATCTCCATCGTCGGCTCAATCGGAGCCTCTTCGCGGTCTGCCCAGTGTACTTGGTAGAGGTCGACGGCCGGCAGGCGCAGGCGTCGCAGGCTTCCCGCCAGGCCCGAGGCGACGGCGACCGCGCCGCCACGACCTGCCAGCGGAGCATACTTGGTGGCGACGACGAGCTTGCGGTTGTACTTGCGCACCAGGGCTCCGAGAATCTGTTCGCCCTTGCCCCAGCCGTAGGCCTCGGCCGTATCGAAGAAATCGAGGCCTGCCTCGAGGCTGGCGTCGAAGGCCTCGACGACGTCGCGCGGTCCGTGATCCTGCCCATAGCGCCAGTACTCCTGGTCGCCCCAGGCCCAGCAGCCGACTCCCAGTGGAACCACTTCGACGGGGCTCCGGCCCAACGGGCGCCTGGCGAGGTCGCTGTTCATCCGCTGCTCCTTACTCAGGGAGGTTGGGAAAAGGCAACTATATCAGCCCTTAGGCTCGCCCCCCACCTGCCCCGGCGCGGCGGGATTCCCTTTGCCTTGCTATACTCGCCATGCATGATCTACGATTCGCCTCCTAGATGTCGGTGCATATCAATATTACGGAGGAGGACCGGCGCTCGGCGGCGACTGTCACGTCTTCTGGATCCGGGCATAAATTCGAGATCCAACTCGGGCATCTCTGCAACAACCGCTGTGTCTTCTGTTCCAGCGGCCAGCTGACGGCGATGAAGATCGCCCGCCCGGTTCCTCTCGAGCCGATCGTCGAGGCGCTCGAGCAAGCACGAGCCGCCGGAGCAACCCACCTGACGTTCCTCGGTGGCGAGCCGACCATCCACAAGCGCTTTCTCGACGCGCTCGCCAAATCCGTCGAGCTCGGCTTCGAACACATCGTGATCTTCACCAACGGGGTGATGTTTCCGCACCCGGGATTCATCGACTCCGTGGTCGCTCTCGGCAACTTCGAATGGCGTATCTCGATTCAGGGGGCGACCGAAGAGGCGCACGTCGCGACCACCGAACGGCCGCAGTCGTTTCAGCGGATCGTGCACGGCCTTGGCGAACTGCAGCGGCGCGGGCAGTTGGTGACCACCAATATGTGTGTAAACGAGCGCAGCTACCGCTCGCTTCCCCACTACCCGGAGTTGCTCAAGAAGTACGGCGTTCGCCAACTGCACGTCGACATCGTCAGGCCGGAGAGTACCGGCGAGCGCAACGAGGAGTATTTGCGCGAGATCATGCCGCGCTACTCGGACATGGCACCGCATTACGACGAAATGCTCGCCGGATTCGAGGCGTGGGACTCCGACTTCGATGTCAACGTAGGCAACCTGCCGTATTGTATCCTGCCGCGCTGGGGATCGCGCATTCACCACGGCGGACAGCAGACAATCACCAAGTCGTCGGACAGCGAGGGGCTCGAAGACGCGGTGAACAAGTACGAGTGGCAGGCCTCTCTGCGGACACACCTGCCGACCTGTGAGAGCTGCGTCTTTCGCTCGCGCTGCACCGGAATTTTTCGCGTCTACCTCGACATGCACGGGCCGGATGAGTTCGTTCCGCTGAGTCGGCAGCAGCTGCTGGCGCTCGATCCCGAGCGACGCAACTTCGTACTGTTGTCGGAATCTCTGCTGGCGCCGCTGCGTGCCGCCCTGACGGCGAATGAGTTGCCGAGCGCCTGGCGCCTGCGCCAGGAGATCACCGAGGATCGCCGCAGGCTGGTCGAGATGGATTTCCATCACGATTCCGGCCAACCGGTGAAGGTGCGTTTCGTGCGTCCGGGGACTGGATTATTCCCCGTGCTCAGCACGGAGGATTACGATGTCGAGGCGATCGCCGATCTGGCGTTGCCCACCGCTGCGCTCGCCGAGTTGCTGGCGTGGATTCAGGTCCGGCTGGCGGTGGCGATGGATGAGCCGATGCGGTTGGCGGAAGACGCCGCCGATCTCGCGGTGCGCGCATCCGTGATGGCCCGCGGCCGGCAGCGCGTCGCTGTCCTCGCCGAGCGCGTGCG
>JBGTMF010000424.1:0-9011 GCA_041743795.1 Thermodesulfobacteriota bacterium | reverse complement strand
CGCCGGCCGGCTGGCTGCGCGGCGGTCGTCCGGGCACCGGCTGAGGGGTGGAGAGACTCGCCAACTCCGCGCAACCGGCGAACGCCCCCCCGACGCACAACGCGAGGCCGTATCGCCAGCGAGGTGCACCGCGATTCGTTCCGACGGGCTTCGTTCTCATGACCTCACCTCCGACTCGACCTAGCGCGCGTCTCGGTCCCGCCTGCTGGGCGATCATTGTGGCTGTCCCGCGAACTCCGACTCGGAGTGCTTCGCCATCTCCTCGAGGAACCAAGCTGGAAATTGGCTGACGAAACCAGAGACGTCCCAGAAGTCGCTCCAACGGGCGATCTTCCCGTCGTGCATCAAGTGCAAGGTGGCAAAATGGTTGGTTGCCTTTTCGCCTGTCGTGAACGTCCAGATTTCGGTGTGATCGATGAAGACGACATCGCCCTCGCAGGCGATGTGGTGGAGGGTGTGTTGGTGATGACTGAGATGGTCGAATGCGATGCGCAATCGCCGCACGACGTTCTCCGGTCCGCGGGCGCCGGGATCCTCAGTGGGCACGTCCTCGTAGTGGACATCAGCCGAGAGACAGTTCTTTAGAGTCTCCCAGTCCTTCCCGCTGAGCGCCTTCCACATGGTTACCACGGCTTGCTTGTTTGCATCGACTGACATGGATCCTCCCACCAAGGCTCGTATTCAACTCTGTCAGTTGCGCGCAGAGTCTGCCACGGGCGCAAGGACTGCCCCCATCGAGCCGTGGGCCAGCATCTTTGTCGCCAACCGCCGCGAGACGACCGGCGAAGCGAGAGGATTCATTCTTCTACCGCTACGCTCGAGACCCCGTGCATCACCTTCCCGCCGTTCGAGAACTTTCCTCTACGGCGCCAGATTCAGGTCCGCGTACAAGGAGAGGAACTGGCCACTGCGCGACACCTCGACGCCCTGCAGCTGCAACCCGAAGAACTGTGGCAATGGAAAGCCGGACAGGGCCCCGGCCAGACCGGGCACCAGCGGCGCGATCAGGCTGGGAAGGATATTCTGCTCGACGTCGATCGCATTGACCCCGAGTGGATTGTCGATGATCGCAATCGTCAGATCGACAGGTTGGGGCTCCGTAAGCGAGATCGACAACCCCGATCCGTCCGGCGCAAATGCGAGGTTCATCCCCAACGGCAGATCGATGGCGCCCGCCAGCCACACCCTGTTCGGCCCCGGTTCGACGATCTTCATCTGGATCTGGGCGATCTTCAGCTGGGTCAGTTCGCCGTTCGGGCCCCCCTGCCCGGTCACCACCGGCGCCAAGGTAGGCGCTACATCGACACGCAGCGGCGTAAAGGGCGGCAACAGGCCGAACTCGGGAATGAGCACGGAGAGCAGCGTCGAGTTCAGCACCAGAGACGGCAGTGGTCCGCCGCCATCCGGATCGATCGACGTGATCGACGTCCGCATCAGACCACACTCGGTCTGCCCGCGCAGCAACTGATTGAAGCCCGAACTCGATATCGCGATCCCGAGCCCGTACGGCTTGTTCTGCGCCGGTGTGTTGGCACCGAAGGACGGAAAGGAACTCGCGATCGACAAAGAGTGCGTGAAATCTGGAGCGCCGGGCGGCGGCACACACTGGCCCGGGCCGGTCCCCGTACTCGTGGCGAATCGGGAATTCGCGCCGAAGGTAATCCCCGCGTTGTCCTCGGCGACGGTGAACAGCGGCGCATGCAGCTGCAACCCGACTCCGTCTCCTACCGGGCCGCTGACCGAAATCCCCGAAAGCACCACCTCAATCGCCTCTGCGATCGGGCTGTCCGCCGGCCCACTACCGTCCGGATCCTCGAGGAACCCCCGGATTCCGTTCGCGGTCAGGCTCTGCACGTCCGGCAACAGGGCCTGAATGATGTCGCCGATGAGCGGCGCGCTGCAGAGGCCCGAAGTGAACGTCGTCTTGAACCCGGAGAATGAAACTCCAATCGGTGTCGCCAGGTTCACGTCGACGAATGAGGGGTTGGAAGACTCCGGTTGCAACGCATAGTTGCCCGTCAGGCGGAGATTGTTCGCGTTGAGACGCAAGCCGCAACTCGGCACCAGGCCGCTGCCGTTGATCTGTGCGCGAACGACCAGATTCGAAAGATTGATGTCTCCGAAGACGGAGTTGGTCTGCGAGTCGAAGGCGATAGAGAGCGCACCAAAGGAGGGGGCCGGACTCGATATCCGCACATCGGCACTGCCAAGGCAGCCGAAGAACGTATCGATGAAACAACCCGACGTCACCCGCGTCCCCGGGGGCATCAGCTGAGCCATGTTGAATTGGCCGGCCGCCATTCCACCGACGAGCGGTTCGATCGAATCGAGACCGCGATCATTCATGCGCAGCGCCACGCTCTGCGCCGAGTACGTGCCGTCGGCAACCGCGGCACCGCGAATGATGACGATTCTCGAGCGCACGCTGTCGCCGCTGGCCGTATTCGTCATGGTGACGAGAACCGGATTGAAAATCGCGGTCGAACTCAGCGGCACTGTGTGTGAGAACGTCTGCGTGCCCGTGTGCAACGTAGTCGCGGGGGCGCCGTTTACTGTGACCGCAACCTGCCCTGCCGGCAGGCCAACGTAGTGCCCGGTGACGACCGCACTTGCCGCGGTGGTGAACACACCGTGCGCCGGCGTGTCGATAAACACGTCGAATTTGCCGCACTGCGCGCCCGGCGACGGGCAGATCCATCCGGGCTCGAGACTGCACGCGTTGCTACATCCATCCGAACTGACGGTATTGCCGTCGTCGCAGGTCTCGCCGACGTTGATGACACCGTTGCCGCAGGTGGAGAAGCAAGTGCTCGGCGTACCGTAGCAGGCAAAACCGACCTGCGTCGTGCAGTTACCGTTACAGCCGTCGCCGTTGGCGATATTGCCATCGTCGCACTCTTCGTTGCCGTCGAGGACGCCATTGCCGCAAAGCGGAAAGCACGCGCTCGGTTGGCCCAGACAAGCGTGATCGAACTCCTTTCGGCACAATGTACCGGAGCAGCCGTCGCCGCTAATGGAGTTGCCGTCATCGCAGGTCTCCTTGCCGCGAATGAACCCGTCACCGCAAATTGCCGAACAAATGCTTGGCTCGCTCGCGCACGCGAAGCCAGTCTCAACTTGACAGAGGAACGAGCAGCCGTCGCCGCTGTTCAGGTTGCCGTCGTCGCAGGTTTCGATACCCCGTTTTAGGCCGTCGCCACATTTCGGCGCACATATGCTGGGAATCCCGGAACAGAGCCATCCGGCCTCAATCTGGCAGAGGGGGGAACAGCCGTCGCCTGCTACAGAGTTGCCGTCGTCGCAAGTCTCACCGGTATTGAAGGTCGAGTTGCCGCATACGAAGGTGCAGATGCTGGGGTCGCCGGTACATTGATATCCGGCCTCCGGCTGACAGGAATCCGAGCAACCGTCACCGCTCACCCGATTGCCGTCGTCGCAAACTTCCCCTTCACCACTCTGGACGCTGCCGTTGCCACAATTGAGTTGGCAGGTGCTCGGTTGGCCCGAGCACGAATATCCGTCCTCGACCTCGCAGAAGCCGGAACAACCGTCGCCGTTGGCCGCGCCGCCGTCATCGCACGCCTCACCGCTATCGAGAGCGCCGTTACCACACGCGGGAGTGCAGACACTCGGTTCGCCACTGCACGACCAGCTCTCTTCGACCCGACAGAGACTGGAGCAGCCGTCACCATTCTCCGCGTTGCCGTCGTCGCACGACTCCTCACGATGCACCAAGCCGTCACCGCACTCCGCGTTGCAACTGCCGTTGTCGATACCGTCGTCGAAGTGGTCGCAATCACGGTTGAGCCCACCCGCGTCATTGAGCATGCGACAGAGCTGGCACGCCGTGCCGCGCGACAAACAGCTGACGACACCTGCCAGGTTGCCCGCTTCGCACGAAGCGAATGCCTGCGACAAATCGACGCCGGCACAATGGATCGCCACGGTATCGATCAGTTTGGCTCCGCAGTGCACTGCCAGTCGAGCCGTGGGGTCCGGCTGCTGATCAAATCCCGTCCCCATGCACACCGCTTCCATCGACGCGGCGTCCGTGATCGTACCGTCCTTGATACCGCGCTTCTGGCACTTCGCGTACTCGGATTGGCGCGTTTCCTGGCATCGCAACAGCGCCGCGGTGGCCTTCGCCTGGCAACGGGCGACCTTCGCCACCGGCACCAGGTTGATGTCGAGGTTCGGACCAATCGATCCGTGTACCAAGCCGAACTGCGTCAGCACCGCTCGCCCGACGGCCAGATTGACCTGACTGATGCCGAAGTTCGGAAAACCGCCGCCGCACTTCCTGGCGATCCTTTCGACAGCCTTGACGGCAGATCTGGCGACCCGCCCCTTCGGGTCGGAGGCAATGCATTCCTCCGGCGTCTGGCCGATGAGAGTACCGGAGGCAAAGCGGGTGGTACACGTCTTGACGATCTTGCCGTGCGCCTTCCCTACCCGCGACAATCCCTGGGTGAACGCTGCGATACAATTGCGGTCCGAAGTTTCAATCTGCCCCTCGGCCGGATTCGCAAACGCGGCGGCCATCAGCAGGCAAGTGAACAACGCACTGGCAGTCCAATTCCAGTCGCGACGGCGGGCACGAACTTGCAATGGACTGGAAACCAAATCGCCTGAGGCGACAACAGACGCGCATACGTACGCGTCAGGTCGGAACTTCGTCACCATCATCGCAGCAAGCCTCCCAATCGTTCGCGTGATCGCGCGCCCGTGCTATGCCCAACCCGCGGACACTCGTAATGAACCGCTCGGGCAATGCGAGGTAAGCCACGGCTTGCGCGATCTCCCCCTGAACTGCCAGAAGAGGCTCGCCCCCCTGCGTCGGCGTACTGCGTCACGCCCTGGGTTGTCAATCAGATTTCTCCGATCGGCTTCGTAGTAGTCACCCCGGGCGCGGGCCGGTCGACTCAGCCGCAGCGCCTCGTCAATGTTCCGCCGCTACCTCGATCCGCACCGCCGGGCCGGCGTCCTCCGGCTCGTGGATGGTTTCGATAAGGTCGCATACGGCTTGCGAAGGCCCGGGAAACAGGGGCGTCAACAGCAGTGTTACGGTGAAGTTCAGCGCCATGCCGACAGAGCCAATGCCCTGAGGTCCGATGCCGAAGCACCAGGACGGCATACCGCCGTATACGCTACCGACGATGTAGCCTGCGGTGAAGCCGATGCCGGCGATCATTCCAGCCATGGCCGGAACGGTGCCGACGCGCTTGGAGAAGATTCCCAGCACGATAGCCGGAAAAAAGCTGGCGGCGGCCAGACCGAAGGCGAAGGCGACGACCTGGCTGACAAATCCCGGCGGGAAGATGCCGAGCAGGCCGGCGACGACGACAGCGAGTCCGATGACGACGCGGCCGATGACCAACCGCTGCGCCTCGGCAGCCACAGGATTGATGATACGGTAATAAAGGTCGTGCGCGACGCTGGAGGAGATCACCAACAGCAGTCCGCTGGCCGTCGATAGGGCGGCCGCCAGGCCACCGGCAGCGACGAGCGCGACGATCCAACCGGCGAGATTGGCCATCTCCGGGGTCGCCAACACGATGATATCCTGGTCCGGGCCAGACAGGTTTCGCGTGCGCAGCAGCGTTCGACCGTCGGCGCCGACAGCCCCGCCGCTATCGAGCCAACGCTGGTGGGCAACCTCGATGTCAGCCAGCTCCGTGGCACCGAGGGCACCGCCGCGGAAGACCTCGTTCCGCGGCGCCAGAGAGGCGTCGCGTTCGCCGTAGTAGGCGAGCCGGCCGTCGCCGTCGTCGAGCCACAAGATGAGGCCGGTGCGACGCCAGTTGTGAAACCACTCCGGCAGCTCGGCGGCGCTCTTTCCGTGCAGGCTCTCGATCATGTAGTAGCGGGCGAACGCCGCGGTGGCCGGCGCGGTGAGGTAAAGCGCGGAGATGAAAAGCAGCGCCCAGAACGCACTCCAGCGCGCCGCCGCCACGCTCTTGACGGTGTAGAAGCGCACAATGACGTGCGGCAAACCGGCTGTACCGACCATCAGCGCCAGGGTGACGCAGAAAACGTTGAGTTTGTTCCACGGCTCGGTGAACGGTTCCGTATAGCTGGCAAACCCGAGATCGGCATGTAGCTGGTCGAGCTTGCTCAGCAGCGGGACGCTGTCGGCCAGCAGGGCGCTGCCCATGCCGAGCTGCGGCACCACCTGGCCGGTGAGCTTGAAACTGATCGCCACCGCGGGAATCAGGAAGGCGGTGATCAGCACCCAGTACTGGGCTACCTGCGTCCAGGTGATTCCCTTCATGCCGCCCAGCGTCGCGTAAACGAACACGATCGCCATGCCGATGACGACACCGACGGTGATGTCGACCTCGAGGAAGCGCGAGAACACGATACCCACCCCGCGCATCTGTCCGGCGACGTAGGTGAAGCTGACGAAGATGGCACAGACGACCGCGACCAGGCGCGCCGCGTTGGACTCGTAGCGATCACCGACGAAGTCGGGCACCGTATAGTGGCCGAACTTGCGCAGGTACGGGGCGAGTAGCAGCGCCAACAGAACGTAGCCACCGGTCCACCCCATGAGGTACATGCCGCCGGTGTAGCCGAGCGTCGAGATGAGGCCGGACATCGAGATGAACGACGCGGCGCTCATCCAATC
The DNA here is from genome assembly GCA_041743795.1 of Thermodesulfobacteriota bacterium. Classification (GTDB taxonomy): domain Bacteria; phylum Desulfobacterota; class Binatia; order HRBIN30; family CADEER01; genus CADEER01. The sequence goes on along the minus strand of JBGTMF010000424.1, from coordinate 2,383 downwards.
CGCCGCCGTCGCCATGCCGTTGGCCGCCGCGGGAACGCCGCGGCCGGCAACGTAGAAGCCGCTGGTGTCGCGAACCCGGCAGAGCCAGGCGATGAGCAGGTAGCCGGCGAAACTCAACGCCACGAAGAGGAAGGTCCAGGCCTTTACGCTCACGGCTGCGAGTCCCCTGGCGCGGTTCGCCGGATGCGCTCGAGTTCGACGTGGTGTTGCGCATCGAGCCGATTGAGAAGCGTGGCGTAGATGAGGATCAACAGGACGAATACCAAGATGCTTCCCTGCTGCGCGAACCAGAACCCGAGCGGAAAGCCACCGAGCCGGTACTGGTTGAGGACGTCGGCGAACAGCACGCCGCAGCCGAGCCCAGCCGCCGCCCAGATGACGAGCAGCCCGGCCATGATGCGAACGTTGTGGCGCCAGTAGCGACCGATCGCTTCGACGACGCGCGGGTCGCGCACGTCGACGGTGGCTCTGTCTCGGGTATCGCGCATGACGTTGGAGCTTGGCGTTCGGCGTCGGAGATCAGTCGCGGGTGTACCACCAGGCCCAGAGAATGAACACGGCCTGGAATGGCAAGCGGACCCAGTTCATCGCCCCCAAGCCTTCCGTCGCGCCGCCGATCGGCACGTTGTTGAGAGCGACGTGCAAATTCGCCGGAAACACGGCGATGAGCAACACGATGATGCCCCACGCCGCCAATTTGCGATAGGCCGGAATCATCACGGCGATACCGAGAGCGACTTCCGCGATGCCGGAAAGGTAGACGAGCTCGAGGTGCCACGGCAGATACGGCGGCATGATCGCCAGGTAGAAGTCCGGCGAGACGAAGTGCATCACGCCGGCGACGACGTACAACGTCCCCATCACGTACAAGAGGGCTTTCTTGGGTTGCTTCATCGGCGCCCTGTAGCACAGGCTAATGAAAAAGCGGATCCGCCGCCGGCTCGCCCATCTGCTTGATCCTGTCTGCCCGGTGTGGGATTGCTCCCCGGCTGCGACAACAGGGGGAGGAATGGCACCTCGATCCGGACGCGGGCCGAGCTGGCCCCGGCTGCACGAGTGGTTGCTCATCGGCGTCGGCCTGGCATTGATCATCCACTATCGCTGGCTTCTCGACGACGCCTTTCTCTACTTCCGCTACGTCGACAACCTGCTGTTCCTGCGGGTCGGCCTGGTATTCAACGCGGGCGAGTACGTCGAGGGCTTTGCCAGCCCGCTTCAATGCATCGCCCTGGCGCTCCTGCGCTGGTTCGAACTCGACTGGATGCACGCCGTCACCTCACTCGGTGCACTCTCCTTCGCCGTCTTCGCGTCACTCATCGTGCGGCTGAACCGGGAGCTCTCGCCGGCGGGTCCGATCTTCGACCTGCCCCTGGCCTATCTGGCGTGCCTGTATGCGACCACCAGCTTCTTCACCTCCGGGATCGAAACGCCCCTGGCGCAGATGATGGCGCCGGCATTTGCACTGTTGCTGCTCGCACCGCGCGGCGTCACGGTGACCGCGATGGTGGCAGCGGCACCTCTGGTGCTTCCCGAGCTGGCGCTGGCGGTCGCGCTCACCGGCGCGTTCACATGGTGGCGAACCCGGCGTTTTCCGGAGCTGCTGTTGGCACTGACGCTGGCATTCAACGGCGCTTGGCTGTGCTTCCGCATCGTCACCTATGCCGATCTGCTGCCCAACACGTTCTATCTGCCGAGCGAGGTTCGCGGCGGCCAGGGTCTGGCCTACCTCTGGGACGCGGCCGTCGGAACGTGGCTGTTTGTCATCCCCCTGGCTCTGCTGGCGGCGACGCTTGTCGCGCGACGCGGCGAGCTGACCCCGCAACACCCAGCGACTCAGCTGCCCGACCAGGGCGAAGAACTGCGCGGCGGCAATTCCGCGGCGCGCCTGGCGATGGTCGTCGTCGCTCTGGTGGCAATCGCCTACGTCGTTTCCTTCGGAAACGGTGCACTCCATTACCGCGAATTGGCATTTCCGCTTCCTCTTTTGGTGTGCGCGACGGCGGGGCTCATCGAACGCACCGTTCGTCGGGTCGGCGCGCGTCAGGCGACGCTGGGACTCGCCTCGCTCGGCGTCGCGCTGCTCGCAGCGCTCGCCTACCCGGCGCAGCTATCCGGCCATCCAATCTGGCGCAGCGAGCGCAACGCCGAGGTCAGCGGCATCGCCGACGCCTCGTCGTCTCGCCTCGATGCGCGGCTGCAGCCACAATCGTGGCGCGCCGCTGTGAAGGTCGATGACCTGCGGGACTTCGCCCCGGTGTTGGCTGTGCGCGGCTACCAATGGGTCGTCACCGGCACCAACAATCGCGACCATTGGACCCAGTACCGCACCCGCGTGGTGCACGGCGGCGGGCTCACCGACCCGGTGCTCGCCCGCGTCGAGTCG
>JBGTMF010000423.1:0-2203 GCA_041743795.1 Thermodesulfobacteriota bacterium | reverse complement strand
GCCGAGGATGGCGGCGACGCTGGCTCGCGCCGTGTCGTCCGGCGCGATTTCCCCGGCTCGATGCAGCGCGGCGAGAGCGAGGTCGCTCTGCCCTGCGGCGCGGTAGGCGATGGCGAGATTGAACTGCGCCTGGAAGAAGGTCGGATCTTCCTGCAGGACGCCTTGGTAGATGCGAATGGCGTCGTCCGGCCGCTGCGACGCCAGCAACATGGTGCCGAGGTCTGTGCGCACACTCTTGTCGCCGGGCTCGATCTCCAGATAGCGCTGGTAGTAGTCCAAGGCCGTCGCGGGGTCGTTGCGATCGTAGGCAACATTGCCGAGCCCGCGCAGCGCGTCCAGATCCTTCGCGTCCGCTGCGAGGACGTGTCGGTAGGACTCTTCGGCCTTGGCCAAGAACGGCGCCTCGACCTGTCCGGCGCGGTACTGGACGAACGCCAGCTGCTTCCACGCTTCGATGTTTTCCGGCTGCTCGCCGGCCAGCGTCTCCATGCGAGTTATGACCTCGCGGACGTGGTCGGGCACGGTGATCGGCGGGTGATCGCTTGGCAACTGGGCGGCACCTACCGGTGGTGCGCCGCCGGCGGAGCTCGGCAGGGGTTCGTTGGGCGGAGGCTGGTTGCGGTATCCGATACCGATTGCCAGGGCGCCGACGGCCAGCAGCACGGCGACTACGATGAGCGGGGCGAAGGATCTCCCGGTCCCTGCTTTGGCAGCCTTCGTCACCCGAGCGCCGCTGGCGGCGGTTCCGCAGCCGACGCAGAAGGCGGCGTCTGGCTGCAATGCGACGCCGCAATGCGGGCAAAAGCGTATGCTGGTCGTGGCGGTCATCGGCAGCGGCCCCGTATTCTGCTTCAGGTTTGGTTGAACGATCAAAGCGGGTAGCGTAACAGAACCTCAGCCCGCGCACGAGGTACGGCTGAATGCGGCGCGCCGCTGCGACGTCGAAGCGGCCGGCGCGAACTTCCGCCAGAATACGGTTTCGGATACAGTCCGGCGATATCGCCGGCAAGGCCGTCGCGGCGCTAGCGGCAGGAGTGTTGAGATGCAGATGAGAATCGGTGCGACAGGGGTTGGGATTATGCTTGCAGCAGGCATGGCGTTTTCATCTTGTACCTGCCAGCGAGATGTTGCCGAACCGCCCCAGCGAACGTCGCGACTCGGCGCCGAGCGTTCCTGGAACGGCTTGCCGACGCCGCTTCGCGATATGGCCGACAGCCCCGAGGGGCGGATTGCGCGAGATATGCCGGCGCCGCGCTCTCGCCCGACTGCCCTGCCGACCAGCGCGCGACCGGCGGCGCCGGAGATTGCCGAGATACCCGAGGATTTTCCGAGCGACGTACCACTGTTCAAAGATGCCGAAGTGTTCGGCGTGCAGAACCTCGCCGCCGGGGCAAAGAACGTGCTGTTCCACACCGACGGTGACGTTCCGGAGGTTTTCAGCTTCTATAAGAGCGAGATGAGCGGCGAAGGTTGGGACGTCAAGCAGGAGTACGAGCAGTCCAACCAGTCGTTTCTCTCCTTCGAGAAGGACGGCATGATCACCAACATGACGGTCGCGCGCGACCCGCAGACCGGAAAACAGGTGATCGCGGTCATGTACTACAAGCAGCTGCCGCTAGCGTTCGAGGAGTTCTGATTTGCTGCGTCGCGCCGCCGAGCGGTGCCGCAGGGCAGTAGCCGCCTCTCTGTGCTTGATCTGCTTCGCGACGGCGGAACTGTCGGCGACGACGTTCGTGCTCATGGACATCGCCGACTTGACGCAAGCGGCGGATGCGGCGGTCATCGGACGCGTGGTATCCCGTCAGAGCCTGATGCGTACCGACGGGTCGCTGGTTACGGAAGCGGCGATCGAAGTCGATAGGGTGGTCTTCGGCGCCATCGAGGCCGGCGCGACGGTCCGGGTGCAGGAGTTTGGCGGCACCGTCGGCGGGCGACGAGAGCACGTATTCGGTGCACCGTCGTACGACTCCGGCGAGGAGGTTCTCGCCTTCCTCGTCGCCGATGCGGCGGGGTTCTACCGCACGGTAGGTATGAGTATGGGCAAGTACCGCGTCTCCGCCGACGCGGGTGAGCCGCAGGCGCGGCGCGATTTTGGGGCGCAGGTTTCGGCGATCGATCCGCGCACGGGAACTCGCCTGGCGTACGGCGGGGAGTCCGCCTGGCGTCTCTCCGACCTGATCGGCGAAGTGCGCCGCGCTCGCCG
>JBGTMF010000422.1:0-14811 GCA_041743795.1 Thermodesulfobacteriota bacterium | reverse complement strand
CGAACGGCCGACGCCGCCGCCGTGTTCGCCGCGGCGCGCGCGGGTGATGCCAGTGCCGAGCGAGTCGTCGCCGAATTCCTCGACCACTTCGGCCGCTCGCTCGCCAATGTCATCGACATTCTAGACCCCGATGTCGTGGTGCTCGGCGGCGGCCTCTCGAACGTCGCGGAACTCTACGGCCGCGGTCGCGCGGCGGTGGCCGAGTACGTATTCAGTGACGAACTGCTGACCCCGATCGTATCGAACCACCTCGGCGACTCGGCCGGGGTTGTCGGCGCGGCGTTGCTCGGCGATGGATCCTGAGGAGCGTCGTCACGGTCCGACGCGGATGGTGCCGGCCTGTCCCTTCACTGCTTCACCTCCGGCTTGCACGCTTCTCCGAAGGGCGTATAGATAGGCGTATGCCCCGAATGCAGATCTATCTTCCCGAAGCCATGTACAAGCAAGTGAAGGCGCGTGGACTTCCGGTCTCGGAGCTGCTGCAGAAGGCCGTGCAGGCCGAGCTGTACCGACAGGACTTGCTGGCGGAAACTGATCGCTACCTAACGGATCTGATCGTCGAGGTTGGTCCGCCGAGTCGCGCCCAGCGGGAGCGTGCCGGGGCCCTGGCTCAGCGCCTGGTGCACCGCTCCGTTCGCAAGGCGGGGTAGCGGGTATGATCGTCCTCGATTCCAGCGCCGTCAGTCGGCTTGCCGAGCGGTCGCGGCAGGCGGCCGCGTCTATCCTGGCTCTGCGGGAGGAGGGGCTCTGGCCACCCGTCGTGCCGTCCGTGGTTCTCGTTGAGTGCTTACAAGGTCATGCTGGTCATGACGCGCTGGCCAACCGCTTCTTGAAGACCTGTGATGTCGTCGAAGGGATTCCCGAACCGCTGGCACGCCGGGCGGCACTGCTGCGCAGACGATCGCGTCGCGGTTCTGCCGTCGACGCTCTGGTGGTGGCGTTCGCAGAACCCGATGGCACCGCCTTGACTTCGGATGTCGACGATCTCAAGGCGCTCGCAGCGCATGCGAACCGCGTGAGCGTGGAGAGGGTCTGAGCTATGGTAGTCGAGCGTCGGGCACAGCAGGTACACGGTCCAGGTCGCGGGAGGTCAGGATGGTGTCGCTCCGACACCTCCCGGGCGCCATCCCGCGCAATTCCCTGTCGAATGGCGTCGGGAGTTTAACCAATGCGTTGACGGCTTGCTGCCTGGAGGCGTACGGCGAACCTCAGTTCCATCAATATGATCGCCCCGAAGAGCAGCAACCACGAGTAGCCTGCACGCCTCGGCTCAACCAATGTGCAACCCGCCGAAGTGGAGGAGTCGACTTCCGCGGACTTTACTTCTGCAACGGCGGCGCCTGCCGGCGACGGCGTCGATTCGATCGCACGCGTCGTCTGGCTGGGCGTAGAGGACGACGCTGCCCTCAACGTCGCGCAGCGTGTTACGCGCTGCCTCAAAGAATCCCCCGGGGCGCGTTTCGTCGTGTGGATGGTCCGCACCGCCGTTTCCCGTCAAGTCGGGTGTTTCCGTATCGCATACTGCGCAATCGGGGGGCGGCGTTCCGAGGGAACGCGTCGGTCAATACAGCCGCGGTGTGCCCTACCCAGAGAGGGCTACGGCTCGGGCGCGATCGCAAACTGTATTTAAAACGTTGGTTATTTTGGGTTTTCCACGGAACGCCTAAAATTTCACGGTCCCAACCCCTTGATCGTTTGAGTTAACCGGGCTATTCCCGCGGTCAGCCTTATGAAACTCGACCCGACCGACATAGAGATCCTCGAGATCCTGCAAGAGCACTGCAAGACGCCGTTGGCCAAGATCGGCGACCAGGTGGGTTTGTCGGCACCGGCGGTGATTGAACGCATCAAAAAGCTCGAGGAGGCCGGGGTGATCACCGGCTACACGGCTTCGATCGACGCTCGCAAACTCGGCCGCGACATCGGTGCCTTCATCGGGGTCATCGTCGACCAGCCGGTGGCGATTCACGATGTCGAGCGGCAGATCGACGACTGTCTCGACGTGCTCGAGTGCCATCATGTGACTGGCGAGTACACGCTCCTTTTAAAGGTCAAGACGGCCAACACGCAGACCCTCGAGGAGCTGATCGCCCAACTCCGGACGGTGCGCGGAGTCAGTCGGACCGAGACCCTGGTCGTCTTGTCGACGCACCGCGAGGGGCTGAGGCTCGACTTGAAGCGGACGGCGCGTCCGGCGGCGACCGCGGAGGGCGGCAAGCGTATCCCGAATGGCGGAGGGCGTCGCCTGCGGGTGGCGAAGGATTCATCGGAGGTCGCGTCATGAGCGTACGCAATCGGACGGCCGAAGGCTTGTACGACCCCTTCTTCGAACACGATGCCTGTGGGGTCGGGTTCGTCGCCAACATCGACGGCAAACGCACGCACACGATCATCGAGCAGGGGTTGACGGTTCTGGAGAACCTGACCCATCGCGGCGCCTGCGGCTGTGACCCGGAGACCGGCGACGGCGCGGGCATGTTGATCCAGTTGCCGGACGCGTTCTTGCGCAAAGTCGCGGCGCCGCTCGGCATCGAGCTACCCGAGGCCGGCCGCTACGCCGTAGGGTTGGTGTTTTTGCCGAAAGACGACGCGCAACGTCGCTTCTGCGAGGAGCAGTTCGAGGCGGTGACGGCTCGCGAAGGGCTGAGTTTCCTCGGTTGGCGCGACCTCGATGTCGACGAAAGCGTCTGTGGTCCGCTGGCGCGGGCCAGTGCGCCACGGCTGCGCCATGTCTTCATCGGCGCGGTCGCCGAACCCGATTGCGACGCGCTCGAGCGCCGCCTCCTCGTCGTGCGCAAGCAGGTCGAGCGGGCGGTGACGACGGAGCCGTCGATCACCGAGATGTTCTATGTCGCCAGCCTTTCGTGCCGCACGCTGGTGTTCAAGGGCCTGCTACTGCCGGAGCAGCTGCCGGGGTTCTTCAAGGACCTGCGCGATCGAGATCTGACCAGTTGCCTGGCGCTGGTGCACCAGCGTTTCAGCACCAACACGTTGCCATCGTGGGATCGCGCGCAACCGTTCCGCTATCTGGCGCACAACGGCGAGATCAACACGCTGCGCGGCAACATCAACTGGATGCGGGCGCGCGAAGCGCGCTTCGCGTCGCCGCAGTTTCCGGACATGAGCAAGATCATGCCGGTGATCGAGCCGAACGGCAGCGACTCGGCGGGGTTCGATAACGCGCTCGAACTGCTCGAAAACACCGGACGATCGCTGCCGCACGCGGTGATGATGATGATTCCCGAGGCGTGGCAGAAGCACGAGGCGATGTCGCCGGAGAAGCGCGCGTTCTACGAGTACCACGCCTGTATGATGGAGCCCTGGGACGGTCCGGCGTCGATCGCGTTCACGGACGGGACGGTGATCGGCGCGGTGCTCGACCGCAACGGCCTGCGACCGTCGCGTTACGTCGTGACCAAGGACGGCTTCGTCGTCATGGCCTCGGAGGTCGGAGTGTTGCCCATCGATCCGGCCAATGTACTCTACAAGAATCGCTTGCAGCCGGGGCGCATGTTTCTCGTCGACACGGCGCAGGGCCGTATCATCGAAGACGACGAGATCAAGGGCGGCATGGCGCGCGCCAATCCGTACGGGGAGTGGCTGCGCGATAACCTCACGCATTTCGAAGACCTGCCCGCGCCGCGCTCGGTACCGTCGTCGGCGCCGCGCGAAGACCTGATCACGGCGCAACAGGTGTTCGGGTACAGCCTCGAGGATCTTCGCATTCTTCTCGCGCCGATGGCGACCGGTGGCGAGGAGTCGATCGGGTCGATGGGCAACGACACGCCGCTGGCGGTGTTGTCGAACCAACCGCAGCTGGTCTTCAACTACTTCAAGCAACTGTTTGCCCAGGTGACCAATCCGCCGATCGATCCGATTCGCGAAGAGATCATCATGTCGATGGTTACGACTCTCGGTCGACAGCAGAACCTGTTCGAGGCGACGCCGCTGCACTGCCAACACCTGCGGCTGGATACGCCGGTGCTGACGAACGAGGAGCTGGCCAAGATCCGCGAACTCGACCGCGGCCAGCTGCGTTCGGCGACGCTGCCGATCCTCTACCCATCCGCGGGCGGCGGCGTTGCTCTGCGTGCCGCGCTCGACGCCGTGTGTGCCGAAGCGGAACGCGCCGTCGCCGACGGCGTGTCGATCGTCGTCCTCTCCGACCGCGGTTTTGACGAGACGCACGCGCCGATTCCGAGCCTGCTCGCCGTCGGAGCCGTCCACCACCACCTCATCCGCACGGGACTGCGCACCTCTTGCAGCATCGTCATCGAGACCGGCGAGGCGCGCGAAGTGATGCACTTCAGCCTGCTGTTGGGCTACGGCGCGGGTGGCATCAATCCGTACCTGGTCTACGAGACGCTGTCGGACATGATTGCCGACGGCCGCATCAGCGGTGTCACTGTCGAGAAGGCGGTGGTCAACTTCGTCAAGGCGATCGGCAAGGGAATGCTCAAAGTCGCATCGAAGATGGGCATCTCGACGCTGCAGAGCTACCGCGGCGCGCAGATCTTCGAATGCGTCGGTATCAACCGCGCGGTGATCGACCAGTACTTCACCGGCACGCCGTCGCGCATCGAAGGCATCGGCCTCGACGAGATCGCCACCGAGGCGGGTCAGCGCCACCACTACGCCTACGGCGTGTCGCCGTCGCTCGATGGCCAACTCGTCGTTGGCGGCGTTTACCAGTGGCGCCGGCGCGGCGAGTACCACATGTACAACCCGGAGACGATCGCCAAACTGCAACACTCGGTGCGATCCGGCAACTACAAGATGTTCAAGCAGTACACCGCGCTGGCCGACGACGGCACCAAGGAGCTCGCGACTTTGCGCGGCCTGTTTGCGTTCAAGCCGCGCCAGCCGATCCCGATCGACGAGGTCGAGCCGGCGACGGCGATCGTCAAGCGCTTCAAGACCGGCGCAATGTCGCTCGGCTCGATCAGCCGCGAGGCGCACGAGACGCTGGCGATCGCCATGAATCGCATCGGCGGCAAGTCGAACACGGGCGAGGGCGGCGAGGATTCCGTTCGCTACAAGCCCGACGCGAATGGCGACCTGCGGCGCAGCGCCATCAAGCAGGTGGCGTCCGGTCGCTTCGGCGTCACCAGCAGTTATCTGGTCAACAGCGACGAGTTGCAGATCAAGATGGCGCAGGGCGCGAAGCCGGGAGAGGGCGGCCAGCTGCCGGGGCACAAGGTCGACGAGTACATCGCCAAGATCCGCCACTCGACGCCGGGCGTCGGACTCATCTCGCCGCCGCCGCACCACGACATCTACTCGATCGAGGATTTGTCGCAGTTGATCCACGACCTCAAGAACGCCAACAACCGCGCGCGCATCAGCGTCAAGCTGGTCGCCGAGATCGGCGTCGGCACGGTCGCCGCCGGCGTCGCCAAGGGCAAGGCCGATGTCGTCCTCATCAGTGGCCACGACGGCGGCACCGGGGCGTCGCCGCAGACCTCGATCAAGCACGCGGGGTTGCCGTGGGAGCTCGGATTGGCGGAGACGCAACAGGTGTTGGTCGAGAACGACCTGCGCGGCCGCATTTGCGTCGAGACCGATGGTCAACTGAAGACCGGTCGCGACGTCGTCATCGCCGCGCTGCTCGGTGCCGAGGAGTTCGGATTCGCCAGCTCGGCGCTGGTCGCCGCCGGGTGCATCATGATGCGGGTGTGCCACCTCAACACCTGTCCGGTCGGCGTCGCCACCCAGGATCCGCGCCTGCGCGAGAAGTTCACCGGCAAGCCCGAACACGTCGTCAATTACATGATGTTTCTCGCCCAGGAAGTGCGCGAGGTCATGGCCGATCTCGGCTTCCGCACGATCGACGAAATGGTCGGCCGCGTCGACATTCTCGATACGCGCGAGGCGATCGATCACTGGAAGGCGGGTGGCCTCGATCTGTCGCCAATCCTGCGCCGTCCCGACGTTGGTCCCGAGGTGGCGACGCACTGTGTCGAACTCCAGGATCACGGCCTCGAGAAGGCGCTCGACAACCAATTGATCGAACTCAGCCGAGACGCCATCGAGCACAAGACGCCGGTGGTGGTCGAGATGGCCATTCGCAACGTGAATCGCACAGTCGGCACGATGCTGTCGGCGGAGATCTCGCGCCGTTGGGGCGAGGAGGGACTGCCGGCGGGTACGATCTCCCTGCGCTTCCACGGCTCGGGAGGACAGAGCTTCGGCGCCTTCATGGCGGCGGGGATCGACGTCCATTTGGTCGGCGACGCCAACGACTACTTCGGGAAGGGGATGTCGTCGGGACGCATGGTCGTCGTGCCGCCGCCGGAATCGACCTTCGTGCCGGAGGAGAACAGCATCGTCGGCAACGTCGCCCTCTACGGGGCGACCGGCGGCGAGGTGTACCTGCGCGGCATGGCGGGCGAGCGGTTCGCGGTGCGCAACAGCGGCGCCAAAGCGGTCGTCGAGGGTGTCGGTGATCACGGCTGCGAGTATATGACCGGCGGCATCGTCGTGGTCCTCGGCGAGACAGGACGGAACTTCGCCGCCGGCATGAGCGGCGGCATCGCCTACGTGCTCGACGCGCGTTCGATGTTCGCGGGCCATTGCAACGCCGGCATGGTGTCTCTCGGGCCGGTTCCCGAAGAAGACGAAGCGGTCCTCGAGGCGATGGTTCGGCAGCACCTCGAACTCACCGAAAGCGCCGTCGCCGCGCGGCTGCTCGCTTCGTGGCCGGAGTCGCTGGCGAAGTTCGCTCGCGTCATGCCCATCGACTACGCGCGCGTCCTGGCGGAGCGAAGGGCCGCGCCGCGGTCGGTAGAGGAGCGCGTCAGCGCGTAACGCGGTCGCCCCCGATCAGAAGATAGCGCTCGGCCGCGCGGCGCGAGCAGACACCGGAATCAAACTATGGGTAAGGTAACTGGATTTCTCGAGATCGACCGCGCCATTCCGCCGCGCCGTCCGGTGAGCGAACGGCTCAAGGACTGGCGCGAGCTCGAGGGCAAGTGGTCGGAGAAGGAACTGCAGGATCAGGGAGCGCGCTGCATGGACTGCGGCATCCCGTTCTGCCACACTGGTTGCCCACTCGGTAACATCATTCCCGACTGGAACGACCTCATCTACCGCGGTCGCTGGAAGGAAGCGATCGAACGCCTGCATTCGACCAACAACTTCCCGGAGTTCACCGGCCGCATCTGCCCCGCTCCGTGCGAAGAGGCATGCGTCCTCAATATCAATGACGATGCTGTGACGATCAAGTTGATCGAAAAGCAGACAATCGATCACGCGCTGAAGGCGGGCTGGGTTGTTGCCGAGGTGGCACCGGTCAAGACCGGCAAGAAGGTTGCCGTAATCGGCTCGGGGCCAGCCGGTCTGGCCTGCGCTCAGCAACTGGCGCGAGCGGGGCATGACGTGACGGTGTTCGAGCGCGCCGACCGGATCGGCGGGCTGCTGCGTTACGGCATTCCCGACTTCAAGATGGAAAAGCACCTGATCGACTTCCGTATGCAGCAGATGGAAGCCGAGGGGGTGACGTTTCGCCCCGGTACGGATGTCGGCCGCGACATCTCAACGGAACAGCTGCGCGGCGAGTTCGACGCGACCGTCATCGCCGCCGGCTCTACCATCCCGCGCGACCTGCCGATCCCTGGGCGGAATCTCGACGGCATCCACTTCGCCATGGACTTTTTGCCGCAGCAGAACAAGGTCGTCGCCGGTGACCGACTGGCGGAGCAGATTACCGCGACCGGAAAGCGTGTCATCATACTCGGTGGCGGCGATACCGGTTCGGACTGCCTCGGCACATCGAACCGGCAAGGCGCACTCTCGGTGCACCAGTTCGAGTTGTTGCCGCAGCCTCCGGAAGGTCGCACTCCGACGATGCCGTGGCCGTATTGGCCGATGATCATGCGCACGTCGAGCTCACACGAGGAAGGCGTCGTGCGCGACTGGAGCATCAACACCAAGAGCTTCTCCGGTGAGAACGGTGTGGTGAAGAAGTTGCACGGGATTCGCCTGCAGTGGGACGCCGACGAGCTAGGGCGGCCGGCGAAAATGTCGGAGGTCCCTGGAAGCGAGTTCGAGATGGAGGCCGATCTCGTCCTCCTCGCTCTCGGCTTTGTCGGCCCGGAGCAGGGTGGACCGATCAGCGATCTGGAACTCGAGCTGGACCAGCGCGGCAATGTCGTCGCCGACGACAAGTACATGACCAGCACCCGCGGCGTTTTCGCTTGCGGCGACGCGCGGCGTGGTCAGTCGCTGGTGGTTTGGGCAATCTGGGAAGGGCGCGAGTGCGCCCGCGGCGTCGACGAGTTCCTCATGGGTCGCACCGATCTGCCGGCCAGCCCGCAGCTCTTCGGCGCCCGCTGAGCAAGCCTCTCGACGATCACTGGAGTCACCGGTCTGCGTCTTTTTCTCCGCGTTGCCGTAGCCAAGAGTCTTCTAGGCGGATCGTTGCTCGCACGGGCAGGTGATCGGAGGCGATGCGGGCGAGTGCGCTGGTATGGGCGCCGAACGCTCGCAGAGCGGAAGCCGGTTGTACCCAGATCCGATCGAGTGCCAGTACGGGAAACCGCGATGGAAAGGTGCGCGCGGGGCGCGATCGCCCTAGGCATTCGTCGAGCAGGCGCAGGGGACGCCCCGCCGGCACCCATTCGTTGAAATCTCCGATGAGAACGAGAAGCCGGCATGGATGTTGGGAGAGAATCGGCAGGAGCCTGCGTATTTGCTGATGCCGCTCCCGGCGGCGCAGGCCGAAGTGAGTGACGATGACTCGCACCACCTCGCCGTCGAAATCTAGATCGACGTCCAGAGCACCGCGCGGCTCACGACCGGCGATGGCCAACTCGTAGCGGCGGACTGCCAGCACCGGCCGGCGCGTGAGCAACGCGTTGCCGTAGCTGCCGCGATGTTCGATCAAGGTGGGCCCGCGGACAACCGTGAGACCGGTGGCTTGCGCCAGGTGCTCTCCCTGGTCGACTCCCCGCGAGCCGAAATAGCCGGAATCCACCTCTTGTAGCCCGATCGCTTCGGCGTCGAGCTCGCGCAGGACGGCGGCGATACGGTCCGGGTCGTCGCGCCCGTCGGTGCCGACACAGCGGTGGATATTGTACGACGCGACGTGGAAATCCGCCGTCTTCGCACTGCCTCCCGCAAGCATTGCCGCCGTCATTTCTCGGCGACTTCACCGTTGCGCATCAGTCCGCGTTTGCGCAGCAGGTGGCGAAGCCAGAGGCCGCTGCCAAACAGAGCGGCGATGAGGACCGTCACCGTGAGGACGCTCGCCCAGCTCGGGGCGCGAATGGCATCGACGGCTTCGTGCGCGAGCAGGGACATTATCAGGATGCCGGGTGTCATCGCCGCCAGCGTGCCGATGAAATAGTCTCGAAAGCCGATGCGGGAGGATCCGGCGACGAGATTGACGACGGTGAACGGTGCCACGGGAACTATCCGTACCGCGACGATTGCCAGGACGCCGCGCTTGGCGAGCCGGCGGCTCACTCGATTCAGACGTCGTCCGCCGAGGCGTCGGACGGTGCCGCGCCAAAGGACGCGTCCGATAGCGAAGGATACCGTCGCACTGATGAGGGACGCGAGGAGGGAACAGGCGAATCCGGGCCACGGCCCCAGAGCCAGGGCAGTCAGGCCGATGAGTAGGGTGACCGGAATCATGGCCAGGGAGCCGGCGACGAACACGGTCACCGCTGCGACCGAGCCGAGCGGTCCCTGCGTCAGGTCCCGAATCCAGTCGAGGGCGACTCCCGAGCGCAACCAGTCGCCTAGCGGCGTCCAACGCCATAGCGATGCCAGTGCGATCAGGGAAAGAAGCACCAATGCGGCGGCAAGCAGCGGATGGCGGTTGGAGTACCCGATTCTATCGGGGAGGAACTGCTCTATCAGTTTCTCGGCGTCGACGGGTTTCTCGGGATCGAGGATGGCCTGTTGCGGAACGAGCTCGTCGAGCCATGGCTCGACGTCGCCCGCGACTTCACACAACGTGTGTTCGCCGCCGCATTTTTGCTCGATCAGTCGTGCGATGGACGGCTGGCTGCGCAGTTCATCTTCGACCTCCGCGCGCGGTACGCCCAGATGTTCGGCGAGTAGCTCATTGCGAAAACGCGAAATGGCCGCGGCCACCTCGGGCCGGCCTTGGGATTCAATGGCGAGGTCGCACTCGCTGTCGAGGCCCATCGAGCGATTGCTCATGTTGGAGGAGCCGATCCGTACGAGCGTGTCGTCGACGACCAGCACCTTGGCGTGCACGTTGACACCGGCCTCGGTGATGCCGGGTGTCATCGGATAAAGGACGCGCAGCCGGGCGCGTTGGTCGGCGGCGCGCAGCCTGCGCAGTAGGCGCGCGCGGAGGACGCCCATCGCCACCTCCTCGAGCCAACCAGCGCATTCGCGCGTTGTGACCATGATGATCTCCGGTCCGTCCGGCTCACCCAGGCGGCGTTGCAGCGCATCCCCGACGGCTGCGGAGGTTATGTACTGGTTCTCGATGTAGATGCAGCTCCGCGCCGCGTCGATGGCGTCCAGGTAAAGCTGCTCAACTTCGCGTACCTCCGATCGGCCCTGCCATTCCGGTTCGGTTCTGGCGATGGCGACATCGACGTTCTCGACGTCGACGGACAGACCTTCGGGCCAGGGGTCGGTGGTGGTGTTCGGTGGCCGCAACTCACTTCCGCAGGTGCGCCGCCATCGCTCGCGAACCAACTCGCCGAGTGCCGCGGCGGCGTCGCCATCGACGGCCATCTGCACGTCGTGGAAGGGGCGATACGGTTTGCCGGAGGGGTCGATCCGTTCCGGGTTGTCGGCGGCGTGGTCACGCGTATCCCAGCGCTGCGAGGTCAGATCGAGGCCGCCGACGAAGGCGAGTTTGTCGTCGACGACGACGATCTTCTGGTGGTGGCAGCCGCCGATGGGGTGATCGCCGTCGAGGTGGAAATGCACGCGACGGTGCCTGCGCCAGTCGAAGTTGAACAGAGGTGGGCTCTCGCGATCGAGCGCGTAGACGACGGCAAAGTCCCAATCGAGCACGTAGGTGTGCAGGTGCCGCCGGCGGGCTGCCAGCGCATTCAACAGCGCGCCGAGATCGTCGGGCAGCTCGCGAACCTCCTTATCGCGCCGCAAGCGGGTGCGGCTGTGCACGTCCCAGCCGACGATCAGAATGGACTCCTCGGCCCGCTCGAAGGCGGCGGCGACGGCGGCGAAGTAGTCGGCGCCGTCGATGAGGAAGGCGACGCGCCCTGCGCGCTCGCGGCGCCAGCAGTTCCGTCCTGCTTTTGTAATCGGATCGGGCGGTGCTTCGCCTTCCGTCGAATCGCGAGCCGTGATCACTGCATGTAGGGTTGCAGGAAAAAGACGTCGGGCCAAGCGGTTCGCGATGAATCAGTCCGTCGCACATCGCGGCAGTGCAGCGAGCCGCAGTCGAGAGATCGAATACGCCTGTGCTCGATGCGCAGACTGGCGGTTGGGTTGCTTCCCAGGTAGTGGTGAGCGGCGATGACGGAAAAGCGATTCTACATAACGACGGCGATCGACTACCCGAATAGTGCGCCTCATATGGGGCACGCGTACGAGAAGGTGGTGGCGGATTTCTATGCCCGTGCGGCGCGATTGCGCGGTATGCGGACGCACTTCGTCATCGGTCTCGACGAGCATGGCCAGAAGATCCAGGAGGCGGCCGACAAAGCCGGGATGCAAGCGCAGGCGTTCGTCGACGAAAAGGCCGGTGTATTCCGCCGCTTGTACGAGCGCCTCGGGATTTCCAATAACGACTTCATTCGCACCTCGGAGGATCGGCACCACGCATTCGCCGGCGAGTTGTTCGAGCGGGTGCGCGCCAACGGCGACATTTACAAGGACTTCTACGAAGGCGAGTACTGCATCTCTTGCGAGAAGTTTCTCACAGCTTCGGAACTCGTCGACGGGAAATGCCCGATCCACGAGCGGCCGACGACAGTGATCAAAGAGGAGTCGTACTTCTTTCGCCTCGGCAAGTACCGCGACTCGGTCCGCGAGCATATCCAAAGCCATCCGGAGTTCATTTACCCGGAGGAACGGCGACGGGAGATCCTCTCGCGGCTAAGCGAGGAAGTGCGTGACCTGTCGATTTCTCGTTCGACGTTCGACTGGGGCATTCCGCTACCGGGCGATCCGGCGCACGTCTTGTACGTGTGGTTTGACGCACTCGCCAATTACTACTCCGCGTTGGTTCAACCGCGCGATCTCACCGGCGTGTTCTGGCCGGCCGACTGCCACGTCATCGGCAAGGACATTCTCTGGTTTCATACGATGATATGGCCGGCGATGCTGTTGTCGGCGGGTTATGAACTTCCGCGGCAGGTGTTCGTCCACGGGTTCATTCTCGACAAGGACGGGCGCAAGATGGCCAAGCACCAGGGCAACGTCGTCGACCCGCTGGAGGTCATCGACGAGTACTCGGTCGACGTGCTGCGCTATTACTTTCTGCGTTCATTTTCGAGCGGCAAGGACGGCAAGTTCTCCCTCGCTGATCTGGAGGAGCGTTACCACTCCGAATTGGGAAACGATCTCGGCAACCTGATCCTGCGGGTTGCCAAACTGGTGCAGACGAGACTCGGCGGCCGCGTCATCATCGGCAACGAGAATGCGGAACTGCGCGAGAGATTGTCACCGGAAGCAATGATTGTCGCCTTCTTCCGGCACGTTGACGCACGCGAGCACAATCGGGCGCTGGAGGAGCTGTGGGAATACGTGCGGGCGACCAACGCCTATCTCAACGACCGCGCGCCGTGGCGATTGCGCGACGAGGCCGAGTTGGCCGCGGTACTCGGCGCCGGCACCGAGGCGCTGCGCGTGATCGCTCATCTCATCAGCCCGGCGATGCCCGACGTCGCTCGGTCGATGGCGACCGCGCTCGGTTTCGAGATCGGCACCATCGACGAACTCGGCTGCGAGCGCGTGTGTGAGGTGCGTCCCTCGCAAGCGCTGTTTCCCCGTCGAGAAGGCGATGGCAAGAGTGGCGCGCCGGCCCCGGCGCAACCGACCGCATCGGACGATCCGTTCGCGAATCTCGAGATTCGCGTCGGCCGCATCGACGATGTGAGCGAACACCCCGACGCCGACCAACTGTTTGTCTTGACGGTTGACCTGGGCGAGGACGAGAAGCGGACGATCTGTGCCGGTCTGCGGGCGCACCTCGCCGCCGGTGATCTCGCCGGGCGCAAGGTGGCGGTACTGGCCAACCTCAAACCCGCCGTCCTGCGCGGTGTCCCGAGCGCCGGCATGGTGTTGGCGAGCGACCGCCGCGACGGCGCCGTGATTCCGGTCGATCCCGGCGACGCGCCGGTCGGCGACCTGATCACCGTCGAAGGGGTGGAGAGCGCGCCGCGCAAGAAGCTGTCGAAGAGCCACTTCGAGAAGGTTCCGCTCTCCGTCGCCGGCGGCATCGTGATGTACCGCGGCAAGCAACTGCGCAGCAGCACCGGCCCCCTGACCTGCGACGGCCAGGACGGCGCTCCGGTGCGGTGAGTATCACCGGCGGCGCGGGAAATATCGGAGCACGACCGCGTCGCTGAGGCTGTGAATCGAAGTGAGAGGGGCCGCTCTCCAACTCAGTACGCTAGCTCAGCGCGCGCAGCGGAAGCCGAGGTGTGCCGTCGTCCCGGACGGTGGGATATCGCCGGTGACCGCGTAGACGCCCTCGCGGGTGCCCATGCCGCTGTCGCGACGGCCGCCGCGAATCAGCACGCCGGGAAAGCGCGTGCCGGACGCGGTGTCCGCGCCGAACAGGCACATCATATCATCGTTGTAGAGGGAGGGGTTGGACCATGCCTCCTGCCCGCACGGCTCCGATTGCGGCACCCATTCCTGGACGTGCTCGATGGCGTTGCCGACCATGTCCCATGCACCCCACTCGGAAACGCAGTTGCTGCGCGAGCCGGTGGGCACGGCAGCGAACTGACCGTTCGGGGTGATGTTGCAGTCGGTCGTGCCGTTGTTGGTGCCCGGATCCGGCGTGCCCAGCGCGGCCAGTTGCCACTCGGCGTTGGTCGGCAACCGTTTGAGCGAGTTGGCGCAGGACACCAGCGCGCGGAACCAGTTGGCTTGGAGGGACGGCAGCACGCCGGCGATGCTCACCGCGTACAGCTGGTCTTTGCAGCCGCTGCCGGTCTGCCCGCACGGCGTGTAGCTGGGTCCGGCCTGTGTCGCCCCGCCTGCGGTCAGTTGGGCCAGCGTCACCACCCCCTTCTGCACCTTCTTGACGAGACTCGCGTTGCTCTTGCCGCCGGGGCTGGTGGCGGGGATGATCCAGACACTGGCTTCATACTTGTCGATGCAGGCGACGCCGATCGGGACTGAATCGACCGGACACCGCTTCGCTTCAGCTGGCGCGGCCGCGCCGACCGCGATGCACAACAGGACTGCCCGAATGCGCGCTTCCATGAAGACACCTCCCTGATCGGAGCCGCGGAGGATCCGCAGCGTGTGGTGCCACAGGCCTACAACGGGGGCGTCACAGGAACGTCACACGGCTTGGGGCGCAAGGATAGGTCGATGTTCGGCGGCGGCTAAAGGATGCTCAGCATCTCGGCTTCCGCTTCGTCCAGCCACAGCGACATCTGCCGCGAGCGGAATAGGGCAACCGCAGCGGAGAGATCGTCCTGAGATCCTTCGGCGTCTCCGCTGCGGCGCCGCAGGCGGCCGCGGCCGAGGCGGCAGTGGCCCTGGAGAGGGATCATGCCGAGCTCTTCGGCGAGCGCCAGCGCGTCCCGATAGGATTCCTCCGCTTCGACCGGAGCATGTTCGCAGGCTAGATCCGACAACAGCCGAAGCGCCCACGCTTCATAGCCGCGCTCGCCG
>JBGTMF010000421.1:0-5936 GCA_041743795.1 Thermodesulfobacteriota bacterium | reverse complement strand
CCGCGGCCGTGAGCCGCGCCAACACGTCATCGATGTTGCTCACGGCGGCCCGTCCGGACCGGCAATGGCGGCGGCGAGCCGAGGGCCGACAACCGCCAGCAGGGCCTCGCTCGCCGATCGCGGTCGCACAAAGACGGTGAGATCGGCGATGCGGCCGTCGTCGGCGAAGCGGATCAGGTCAATTCCCTGCGCCTCGCGGTCGCCGACGCGTGTGTGGAAAACGAGGGCGGCAGTACCGTCTGCCGCCGTCAATTCGTCGGTGTAATGGAAGTCGGCGAAGACGTCGAGCAGGATCGAGAGGAGCAGGCGGATCGCGTCGCGGCCGACGAAAGGTTTGAACGTGATCGGGCTGTGCAGCACCGCGTCTTCTGCGAAGGTCTGCATGATCGCGTCGAGATCGGCCGCCTCGACCGCCTGGCGAAAAGCCCTGTGGGGGTGATCCATGCCTGTGACCTCCTGTGCCGGAACGTAGGTCGCGCACCATAGAAACCGCCACCGGCGAAGGCAACCGGCGCGGCGTGCGGTCAGCGGCCGTTCGGGAATCTCGGCATGCGATTTCGACCGCTCGGTCTTCGGTGGCTTGTCGACGCGCTGCGCGGCCTGTAGTTTTTTCGGTTGGGAGGATCGATCGATGTTTCGAGTTGGAGTGTTTGCGCTGCTTGCCGGTGTCGCCGCCATCGTCTCGCCCGCGATTGGGCAGGATTGCGACAAATCGTTCGATAGCACCTATGAACTCATCCAGGCGGCGATCTTCGAGAACAAGGGCTGCACTGCCGACGCTTGTCACGGCTCAGCCGCAGGCGGCGACCTGCGACTGACCGCCGACGTATCCTATGACAGCTTGATCAGCCAACCCGCCGAGACCGTGCCCGACGGCATCATCCCCGGCTTGCGCAGAGTCGTGCCGGGACAGAAGGACCAGAGCCTGTTGTTCCTCAACCTCGCCGCGGCGACGCTGCCCGGCCAGTGGCAGGCGCCGTTGCGATCGATGCCGTTGGGATTGGAGCCGCTATCGTTCGCGGAGTTGGACGCGGTTCGCGAGTGGATCGAGCAAGGCGCGCCGCGCACCGGTACGGTTCCGGGAACCGGCGCATTGCTCAACGCGTGTCTGCCGCCGGCCAAGCCGATCGCCATCGAACCGCTGGCGCCGCCGGCGCCGGGTAGCGGCGTGCAAGTGCGCATGCCGCGTTGGCAGCTGGCGGGCAAGACCGAAGACGAGGTTTGCTTCGCCAGTTACTACGACGTTACCGATCAGGTTCCCGAGCAATATCGCGGCCCCAACGGCGACACCTTTCGCTTCAACTTTCGCCAGATCCGCCAGGACCCACTCAGCCATCACCTGATCGTCGACTACTACATCGGCGACCTCGCACCCGACAGCCCGATCTGGGGAGCTTACTCTTGTCAGGGCGGTGACAAGCACGGTGAGAGCTGTTCGCCGACCGACCTGGAATTCTGTGGGCCGGAAGCGCTCTGTGGCACGACGGCGAAAACGGCGGTCGTCTGCAACGGATTCGGCCCGGCCGACCTCAACCTCACCTCGCGCGGATTTGCCGGCACGCAGGAAGCGTCCTCCCAGCAGAAATTCCCCGACGGAGTATATGGCGAATTGCCGTTGAAGGGTGTTCTGATCTGGAACTCGCACGCCTTCAACCTCACCGACGAAGCCGGCAAGATCGAGGCGTGGCTGAATTTCGAGTTCGCCGAACCGGAGGATCAGCAGACGGTCGTCCTCAACATTTTCGACACGCAAGGGATCTTCGCCATGAACGTGCAGCCGTTCGAGGCGCAGGAACTCTGTCGTCACCACGTGTTTCCGGAAAATACGCGACTCTTCGAACTCAACTCGCACACGCATCAGCGCGGCGTGCGCTTCCGTGTCTTCAACGGGCGTTACGCTTGCGAGGGCGGCGCGCGCAACGACCAGCCGTGCTCGCCCGACGGCGGTGACGACGGCGTCGTCGATGTATGCGGAGCCGGCGGCACATGCGTCGGCAAGGTCGCACCCGAGTTCGGCGACTGCGACGGCAATGGAGCCATCGGCATCAACGACCTGACCATGGCTGTCAACGTCGCGCTCGAGGCGCGGCAGCTCCGCGACTGTCCCAGCAGCGATCGCGATGGCAACGGGCGGGTGTCCGTTGCCGAGTTGATCCAACTCGTGCGCGAGGCGTTGGCCGGGCCGGTCCTGCGCAACGCCGAAGAGGATCTCCTCTACACTAACCTGGTGTACAACGATCCGACCGTCGTCGAGTTCGACCCGGCGATGCCGTTCCCCGGCGAGCACTCGAGCCCGGCCGCGCGCACGGTCACCTTCTGTTCGCTTTACGACAACGGCATGACGGACGCGTCGCTGGTCAAGCGCCGCGCCACCTCGCCGCCGACGACGGGTGGCCTGGGTGGACCCTGCGCGGTAGCGACGGGATGCACCGAGGGGCGTGTCGGGCAGCGCTGCAGCGGCGGTGGAGAAGAGCAGCGCGACGCGAGTTGCGATACCACCGTCGGCGCAGGTGACGGCGTCTGCGACGCCTGTCCGCTGCGCGGAGGTTTCACTACCGAGGACGAAATGTTCATTCTCATGGGCGCCTTCTACATCGAGGACTGAGTATCCGGATCGGCCCGCCGTCTCCGTACGTTGGGCCGATCCGTGTAGAATTGGCGCGGTGAAGCAGGTCATCGCGTCGGTGACCCGTATTGCCTGTCTCAGCCGTTGTCGCCTGGCGGCCACACCCAGCCGGGCGTATATTTTCGCAGATCCCGTCCCCACCGCAGTCGTCCGCCGCCTCGCAGCTCTCGATCGCGGAGCGGCCTGCTTTTCCGGTCGACTCCCTACAGGATCCGCCAGAACACTAGGTGTCTGACTCCAACTAGCTGAATTGATTGTTGATTCTGCGTGCTTGCCGGCCATGAAAGAAACTTGTTGCAAAAATGCAAAGCGGCGTGCGATGGGTTGTAAAACTCATCATCACTACGCGAGTGCTTTGCATTGCTCAGATCTGGGCGCTTTGCGTGTAATTCGAGGAGGGGAACATGGCGAAGCTCGTAGGCGTCGCGGTCGCGGCGCTGTTGCTTTTTGCATGGCCTGACCCAGGCGCCGCACAGGAAAAGGGGACAGCCAGTGTTCGTTTGGCGATGGCGCGCGCGATGTGTACGACGGGTCCGTGTGCCCCAGCCTATAATTTTCGTACCGGCTTCGTGCAATTCAAGAAGCAGAAACAACCGCGGCCGTTGACTCGCCGTGAAGTCGGCGTCCTGCGATTGGACGGAGTCTCGTCGACTGGGCCGCCGCTGCCGACCGTTCTCGACGGAGTGGTGAGCGCGCGGGTCAACTTCGCGACGACGGATCCGGACGCAGACTGTGCCGACACTGGAGCCGACCTGACGCAGGTGGTCGCGACGTCGACGATGAACTGCCGGACCAAGGGCCCGACGTCGTCGAGTTGTCGCGGCAAGTTGGTGCTCTCTCCCGGCGTGTTCTCCGACCCCAACTGCACCGACGTCCAGGTCTTCCTGTCCGATATAGTTGTCGAAATCTTCGAGAACGGCGGCGTCGGCGACGACACCAAGAAGATCGCGCGCAATGGCGCGTTGGTCATCGGCAAGACTCCGGACTGCAATTCCGGTGGCTCTGGGTGTCCGTGATGCTGCGGCCAGGGGGGAATAGGAGAGTCGCCATGAAGAACATTCTGACGGTCTCGTTGGTCGCCGCGCTCGGATTCTGTATCTGGGCGCCCTCAGCGACCGCGCAGGAGGTCGCGACCGCCAAGACGCGTGCTCGCATGATCCGAGCGTTCTGCACGACAGGCCCGTGCAATCCGGGTACAAACTTTGACTCGGGCTCGGCGCTGGTAAATCGGATGCGGCAGCCGAAGCCACTCACCAAGCGCAAGATCGGACGCATACGCCTACACGGCGTCCGCTCGACACCGCTGCCGAGTGCCCTGTCGGCGGTCCTCACGTCGCGCCTCG
This sequence comes from Thermodesulfobacteriota bacterium, assembly GCA_041743795.1. Lineage (GTDB taxonomy): Bacteria > Desulfobacterota > Binatia > HRBIN30 > CADEER01 > CADEER01. The sequence goes on along the minus strand of JBGTMF010000421.1, from coordinate 1,967 downwards.
TTTGGGACACCATCGATCCCGACGGCGATTGTCCGGTGCTCGGCGCGGACACTTCGGAGACTCTGGCGACGGGCAGTCTGTTCTGCACGCAACAGGGTGGGCACGCGACCTGCGGTGGCGATCTCCTGGTGCCGTTGGGGTTGCTCGACCCGCGATGTACTGACGTGCGCCTGACCTTGCACGACATGAAATTCGAAGTTTATCAGTTCAACATGGTCGGCAACGACGCAGCGAGGATTGCCGTCGATGGCGTCTCGATCGTACCGCAGGACATCGACTGTTCGTCGGGTGGATCTGGTTGTCCGTAACCACTGGGGGCGGGAGAGATCCCGCCCCCGCGTCGCTTCATAGCTGACCGTTCAGTCGGTCGATGAGAATGCGCCGCAGATGTTCGGCGGCGACGATCTCGTCGAGGGAGCCGACCTGCTGCGCTCGCTCGACGGAGTGGATCTGATCGAACTCCGCCGCCACCGCGCTGTGGTGCTCGGCTTGCACGTCGGCGCGAATCGTCGCCAGCCGTGAACGAATGGCCGCCTTCTCGAAGCGAGATTGGGCAGCGGCCAACTCCTGTCGCAAGGTCACGACGCGGTGGTCGTCGTCGGTGAGGCGTCGTACATCCTCGCTGAAAATGACGGTGGCCGCCGGACCGCCGCCGATCACCGAGGCGTACGATCCGGTCAGAGCGATGCTGTGCAGATCGTCGTTCAGGCGGCTGGAGAAGACGACGTAGGCGCCGCCGTGGTAGCGCGACGTTACGACGAAGTAGATCGGTCCGCGAAAGTTGACGACGGCTCGAGCGATCTCGGCGCCGTACTCGAGTTGCAACTCGCGCATCGACTCGGGTGAGCCGTCGAATCCGGCCAGGTTGGCCAGGATCACCACCGGACGGTTGCCGCTGCTGGCGTTGATGCTGCGCGCCACCTTCTTCGACGATCGCGGGAAGAGCGTCGCTCCGGCCCATTCTCTCGGCCCGTCGGGCGGCGGATGACCGTCGCGAGGTAGGGAGCGATTCTCGATGCCGATCAGGCAGACGGCATGTCCGCCGATGTGGGTGTCCCAGACGACGGCAGTCTCGGCGCCGCGCATGCTTCCCCATCGCTCGAGGCAGTCGCTGTCGCGGTCGACCAGCGCGCGCATGACCGGACGAATCGAGAACGGCTTCTTGCGCCCAGGATTCTCTTCGGCCGCGAGGAAGTCGCCGACCGTCGCATCGGTCGGCGCGTCGGGCCAATCCTCTCGGCGACAGGGTTCGCCGGTGATGCTGCGATCGGCCTGGTCGCGGGTCGCGTGTCGGCGCGGCGACGTCAGCTCGTAGTGGCGCAGCAAGATGTCGTAGGCGGCGGAGAGATCGGCGGCGTAGTACTGCGCCTGACCATTCGGCCCCATGATGTCTTCAAAGCCGCCGATCGCGCGTTCGTCTTCGCCGGAAACGCCGCCGGATGCGTCGAGTGCGCGTTTGCCGGTCAGCACCATCGCCGCGCCCTGGGTCATGACGAGGATGCCGCGGGTGTGCATCAGCATCGTCGACAGCGCATCGAAGTAACTCTGCGCACCCACGTTGGTGCCGGTGACGATGATGTTGATCTCGCCGCCGTCCTCGGTGAAGCGTACGATGCGTCGCACCACGCCGGCGACCGCATCGAGGTTCTCGGTGCCGCTGTCCATGGCGATGCGCGCGCCGCTCGAGGTGGCAAACCACTCGACCGGCAATTGCTGCTCGGTGGCGAGGCCGAGTGCCGCCGCAATGCGCTCGCACTCCGCCGGCCCCAGCGAGCCCATGCCGCGCGTCGGATCGCTGAGGATGGTTACGCGCCGCAGTCCGTCCGGGTACTTCGGCGTGTAAGCGGTCGCCAGGCCGAAGACGATTGCGGCGCTGTTCTCTCCCGGCGGTCGGTCCGCCACCGGCCGCGCCGTGCCGTCGTCGGCGTGGTCGTACTCGACGAAGCGGTCGTCCTCGCGCGTGCCGC
>JBGTMF010000420.1:0-5623 GCA_041743795.1 Thermodesulfobacteriota bacterium | reverse complement strand
CGCGCGCCGGCCTCGCAGGGCACCAGGCCTGTCGCTGCCGGTCGCAGGCAGATGCCGCGAAACGTCACCGGCGGCGCGCAGCCTCGCAGGGCGGCGTTGACTCCGGCGATCAGCTCGTTGATCGCCACCACCTGGTTGAGATTCACGTCGAAGGCGGGGCAGCTCGACAGTGGCTGTTGGTTGAGGGCGATGGAGACGCCGCGGATCAACTCGTTGATCGTCACGCGTCCGTCGCCGTTGCAGTCGCCGACACAGGTCTGCGCCTGCGCCGATGCAGTGCCGAGAAAGTAGACCATCGCAGCCAGGGCGATGGCGCCGCGCAATACCCAAGCCGTTCTCTGTACTCGTATTCCCACGGATCTGGCCCTCGTCGTCGGCGCGGGAGTCGCTCGCGCGTACTGCTGAAAATGGTGCGAGACATAACCACGCCCGCCTCGTTGCGTCGATATACCCCCCGCGTGCGTCGCACTCGGCCGATCGCCAACTCGGCCGCGCGCCGCCTCGATCGAAGTGGCGAACGATGGTCGGCCGTACTGAGCGATCGCGTCGCAATCGATCGGTTCAATTCGGAGGCCGAAATCGAGGCGCTAACGCAGAATCCAGGCCCTGAATCGTGTCAAAGTCGAGACCTTTTACGAAGTTGCACTGGTGACACCAGTTCGGAGATTCCATATGACGCCTGCGCCCGAGGAGCGGGGAGTCCCCGCTCCTCGGGCACTGGCGATCAACGGCGGGTGCAGACGCAGCCGGCACCTGGGTTGCTGCGATCGGGCAGACAACGCCCGATCTCCCCGTCGACCTCGCACGACTTGCCGCACGGGCAGACCGGTGGTGGCGGTGGGATGAAGCAGCGGCATTCGTTGCTGCCGGGCACCGGCCTGCACTGACCCGTGTTCCCCGCGTCGTCCGTACAGGTCACGCCGCACGGACAGTCCGGTGGTGGCGGGGGCACGAAGCACTGGCAATCAGGACTAGTCGGATCCAGTGGTCGGCACGTCCCCAGCTGTCCGTCCGCGGCCGTACACGAATCCCCGCAGACGCAGTCGGGTGGCGGCGGCGGCACGAAGCACTGGCAGTCGGGACTCGTCGGATCTAGTGGTCGGCACGTCCCCAGCTGTCCGTCCGCGGCCGTACACGAATCCCCGCAGACGCAGTCGGGCGGCGGCGGGGGCACGAAGCACTGACAGTCGGGACTGGTCGGATCCAGTGGTCGGCACGTCCCCAGCTGCCCGTTCTCATCCGTACACGAATCTCCGCAGACGCAGTCGGGCGGCGGCGGGGGCACGCATGCGCAGTCGTCTGGATCGGCCGCTGTGGGCCGGCACATTCCGACCGCGCCGGACGAAGTCACACAATCGGTTCCGCACTCGCACTCGTCGGTCGGACATGAGCAGTCGTCAGCGCAAGGCGTGCCGTCAGGGCAGAACATAGTCGCCGTATTCCCCGGGTCACACTGCTCGCCCGGGTCCAGGTCGCCATCGCCGCAGATGAACTTGTCGGCTGGTGCGCATAGTAGGCGTTCGCGATCGACAGCGATGACCCGGGTGCCGAACTGGTCCTGCACGACAAACGGCTGGACCGGCTCGCTCGCCTCGCATCGGATCGCATAGCAAAGAAAGTGTCCGGCAGGATCTCCCGCGGGACCGCCACCGGGCGGAAACGCTGGGGGCTGGATGCGCTTGTTGGTCTCGGCACATAACAGGCGAGCGGGAACGCGAATGCGGCATCCCTTTTCGAGCCCGAACTGATTCAGCAACTCGGCGCTGTAGAAACTCGGCGCCAGCGAATCCTTGATTTGGTAGCATTTGAGATGATCGAGCGGTGGGTCGAGGACGATCTGTCCGCTCGCAGGCCAAGCGGTGAGTGGAACAGCGACGCTCAGCGCCGCGATGCTCAACATTCGACGAAGCAAAGTTTTCATGTCTGACCTACTCCCTTCAGAGTACCCCCTTCCACAAGACAGCCGTCGCGTTCCCCGTTGCGGCGACCATGGTGCGAGAGCTCGATCCGGAACTGCTTGCGCGGTTGTCTCGCACGCGCCCGAGCCTCGAAGATCTACGGCGGGGGCGGTCGCGCCCTGTGGCCACGGCAACGCCGGTACACGACGCCTGCGGCGCCGCGGAAACCCGCAGCAGGCAGTTGCCAGAAGACAACGCGCTGCGGGCTTTCTATTGCGACTGTAGGGCCGGCCTCAACGCGCCCGTCGATACGACCGGGTGTCGACAGCGCCGTGCGTCTGTCCGACCCCTTCGTGGCAGCGTCTCCTTTTCGATCCGCCCCAACTTCCGCCGCAGTTCGAGGTTGCCTTAGCCGGTTGCGCCATTCGCTGTCAAACCGACCGGGACAACAGCTCGGCGATTCGCGTTAGTCGCGGATCAGCCGCGGAGAGGAAGGTCGCGCAGCGGGTTTGTTCAAGGTCCGACCTCGGTGCTGACGACGGCGACGTCGATCAACCCCGCCGGCGGCAGCGACATGCGCTCCAATGTCACCGTCGCTGAGGGAAGCCGCCCGCGAAGGTGGTAATAGCGCTGCAACGACTCCTCCGAGGTTAGCTCCTGGAGGTAGGCGACACGCCTGATTTGCAGCGATTTGCTCCGCGCGCCGAGGGTGCTCTCCGGGAAGAGATTTGCGTAGATCGGGGGATCGAAAACGCACGGAGGTGGTGAGAGAGGGTCCGGCACGAAACCGATTTGCTGGAAGCAAGGAAGAGTGCGCGAGAAGTGCTCGGCGTTGGCAAACACCAAAGTCGCCGCCAGGGCCCCGTCTTCAATGTTGTGGTACACCGCGTCGTGGTTTGCGAAAATGGGGGCCAAGAAGCGGGCGTATCTCGCGACCCCGGGATCCTGGCGCCCGGTGAGCAAGTGGCTCGAGAGGTTGATCATGGCAACGCAAACCGCCGCGCCGACCAGCGCCAACCTGGGTGCGGTTCGCGCCGCTCGACTTGCCCCGCCGAATGCGTCGATGACGGCGCCGAGGAAGACCGCGATCACGACGTAAGCGCCCGCCATCGTCCCGACCACTCGCCGCGGAGCCGGGTCTTCGCTGAACAGGCCGGGTACGGACAGCGCAATCAGCCACGCCACGAGCACGGCCATCTCGGGATCGCGGCGGGCGCGGCCGCACAGGTAGCCGACCGCCGGCACCAAAAGCGCAAACACCGCCGCGGCGATACTGCGGCGGTGTCGATCATCGGCCTGCGCCATCATCAGCCAGTTGGAGTACGCGCGACGGTCGTGTGCCATGTGACGGAGCATCGAGACGCCATTCTCGATGCCGCGGACCGCCTGCACGCGCACCGTCTCCAGCGCCGACAGATCGCGCAGCTCGTTTTCCGGATCGTGTGGTTCGTAGAGCGGCCGTCCATAGACGTTGAGCGTCGAAATCGGTCGCCATTCTCCGATCGCCGCGCTGTGCAAGAACGAGCTGCTGTGCCACCAGAGCACGCTGCCCGCCAATACGAACAGCCCCGAGCGGAGAGCACGCCGTCTCGAGTCGCGGCGGGCGGTGCCGATCAGCGCGACCATCGCGGGCAGGGCGGCCAGCCCGATCGCCGCGCCGTAAAAGTAGCGAGTAAACGGGATCCAGAGCATCGTCGCGACGCCGGACGACACACTCCAGCTCCGCACCAGCCAGATGGAGACCAACGCCGTGCCGAAGCCCGCGACGCTTGCCGCAATGATTTGGCTTGCCTCGATTCGCGACCAGAACAGTTGCGCCGGGTCGGTGGCGAGCAATCCAGCGGCGACAAACGCGAGTAGGGGCGAGACGAACTGGCGGGCGAGAACGTAGCAGAGGAGTACAGCCAGGGTTCCGAAGGCAACGCTGACGACCCGCAGCGACACGATGGACGGGCCGAGCAGAGAGTTCGAAACGAAACGGCCCACCATGTGGACCACGCCGTCGTCGAGTACGCGGTTGTGGCTCACGTAGCGAGCCAACCCATGCGGGCTGAGGCTCTGCAGAAACGCCTCTCCGGGTTCGACGTCGACAAACCACGGCATCGTGTCGATGGCGATGAGGCGGAACAGCAGGGCAGCGCCGGTCGCCGTGATGATCAGCGCGAGGTCGACGCGAAGGTTCACGCGCGCGGGACGGCGCTGCACCAGCGCCATTCCGGATGCGAACGCCAATACAAACGCCATCGCGTACAGACCAACCCCGAGAGGGATGTTGTCCGACAGCAGCAGGACCTGTGCCCAGGTACCGAGAACGACGGCGCCCAAGGCGAACCATGCCATGTTCGCCGTGCGCCGATAGCAGAGGAGACTCAGCGCCGCTGTGGCGGAGATGATCAGTGCGACCCAATGGCGATGGTGGATGCTCGCTACCGCGAGCATCCACCCCGCTCGGCTCAACAGCTCGAACGCGTCATGCAAAGATGCTTGCACGGTAAGCGCCTAGCCTGAAACTCCACACGAACATACTGACTTCATCAGCGTGAAAGTGACCTGGGCCGCCTTCATGATCGGTTCCGTGAACCCGGAGGGTTCGCAGCCGTTAGCCGGTGGTTGAGCGAAGCGATACCACCGGGAGTTGCGAGGGAAGTTCTGACCGCACCCCGGAGGGGTGCCAGATACTCTGTCCCGCAAGCTCTGGCACCCCTCCGGGGTGCGCATGTCGGTGTGGTGGCTTTCGCAACCGGTGGTATCGCTTCGCTCAACCACCGGCTAATCTCTGACATCCCTTCGGGATGCAGGGAGTGGTTTCTCATTCGAATGATCCGGCGGAACGCCGGTGGCGACGCTAGGCTGAAACTAGCTTCGCTCCCCGCTGACATCGGTCGGGCTACCGCGCCGGGCGAGTGCCGATGATGCTGGCGCGCTCCATTACACGAACGTCGGGCCAGTAGTCGCTCGCGGCGTAGTGCTGCACGGCGCGGTTGTCCCAGAAGGCGACCGAATCGACCTCCCACTGGAACCGACACTGGTACTCGAGGATCTCCGCGCGCCGGCTCAGCCGGCTGATCAGGGCCGTGCTTTCGTCGGGGTCGAGGCCGACAATGTGGCTGGTGAAGAACCGGTTTACGTACAGGTGACGGCGTCCGGTCTCGGCGTGCGTACAGACGACGGGATGCTCGACGGGCGGGTACTTCGCCCTCATCTTCGCTTGCTGCTCGGGCGGAATCCCGAAGCCGAACACCTGCATGTAGTCGTGCACGGCAGTCAGGCCCTCGATCTGCGCCTGCGTCTCCTCGTCGAGCCCCTCGTAGGCCGCCACCATGTCGGCGAACAGCGTGTCACCGCCGTTCTCCGGCACGTTCACGGCGTGCAGGATGGCACCCATCGACGGACATTCGCGCCAGGTGACATCGTGGTGCCAGCCGTTCTCGAAGCCGCCGACGTCGCTCGACTTCTCGAAGCGGACCAGCTCGGGCTGCCCGGTGTTGGACGGGATGAAGGGATGTACCTCGAGCTCGCCGAAGCGCCGCGCGAACTCCACGTGTCGCGCCGCGGTCAGGGGTTGGCGGCGGAAGAACAGGACTTTGTACTCACCGAGCGCCCGTCGGATGTCGCCAATGATCTCGTCCGGCAGGTCGCCGGTCAGATCGACGCCGGCGATCTCGGCGCCGATCGTGGCGCCGAGACGGCGCACATCGAAGTGCGGCCAGCGCAGCGCGGCGAGC